>CAZPFL010000237.1:0-6655 GCA_964585785.1 uncultured Rhodospirillaceae bacterium
CTCGACCTGATGATCGTCCGCGAGCTGACCTCGGGCATCTATTTCGGCTCGCCGCGCGGGATCGAAACCCTGCCCGACGGCACCCGCCGCGCGGTCGATACGCAAGTCTATACCGAGGGCGAGATCCTGCGCGTCGCGGAGGTCGCCTTCGAGCTGGCCCGCGAGCGGCGCAATAAGGTGATGTCGGTCGAGAAAGAGAACGTCATGGCCACCGGCGTGCTGTGGCGCGAGCTCGTGACGAAGCTGCACGCGGAGAAATACAGCGACGTCGAGCTCGGGCATATGTACGTCGACAACTGCGCCATGCAGCTCGTCCGCAACCCGCGCCAGTTCGACGTCATCGTCACCGACAACATGTTCGGCGACATCCTGTCCGACTGCGCCTCGATGCTTACGGGCTCGATTGGCATGTTGCCCTCCGCCTCGCTGGGCGCGCCGGATGCCACCGGGCGGCGGATGGCGCTCTACGAGCCGGTGCACGGCAGCGCGCCGGACATCGCCGGCAAGAACGTCGTCAACCCGCTGGCCGCGATCCTCAGCTTCTCGATGCTGCTGCGTTACTCCTTTGGCCTTGCCGACGAGGCCTCGCTGATCGAGACGGCGACGCAGTCGATCCTGAACGGCGGCGTCCGCACCGCGGATATCATGACGTCCGGCATGGCCAAGGTGTCGACCAACGTGATGGTCGATATCCTTTTGAAGGAGCTTGATAAATCAGCGAATTGAGGGCGCCCCGGCAGGGGCCGGCCGCCGTCCACGGCGCAATTCCGGTTTCTATCGGCGCCGATTCGCGCTAAGATAACGATCGCTTAAGTCCTCTGAGGAGTTGGAGCGATGCAAAAGTCCTTGATCGTGGCGCTGGCGACGCTCGGGATCACCGCGATGGCGGGGGCGGCGCTTGCCTGCCCGGCGCATCAGACGTCGAATTCCGGTCAGCAGCAGACCGTGATGACCAATTCGACGACCACGTCGACTCCGGCGCCCAGCAAACCGGGCGGCTAAGGCCGGCTCATACCGCCGGCCCGCTTGCGCGCCGGCGGCTTCCTCAATCGTTTCGGAAGACCGCGGAGCGTAACGCGAACTCCGCGGTTTTGCTTTTGGGGCGGCTTGTATTTCTTGCGCCGAGCCCTTAGGTGAAGCCGAATTTGAACCAACCGCCGCCGGGCCGTGACCCGGGGCGACGATCCGATGGAGCCAAAGACGATGGGTTATCGTGTGGCAGTGGTGGGGGCGACGGGAAATGTCGGCCGCGAGATGTTGCAGATCCTGGCCGAACGTGCCTTCCCGGTCGACGAAGTGGTGGCGCTGGCGTCGGAGCGCTCGAAGGGGAAACAGGTCTCCTTCGGCGACGACACGGTGCTGAAGGTCGCCAATCTGGCCGACTTCGACTTTCGTAATATCGATATCGTGCTGTCGTCCCCGGGCGCCTCGGTCTCGATGGAGCATTCGCCGCGCGCCGCGAAGGCGGGTGCCGTCGTCATCGACAACACCTCCTACTTCCGGATGGACCCCGATGTGCCGCTCGTCGTGCCCGAGGTCAACGCGAAGGCGATCGCCGGCTACGCGAAGAAGAACATCATCGCCAATCCGAACTGCTCGACCATCCAGATGGTGGTCGCGCTGAAGCCGCTGCACGACCTCGCCCGCATCCGCCGGGTCGTCGTGGCGACCTACCAGTCGGTCTCCGGCGCCGGAAAGGATGCGATGGACGCGTTATTCAGCGAGACGCGCCGCATCTACATGAACGAGATGGTCCAGCCCGGGAAGTTCACCAAGCAGATGGCCTTTAACGTCATCCCGCATATCGACAAGTTCATGGAGGACGGCTCGACCAAGGAAGAGTGGAAGATGGTGGTCGAGACGAAGAAGATCCTGGACCCGAAAATCGCGGTCACCGCGACCTGCGTGCGGGTGCCGGTTTTCGTCGGCCACGGCGAGGCGATCAATCTCGAGTTCGAGGGACCGATTTCCGCGGCAGAGGCGCGAGAAGCCCTCGAGGACGCGCCCGGCATCACGGTCGTGGACGAGCACGAGGATGGCGGCTACATGACGCCGAAGGAAGCGACCGGCGAGGACGCCGTCTTTGTTAGCCGCATCCGGGAAGACCCGACGGTCGAGCACGGGCTGTCGCTTTGGGTCGTCTCGGACAATCTGCGCAAGGGCGCGGCGCTCAACGCGGTACAGATCGCCGAGGCCCTGATCGGCGGCTATCTGCAGCGCAAGGCCGCCTAGAGGAAGCCGGCGCTACGCGCTTTCCGAGCCTGAGAGACGCGCCCCGGAAAGATGGCCGGCGGCGCGTTTCTTTCGAACATATATTATGCGCACATATAAAATTGGAGAAAATCGCCGCAAGGGCATCGTTATTAAGCGTACATATTAATTGCGTTAATTTTGCGGATCAGCCGACCGGCTCCGCCGGATAGAGCCGGGGCGGGGCCAGGAGCGCGTCCTGAGCCGCGATCAGCGGCAGGTCCAGCGCGCTTTCCGAAGCGTCCGCCGCGAGCACGGCCTGCACCGCGGAGACGGCACGGGAAAGCGCGTCCGGCAGGGCTGCCTTGCGCAGGAGATGGCCCAAGAGCAGGGCCGCGAAGAGGTCGCCGGCGCCGTAGCCGGGTATCGGCAGCCGCGGCGTGATAACGCGCCAGGCGCCTGTTTTGTTGGCCGCAACGGTGACGACGTCGTCGCCTTCGAGCACCCCTGTGATGACGGCGATGCGCGGCCCCATGGCGCGCAGCGCGCGGGCGGCGGCGAGCGCGCTTTCGGCCGTCGCCGTCTCGATCCCGGTCAGGCACTGCGCCTCGAAGGCGTTGGGGGTCACGAGATCCGCCGCGGGGACGCCTTGCGTCCGATAGAAATCGACGAGCCCTTCCGCGACATAGCGCTTTCCCTGATCGCCGATGACGGGGTCGCACAGGTAGAGAGTATCTTTATGCGCCGCCCGGATGCGCGTCACGGCGTCCGTCACCACGGGACCCGTGTCGGCCGTGCCGAGATAACCCGATAGCACCGCGTCGCAATGCGGCCACAGCCCGAGCGCCTCGATCCCCGACAAGAGCGCCGCGACCTCGCCGCTCGCGACGACCCGGCCCTGGTGGCGGCCATGCGCCGGATGGTTCGAGAAAATGACGGTATCCACGCGCCAGACCTCGAAGCCGAGCCGCTGCAGGGGAAAGACCGCGGCGTTGTTGCCCACGTGGCCCGCCGAGACGGAGGACTGGATGGAAAGGATACCCATGGCCGCGTCACTCTAGGCCAATCGCGGACGCGGCCAAATGGCAATTTCCGCCGGTCTCGCCCTTCGCACCGTTGCTCGCCTTGCACGCGTCGATATAGTCGCGCCTGCCAGCAACGCCGGAGGTTTATTGCCATGGCCAATACCACCCGTCCCCGCCGCAGCATGCTCTACATGCCCGGGTCGAACGCACGCGCCATCGAAAAGGGGCGCGGCCTCGCCGCCGATGCGATCATCTTCGACATCGAGGACGCGGTCGCCGTCGACGCCAAGGCGCTTGCCCGCGACCAGATCACCGCCGCCATCGCCGCGGGCGGATATGGCGGCAAGGAACTGCTCGTCCGGATCAATGGGCTCGGCAGCGCATGGTTCGACGCCGACATCGCGGCGATCGCGGCCTCCGGCGCCGATGGCGTCCTGCTGCCCAAGGTCGAGAGCCCGGAGACGGTGGTGGAAACGGTCCGGCGACTCGAAGAGGCGGGCGCGCCGCCGACGATGGCGGTGTGGTGCATGATGGAAACGCCGCTTGGGATCCTGCGTTCGGCCGAGATCGCCGCCGCGCCGCGACTCGCCGGCATGATCATGGGGACCAACGATCTGGCGCTCGAACTGCGCTGCCGGCAGACGCCCGACGGCCTGCCCTTTCTGACGAGCTTCGGTCTCTGCATCCTCGCCGCCCGGGCGCACGGTCTCGCCATCATCGACGCGGTCTACAACGACCTGTCCGATGACGCGGGCTTTGCCGAGAGTTGCCGGCGCGGACGGACCTTCGGGTTCGACGGCAAGTCGCTGATCCATCCGAAGACGATCGATGCCGCGAACAAGATCTTCGGCCCGAGCGAAGAAGAAATCGCCTGGGCGCGGAAGATCAGCGAAGCCTTCGACTTGGCGCGCGCGGAAGGAAAAGGTGTCATTACCGTCGACGGCAAGATGGTCGAAGAGCTGCACGTCCGCGAGGCACAACGGTTGCTGGCAATGGCGGCGCGCATGTCCGGCGAATAGTGGACATAGACAGCATATAAATCCGCCAGTAAGTCTTTAGAAAGCAGAAGAACACGAAAGCAGAAAAAGAGAAGGTCGCACTTGTGTCGGTATTATTGAAATACAGAGTCAATTCAACTTCTGATTCTTTCCGATTTTTAGTTGTGGTCTTGGGAGAAGGTTGATATAAGAAAGGCGTCGGGGCTGTGTTCCGGAGTTGGTGGGACCACCAGATCACATTCGTACCGCGAACGGTACACCCGACGCCTCTCCGAGCCGTTAGGCTCATGGCCGCGAAAGCGGATCCTCCAATCCATCCAAAAACCGGCAGACACCCTGGCGACGACGCTGCCGGCCGCGGATGGATGGTGCTTTGACCGCAGTGTTGCCACCCGCCAAAGCACGGGCTGACGAACGCATCCGAACCCGTCACGGCGCTCGCGCACCGATCAGGCCGGCTCCACCATTCTCACCGTTCATCGCCACCGCGTGACGACCACCGGCCGGGCCCGCTTGCGCCGAAGCGCTGCGCGGCCTGTCTTCCGCCAGGCACAGGGAGGCAACCGGCGGAAGATGGCAGAGCTGCTACCTGGCCCCGAGGCCGCCGCCTTACCGGCGACAACCTTTCCGGCAAACCGCCTGCTGCGTCTCGCAACGCGACAGGCGACCCCAGACAGACCACCGGTGCAACGACGCCTCGAACCGGAAGCTCCGGCCGAATATCGCCGCGCCGTGCGATGCCTCCGCCCTAATGCAGCGTTAAAGCCGCTCCGGCAAAAGAACCGCGGTCGCTCGGACGTGTCCGGCGGTTCCCTCGATTTTGCGGGCGCACCCGAAGGCATCGCGACGCGCCATCGCCGGAACCAAACCCAAGCCGGCAGAACCCGAAGGCCCGCACCGACCCCTGAAGCCCCTTCTCCGCGTCGCGCCCCCGCGTACGACCTTCCAGCCCCGCAGGCGGGCGCTGACAGCATCGAAAAGAACTTCAGCGCTCTCACGTACCAAGTGAATGGTCACTCGCCATACCAAATAAGTCCACAGTAAAAACCAAATCTTCGCAAAAAAGTTGTGAATAAAAGGCGAAACAGGCCACAAAGAATCCACAGTTTATCCACACAGTTTCCCACAGGCCCGAACGCCGAATATTGAGCGGAAATGATTCCAGTGGATTAGCCGTTCCCGTTTCGCGCCGAGTCGAATGAACCGCCGCTATCGCGGCTCTGCCGTTGACTAGTTTGGGAATCCGCCCTATTCAAATCTTTCGCGTCTCGCCGGCTTCGGATCGCGCCGCAACGGGATGCCCGATCCGCAATTTCGTCATTTGCGCCATCCGCCAACCGGGATAGACCGTACACAAACGGGCCCTATTTCATACGAGACGAGAAGAAACGCATGACAACCGGAAACCGACCGTTATCGCCGCACCTGCAGATTTACCGTTGGCAATGGACGATGCTGCTGTCGATTACGCACCGGGCCACCGGGATCGCCTTGGCCGTCGGCGCACTGATGTTGGTTTGCTGGCTGCTCGCGCTGGCCGGGGGTGCCGACGCGTTCGCCGCGGTGAACGGCTTCCTGGCATCCTGGTTCGGGCGGTTGCTGTTGTTCGGCTGGACGTGGTCGCTGCTGTATCATTTCTCGAACGGCATTCGTCATCTGTTCTGGGACGTTGGCCTCGGGCTCGAGCTGCCGTCGGCGCAGGCCTCCGCGTATGCGGTGGTCGCCGTGTCGCTCGCGGGGACCTTGGCCGTTTGGATCGGCGGCTATATGGCCGCGGGAGCGTTGGGATGAGCATGCGCACGCCAATCGCCCGCGTCAGGGGACTCGGCGCCGCCAAGAGCGGCACGCAGCACTGGTGGATGCAACGGCTCACCGCCATCGCGCTCGTGCCGCTGACCGTGTGGTTCGTGGTGTCGGTCATCTATCTCACCGGCGCCGATTACGCGCATGTCAGGGCGTGGCTCGCATCGCCGCTTTCCGCGATCCTGATGCTGCTGCTGATCGCCGCGACCTTTTATCACCTTCAGCTTGGCCTGCAGGTGATCATCGAGGACTACGTGCACGGCGAGGCGGCGAAGCTCGGCTGCATCATCGGCGTCAAGCTGGCCAGCTTCGCGCTTGCCGTCACGGCGGCGTTCGCGGTCCTCAAAGTCGCTTTCTAAGCCAGCCAAGCTACGGAGATATAACGGCAATGCCCAATGCATATACCATCATCGATCACGACTACGACGTGGTCGTGGTAGGCGCGGGCGGGGCGGGTCTGCGCGCGACCGTGGGGCTCGCCGAAGCTGGCCTCAAGACGGCCTGCGTCACCAAGGTGTTCCCGACGCGCAGTCATACGGTGGCCGCTCAGGGCGGCATCTCGGCCGCACTCGGCAATATGGGGCCGGACGACTGGCGCTGGCACATGTACGACACGGTGAAGGGCTCCGACTGGCTCGG
>CAZPFL010000238.1:0-6615 GCA_964585785.1 uncultured Rhodospirillaceae bacterium
TGCGCGAGGTGTTCCGGGTCATCCCGCGGCGCTGGCGCGGCATCGGCGACATCGCCGAGAGCGGGCTCGGCCTCGCCCGCGCCTATGCCGGCTTCGACGCGGAGCGCCGCTTCGGCGCGGTCACCGTCGAGGGCGAGGCGGCGGGCGAGTGCATCAGCGGCCTGGTGTTGCGCGGCGAGTGCAAGCCGACCGACTGCCCCGCCTTCGGGACGCGCTGCACGCCGGAACACCCGCTCGGCGTCACAATGGTCTCGTCGGAAGGCGCCTGCGCCGCCTATTACCGGTATCGCGGCGCGGCCGCGGCGAAGGCCGAGCGATGACGGACAAGGATGACGGCTTCGCGCTCGACTGCCCGGCGCCGGCGGGCGCGGCGGAGACCGTGCAGCTCGCCCATGGCGGCGGCGGGCGCGCCATGGCGCGGCTGATCGACACGATCATCCGGCCGGCCTTCGGTGACGCGGAGCTGGAGCGCCGCCACGACGGGGCGGTGTTCGCGGTCGATGGGCCGGTCGCCTTCACCACGGACTCCTACGTCGTGCAGCCGCTGGTTTTTCCGGGCGGCGACATCGGCACGCTCGCGGTGAACGGCACGGTCAACGACCTCGCCATGTGCGGCGCGCTGCCGCTCTATCTCAGCGTCGGGCTGATCCTGGAGGAGGGGCTGCCGCTCGCCACGCTGCGCCGGGTCGTCGCCTCGATGCGCGATGCGGCGGCGGCGGCCGGCGTGCGGCTGGTCACCGGTGACACCAAGGTGGTCGACCGCGGCAAGGCGGACGGCCTGTTCGTCAACACCGCCGGCGTCGGCGGGGTCGTGGCGCCCGCGCTGGTCGGCCCCGCGAGCGTGCGGACCGGCGACGCCGTCATCCTGAGCGGCGACATCGGCCGGCACGGCATGGCGGTGCTGGCGGCGCGGGAAGGCTTCGGCTTCGAGACCGTGATCGAGAGCGACTGCGCCCCCGTCGCCGCGCCGGTACTGGCGCTGATCGACGCGGGCGTCGCCGTGCATTGCCTGCGTGACCTGACCCGCGGCGGGCTGGCGAGCGCGGCGGTCGAGATCGCCGAGGCGGCGGGCCTCTCCATCGCGCTGGACGAGGCCGCGATTCCGGTGCGCGACGAGGTCGCCGCCGCCTGCGAGCTGTTCGGCCTCGACCCGCTGCATGTCGCCAATGAAGGCCGCTTTATTGCCTTCGTGCCGCCGGAGGCGACGGAACTGGCGCTTGCGGTCCTGCGCGAGCATCCGGTGTCCGGCGGCGCCGCCATCATCGGTGCGGTCGGCGAAGGACCTGCGGGTCAGGTCTCGATCCGCGGCGCGCTCGGCGTCAGCCGCGCCGTCGACATGCTGAGCGGCGAGCAACTGCCACGCATTTGCTGAGCACGACGGTTTTCGGGAAGCGGCGCGGTGATGCGTCAAAACCGCGCATGCGACTTTCCGCGCGCGGTGTGTCCGAGTTCCCGATTCGAGCCGGAATGCTTTGACGCGCCTGCTACTTTCGTTACGCGCAATACGTCAACATAGATGCCGCAAGAAGTGCAGAAAGGCTGTCCTATCTAACTGTAGTTGTTGCCCGACGCACCCTTGCCACCCTGTTTTTAAAATCCTATGATTTTTTCCCCCCTCGCCACAGAGGCATGAGGGAAAACAAGAGGAAATTGTTACCTCTAGACACAAAAGGGAGGAACAAGTATGCGCAAGGGAGGACTACCGCGCCCGCGAGGAAAAAAACAAAAGAAATCCTCGGCCGACATAACACGGCGAAATTTTCTCGAGCGGACCGGCGCGGTAGCGCTCGGCGCCGCTGGTTTAGGAGCAACCTTATCGTCCCCGTTCGTGGCTCGTTCTTACGCGGCTTCGAAGTCGCTGAAGATCATCCAGTGGAGCCACTTCGTTCCGGCCTTTGACACCTGGCTGGACGGCTTCTGCAAGGAGTGGGGCGAGAAGAACGGTGTCCACGTCACGATAGACCACATTCCCCATCTGGAGCTGCCGGCGCGCGCCGCGGCCGAGATCGCCGCCCAGTCCGGGCACGACATCTTCGGCTTCAACGGCTCGGGCGGACCGCATCTCTATGCCAAGAACCTTCACGACATGACCGATGTGGTCAAGAAGGTCGAGAAGAAATACGGCGCGGTGCAGCCGATCGGCAAGCAGATCGCTTTCGACTACGACACCGGCAAATGGAACGCCTTCCCCGACTACTACATCCGCTTCCCGGGCCTCTACCGCAAGGATCTGTGGGACGAGATCGGGATGAAGCCGGATACCTGGGAAGACATCCGTAAGGGCGGCGCCAAGCTGAAGGCGAAGGGCCACCCGGTCGGTATCGGTCTCGCGCACAGCAACGACCCGAACAATTCCTATCGCAGTATCCTGTGGAGCTACGGCGCCGCGGTCACGGACAAGACCGGCAAGCATGTCGTGCTCAACTCGAAGGAGACGCTGGAAGCCGTCAAGTTCGTGACGGCGCTGTACAAGGAAGCGATGGATCCGGAAGTCCTGTCCTGGGACGACGCGGGCAACAACCGCTTCATCGGCTCGGGCCGCGGGTCGTGGATCCACAATCCGATCTCGGCCTATCGCTCGACGCAGAAGTCGAACCCGAAGCTGGCCGACAATATCTACCTGTGGAAGACGCCGGCTGGTCCGGTGCGTCGGCTCGCGGCCGGTGCGCCGAACTCCTACATCATCTGGAAGTTCGCCAAGAACAAGGACGAGGCGACACAGTTCCTGCTCGATTATGCGGACAACTGGGTCCACGCCTTCAAGGCGAGCACCGGTTACAACCACCCGCTCTACGACCATATCGTGCCGAAGCCGATGCCGATCTTGTCGAACGACCCGACGTCGCATCCGGCGGACAAGCTCAAGGTCCTCGAGACGGCGAACGAGTGGCACGCGGTGTTCGGTTATCCGGGACCGGCCGGCCCGGCCTCTGACGAGGTCGCGGCGAATTTCATTCTCCCCGACATGATGGCGAAGGCCGCAACGGGACAGATGACCGCCGAGGAAGCGGTCAAATGGGCCCATAAGGAGTGCGAGCAAGTCTACAAGAAGTGGGTTTCGTAACGGTTGCCCTCGACGCCGCCGCCGGTCGCCAAGACCGGCCGGCGACGCCGGGAGGTGCCGGACAAAAAGACGTTACAAAAAAATAAAACGTTACAAAGACGAAGGCACAAAAATGCCGAACAAGGGAGGACACCGGATTCGATCCGGTAATTCACGTCTATGCGTTCCTGGGAGCGCAGGCGTCGCCGTGGCGGCGGCATGCCGCCCGGCGACCGGCGCGCTCTGCGCAGGACGGCCACACGCAGTAGCAACACGACCGATACGGACGGCGCCGGGCGATCGGCGGCCGCATCCGTCGGTAATTCTCGAAGTCATGCAGGCGGCCAACGCATGAGGTTCGGTCTCCTGTCACACTCAAGACCGAACGGCAATTGTTCATGCCTGGCGTTGGCAAACGCTTCTCCGACCCGCTCCACACCCGGATCGATTTCCGGGCGGGCTCGGGCGGGGCGCGCAACCATAATGGCGCGGGCGGCGGGTCTGGCCCGCCGGCATGCCGCGGCAACCCGGGCGAGCCGCCCGCAAACTGAGGAAACGCTTCATGTCTGAAGTTTCGACCAACAACGTGATGAAGGAATTTGGCGGCGTCGGCGCCGTGAACGGCATCAGCCTCACCATCAGGGACGGTGAGTTCATGGTGCTGCTCGGCCCGTCCGGCTGCGGTAAAACGACCTTTCTCCGGATGATCGCAGGCCTGGAGGCGCCGTCTTCCGGGCAGATCATGATCCAGGGCGAGGTGGTGAACGAGGTGCCGCCGCGCGCCCGGGGCGTCGCCATGGTGTTCCAGAGCTATGGCCTCTATCCGCATTTCACTGTGCGGAGCAACATCGCCTTTCCGCTGAAGACCCAGGGCACGCCAAAGGCCGAGATTGGCGAGAAGGTGGCCTGGGCGTCCGAGCTGCTCGGACTAACCCGCCTGCTGGATCGCAAGCCGCGCCAGCTCTCCGGCGGCGAGCGGCAGCGCGTTGCGCTGGCGCGCGCGCTCGTCCGCGATCCGACGGTCTTTCTGCTCGACGAGCCGCTGTCGAACCTCGACGCCAAGCTGCGCACGATGGCGCGCAACGAGCTCAAGCAGTTCCAGCAGCGCGTCAACACGACGACGATCTACGTAACCCACGACCAGATCGAAGCGATGGGCATGGGGGACCGCATCGCCGTGATCGATCACGGCAAGGTTCGCCAGGTGGGAACGCCTGCGGCGATCTACGACGATCCCGCCGACACCTTCGTCGCGACCTTCCTCGGCACGCCGCCGATGAATCTGATCAAGCACAACGGCGGGACGCTCGGCTTCCGGCCGGAGCATTTTCTGCCCGAAGAGATGTTCGAGAACGACGACACCGTCGAATATCCGTTCCGCGTTCAGCGGGTCGAATATCTCGGCTCGGAGCGCGTGCTGTACGGCTCGCTCGACGGCGTGGCTGACTCTGAGGTGACGGCCAAGCTGCCGGCGCATCTCCAGCTCTACGGCGTGCGTCAGGGCGAAGCGCATCCCTTCGCCATCCGCCGCAGCGCGCTGCGCTATTTCGATCAGGACGGCCGGCAAGTAAACCGGCATTGACGTAGGGAAACAGTGATGGTTGCCATTACCGCAAGACCGCCGCTCGCCAAGAAGAAGCACTTCCACTTGGACAGCAAGGCGGTTCTGGGCCCGATCTTCATCGCACCGGCCATTATTTATGTCGGCGCCCTGGTCGCGATACCCTTCCTGCTCGCGGTCTACTACAGCGTGAGCGCGTATACGATCTTCAATCCGAGCTACGCTTTCGTCGGCCTGAAGAATTTCTACAGCGTCATGCAGAGCGAGATCTTCCGGCGGACGCTGATCAATACCTTCGTGTTCACGATCTCCGCGCAGGTCGTCGCGCTGGTGCTGGGCAAGTTCGCGGCGCTGCTCCTGATGCGGGATTTCCCGGGCCGCCGGCTCGCCCGCGGTCTCGTGATCCTGCCATGGGCGGTCCCGGTGTCGCTGGCGACGCTCGCCTGGCAATGGATGTTCGACTCGCTGTACAGCGTCATCAACTGGACGCTGCAGGCGATGGGCCTTATCCAGGCCGGTCACTGGCCGCAATGGCTCGGACAGCCGGACCTGGCGATGATCGCGGTGATCACCGTGCATGCCTGGCGGCTCTTTCCCTTCGCGGTCGTGCTGTTCCTGGCGGGACTGACATCGGTGCCGAAGGATGTGCTCGATGCGGCGACGATCGACGGCGCCGGCTTCTGGCGGCGGAACTATCAGATCATCGTCCCGATGATCGCGCCGATCATGCTGATCGCGGTGATCTTCGGCACGGTGTTCACCTTCACCGATCTGAGCGTCGTCTACCTGCTGACCAAGGGCGGCCCGATCAACAGCACCCACGTGCTCGGCTCGCTGGCCTTCCAGGTCGGCATCCTGTCCGGCGACGTCTCGCACGGGGCGGTGATCTGTCTCTTCCTGTTCCCCTTCCTGTTGATCGCCTGCATCTTCCTGTTGCGGGCCATGCGCCGGCACGAGGTCTGACATGCAAGCAATCGCAAAAAAGGTCGCAAGCGAAACCGGGTTTTACACGGCAGTCACCGTGCTGGTCGTCTTCGCCGCCTTTCCGTTCTATTGGATGCTCATCACGACCTTCAAGACGGACGGCGACCTGTACAATCTGCAGTCGATCCCCTACTGGTTCAACGCCGAGCCGACGCTCAGTCATATCGAGTATCTGTTCCAGAAGACGCTGTTTCTGCAGTGGCTGATTAACTCGGCGGTAATCGGCGTTTGCGTCTGCGCCATCACGCTGGTGGTCTCGCTGCCGGCGGGTTACAGCCTGGCGCGGATGGCGGGCCGCAACGCCGAGGCGCTCGGCATTGGCATCTTCCTGACCTATCTGGTGCCGCCGACCCTGCTCTTCCTGCCGCTGTCGCGCGTGGTCACCGTGCTCGGGCTGCAGGACTCGCTGTGGGCGCTGATCGTCGTCTATCCGACCTTCACGATCCCCTTCTGCACTTGGCTCATGATGGGATTCTTCAAGTCGATGCCACGCGAGATCGAGGAGGCGGCGATCGTGGATGGCTGCAGCCTGTTCGGCACTTTCGTGAAGATCGTGCTGCCGCTCTCGCTGCCCGGCATCCTCACCGTCGTCATCTTTGCCTTCACCCTGACGATGCAGGAGTTCGTCTACGCGCTCACCTTCATCTCCTCCTCGGCGCAGAAGCCGGTCACCCTCGGCGTGGCGACCGACCTGATCCGCGGCGACATCTATTATTGGGGTGAGCTGATGGGGGCCGCGCTGATCGCCAGCGTGCCCGTGGCGATCGCGTACAACTTCTTCCTCGACCGCTTCATCGCCGGCATCACGGGCGGCGCCGTCAAGTAGCGGCGCTCCCTATCTGCCGAGGAGCAGGTTCGGGAGGAAGGAGACGATGCCCGGGTAAACCGCCAGCAGCGCGGTGAAGATCACCATGACCAACAGGTAGGGCAGCGTCATGACCGCGATTTCGCCCAGCGGCTTGCCCGTCAAGCCCTGGATGACGAACAGGTTGAAGCCGACCGGCGGCGTGATCTGCGACATCTCGAC
>CAZPFL010000239.1:0-3013 GCA_964585785.1 uncultured Rhodospirillaceae bacterium
CGCGCGCCGGTCGACTCGCCGATATAGACGCAGGGCATGCCGCGGTCGGTGCCGATGCGGCGGATGTGGCCGACCTTCTTGCTGTTGGTCGCACTGGTGGACGAGCCCATCACCGTAAAATCGTTGACCGCGATCGCCACGTCGCGGCCGCCGATCTTGCCGAAGCCCGTGATCTTGCCGTCCGCCGGGGTCTTCTCCCGGTCCTGCGGATAGACGCCCGAGACGCCAAGCAGGCCGGTCTCGATGAAGCTGCCCTTGTCCGCGAGGTAGTCGATCCGCTCGCGCGCGTTCATCATGCCGGCCTTGCGGCGGCGCTCCAGCTTCTCGGGGCCGCCCATGCCGCGCGCCTTTGCGCGCCGGGCATCGAGCTCCTTCAACAGCCCTTCGAGGTTTGTCAGGTCTTCGGCCATGGTTAACGTCCTCCGCCCCGCTTCGCGGGTTTTCTCAACGATCCGAACGAGTTGGCCGCGATGATACGCGCGGCCGGATGGGAATGCGACTCGCCGCGGAGTCGCAGGAAAGTCTTCGTTTAGCGCCCGATGAACTTCGGCTTGCGTTTCTCCATGAAAGCCTTGCGGCCCTCGAGATAGTCCTGGCTGTCATGGCACGCATCGACCTGCCGCTCGCACAGCGCGAGGTCGCGGTCCGCCGGGTCCTTCAGCGCCTCGAGGATGCTGGTCTTGGCCGCATGCATGGTCATGGGCGCGTTGCCGGCGATGGTCAGCGCGTAGTCGCGCACATAGTCGTCGAGCGCCGCCGCGGGCACGACGCGGTCGACAAGGCCCATGTCCTTCGCCTCCTGGGCCGAGAACTGCCGGGCGGTGAAGAATATCTCCTTGGCGAAGGACGGGCCGACCACATCGATAAGGCGGCGGATGCCGTCATAGTCGTAGCCGACGCCGAGCTTGGCCGCCGGCACCGCGAAGCGCGAATTGTCCGAGCAGATGCGGATGTCGCAGCCGAGCGCGGTCGCCACCCCGCCGCCGATGCAGTAGCCGCGGATCTTGGCGATCGTCGGCTTGGGGCAGTTGACCAGCTTGTCGCGCGCGGCCGAGGTGTTGGCGTGATAGGCCTCTTCGGCCGCCGCATTGGCGCGCTCATCCTCGAACTTGGAGATGTCCGCGCCGGACACGAAGGCCTTGCCGCCGGCACCGGTCACCACGACGACGCGGACCGCCGGGTCCTCGGAAAAGCGCTGCATGATCTCGGCCGCCCGCGCCCACATATCCGACGACACGGCGTTGTGCCGGGCCGGGTTGTTGAAGATCATCATGCCGATCGGCGGATCGACCTCGAACAGCATCTTGTCGGTCATCGCGGGCTTCTTTGTCGCATCATTCCAGCGGCCCTCTCTTAGCGGTCTCCTGCGCGGCGGTCCAGCCCGCCCTCAGGCGACCTCCATGCCGTGCTTGTTGAGATAGGCCTTGAAGCCGGCCCGCTCGGGCAGGGAGAGCTGCCGGGTCACCTGCTCCGACCAGGGGCAGTAGTCGACCGCGCCGTATTTGGCGGTGTGGCGCTGCTTCGCCGGCGGGATCGGGCGATGGGCGTGGCGCCGCCGGTCATAGGCTTCGACCTCCTTCTCGAGCTGGCTGTCGTCGTAGCGGTCGGTGTGGACTACGACCGACGGCGGCAGCCGCAGGGAGATCAGCGGCTTCTCGAATTTCGGCCAGCCGACCGCGAGCCCGGCAATCGGGAAGACGCCGTCCGGCAGGCCCAGGATCTCGCAGGCGCGGTCGATCTTGTTGCGGATCTGGCTGATCGGGCAGGTTCCGAGGCCGACCGATTCCGCCGCGGTGATGAAGCTCTGCATGGCGAGCGCGGCATCGACGACGCCATTCATGAAGGTGTCGAGATTATCGTTCTCGTAGTCATGGCCGCGGATCTCGGCCAGCCGGCGGATGCGGCGCAGGTCGGCGCAGAAGACCATGAAGACCGGCGCCTTGGGCGCCCAGTCCATGCCGCTGCCGAGCCCGACCAGGGCTTCGCGCACCGCCGCGTCCTTCACGACCACGATGGAATACTGCTGCAGGTCGGACTTGGTCGGCGCCGACTGGGCGCAGGCCAGCAGCACGCCCAGCAGGTCATCGGTCACCGGCCGGTCGGTGTAATGGCGCTGGGAGCCATGCCCCAGGATCTGCGCCACCGTGCCTTCGGCGGGCATCTTTCCGCCGCGGTCGATTTCGATGCCAAAGCGTTGGGCGATTAGGTCTTTAAGGGTCGTCATGCCGGTGTTCTCCAGGATCGATCGGGGGCGGCGCGAGCGCCTTGTTGACATCTCTATTCGCACACAAGTTACATGAACGGCAACCGGCGCCCCAAGGGCGGCGCGCCGGACGAACGGAGGATGGAAATCCATCATGGCCGAGCGCATACCCCTCATCCTCGGGCCGGGGCTGATGAACACCCCGCTGCTCTGGGAGCACCAGACGACGCACCTCGCCGACATCGCCGATATCGACATCGTCGATACCCGGCTGGACACCTCGCTCGTCAACATGGCACAGCGCATGCTCGACGGCGCGCCGCCGCGCTTCGCCTATGCCGGGCTGTCGATGGGCGGTTACATGGCGTTCGAGATGATGCGGCTCGCGCCGGAGCGGGTGATCAAGCTGGCGTTGCTCGACACCGCCGCCTACAACGACACGCCGGAGCGCACCGCGATCCGCAAGGAGATGATCGCGCTCGCCGAGAAGGGCGACTTCGAGGCGGTCAAACGCAACACCATGCCGATCTTCCTGTCGCCGCAGCGGTTGCAGGACCCGGCGATCGTCGGCATCGCCAACGCCATGTGCGACGAGATCGGGCCGCAGATCTTCGTCCAGCAGATGACCGCAATCATGAACCGACGCGACAGCCGCCCCATGTTGCACGAGATCCGCGTGCCGACCCTGGTGATCTGCGGGCGGGAGGACCAGGGCACCCCGCTCGCGGCGAGCGAGGAGATTGCCGCCGGCATCCCCGGCTCGCGCCTCGCCGTGGTCGAGGATTGCGGCCATCTCTCGACCATCGAGCA
>CAZPFL010000239.1:3113-6584 GCA_964585785.1 uncultured Rhodospirillaceae bacterium
GCGGAGCGCGTGAATGCGGGCGGCTTCCTCGCGCGTCAGCACGCGGAAGCTGTAGGTCGTCTCGCGGAACGGGCGCGACAGCTGCTGGGTCTCGCTCGCCGGCGACAGGAAGAGGAAGCGGTAGACCGACCGCGCGTCGCGCCGGATCGCCACGCCGCGCAGATCGACCGTGGCGCCCTGCTGGCTTCGGCCGCGCACCCAGCCGGTCGCCGCCTCGAGCCCGTTCACGGTAAGCGTCTCGACATCGCGGAGCGGCGTTTTCGACGCCCACTCCTGCTGCAGGTAAGCGGCCATGGTCCGGCTCGCCTTGATCGGCGCCGTGTCGAACAGGATGGCCGCGCCCTTGTTGTTCTTCGCCGTGATCTGCGCGTCGCCGTTGACCAGCCGGAAGCCTTCGGGCACGCGGAACTGGAAGCGCAGCACCGGATGCTGGAACAGGCGGCCGCGCACGATTCCCTGCCGCGGGTCGTCGCCGAACAGCATGCCGTCGATATTGTCGAGATAGGCCTCGCGCCCGACGCGGGGCTTGGCGGGCCGGGCGGCGGCGGCTTCCTGCATCGCCTGGTGGACACGCTCGATCGTGCGCGGATGCGTCGCCATGACGTTGTATTCGTCCACCGATCCCGGCGGCAGCCCCTGCATCTCGGCCTCGATGATGCTCTGCTGGCGCAGCGTGCTGAGGAACGTCACCATGCCTTGCGGGTCATAGCCGGCGCGGCTCATGTAGCGGATGCCGAGCGTGTCCGCTTCGAGCTCCTGCGAGCGCGAGTAGGCCTGGATCGACATGGCGGCGACCGACTGCCCCACCTGCATGACTTCCTGCGGCAGGCCGAGGGCGGCCGCGCCGATCGCGCCCGCCAGAAGCCCGAGCTGCGACACCTGGACCGCCGCCAGACGCTCGGCGGTGTGGCGCGCGTTGACGTGGCCGATCTCATGCGCAACGACGCCGGCCAGCTCCGCTTCGTTGCTCGCCAGGACCAGCAGGCCGCGCGTCACGTAGACGAGCCCGCCCGGCAGCGCGAAGGCATTGACGATCGAGGTGTTGAGGATCGTGAACTTGTAGGGAAACTGCTGGTATTCGGTGAAGCGCGACAGCGTCTTGCCGATCCCGTCGACATAGCCTTGCAGCTTGCGGTTCTCGTACTCGCCGCCGAATTCCTTGACGATCTTCGCGTGCTCTTCGCGCCCAAGCTTGACGTCGTCTTCCGCGGAATAGAGGCCGGTGAAGCTCGACCGCCCGGTCGCGCGGTTGACCGAGGTGCAGGCCGGCAGTCCGGCGCACAGCGCGGTGGCCGCCATGCCCGAAAGAAAACACCTGCGGTCGTGCTGCATCACGCCCCCCGCTCTCAACGCGCCGTCCCCGGAATCGACACGCACCCTATCGTCCCGATATGCACGAATTAAGGCAAGGGGGGAATCGGCGGGCGCGCCGTCACCGATTCGTCAGCGGCGCGACGGGCGGGCCTTTCGGGCCGAGGCGGGTGCCGGGCTTGAGGTTGCGGTAGGGCAGCTCGCGTGCGTCGGCGGGGCAGCCGCCGGGCGCCTTGATCACGAGCACCTTCTCCGCGATCGGCTCGAAGTCGCCGCGGAAATGCACCGCGCTCTTGAGGCCGAGGATCTTCTGCGCCGCCGGCTCGACGCCGAGGTGGCGGAACATCGCCTGGTCGTGGGCCTGCACCCGCTTGGTGGTGACGATGACGCTGACGCCGCCCGTGGTGAGCAGCGCCATCGGGCCAAGCTCGATGGTGCGGCCACCGATGACGGGTCCAGTCGTCTTCATCTTGCCGTCGCCGAGCGCGGTCACCTTGAACGTCCCGTGGAAGGGCACGTTGCCGGGGATCGCCGCCTTACCGCCGACGTCGAGCGTGATCTCCGCGCCGAGCCCCGCCTTATGGGCCGCCGCCGCGGTCGCCGGGTCGTGCATCGTGCCGACCACGGTGCCCTGCGCGTTCGCCTTGACCAGCGCGGCCAGCATGCCGGTCGTGTCACCGCTGCCGCCGCCGCCCGGATTGTCCTGCGGATCGCAGATCAGCACCGGCTTCGACGCTTTCGACGCGATCGCCATCGCCCGGGCCGCGCAATCGTCGGGCTCGTACATCGGCTCGGCAAAGTCGCCCTCGCGGCGCAGGATCTCCGCCGCGACCTTGTCGACCGCCGCTTCCGCCGCCTCATGCGTCCAGGCGCTGGCGACGACGGAGACGCCGCAATAGTAGATGTCCGAAAGCCGGAAGCCGCCGAGATAGGAGAGGTTGAACACGTCGCCCGTCTCCCCCGCCTCGCACATCTCGATGAAGCTTTTCGTCGGCTCCATCCCGCTCGGCTGCTGGTGCGAGGGCACGACGAAGGAGAGATGCCGGAAGGCGCGCCCCGCCGGCCGCCCGCGCTCGAGCATGAGCTGCACGCAGCGCGCCGCGCGCTGGCCGGTCTCCCAGCGGTCGACATGCGGGTAGGTACGGTAGGAGACCAGCGCGTCCGCATTCTCCACCATCTCGGGCGAGATGTTGGCGTGGTAGTCGAGGCTGGCGACGATCGGTACGTCAGGGCCGACGCAGTCGCGCACCCGGCGCAGCAGCTCGCCGTCGGCGTCCTGGAACCGCTGCGTCACCATGGCGCCATGCTGGTCGAGATAGACCGCGTCCACCGGCATCTGCTGCGACAGCGAGCCGACGATCTCACCCGCGATGCGCTCGAAGGCCTCGTCCGTCACCATGCCGCCCGCGCCGCCGCCGGCCCAGACCAGCGGGACAAGCTCGTGGCTTTTATCGATGGCGTCCATGAAGCCGGACAGACCGAAGCTGCTGCCCTTCAGCCACTCCAGCACCTCCGGCCCGCGCGCTAGCGGCGGCCGGTCGCGGCGCTCGCAGAAATAGTCGAAGTCCGTGACGGTCGGCATGAAGGTATTGGTTTCATGCTGCATGCCGCCGACTGCGATACGCGCCATCTTTCGGCCCTTTCGTCTCAGGAGTGTTTCGGCGTGCCCGGCTCGCCCAGGTCCCAGAACAGGCCGGCCATGAGGCGCAGCGCCTCGCGCGCGACCGGCACCAGCATGTGCTCGTTCGGCGCGTGCTGGTTGCAGGCGGTGTAGGAGTGCGGCACCCAGATCGTCGGCAGGCCCAGGTCGTCGGCGAAGATGTCGTTGGGCAGGGTGCCGCCGAGGCTCGGCAGCACCGCCGTCTTCTTGTTGGTCGAGCGCGCCAGCGACTTATCGCAGAACTTCGCCCAGGGATGCTCCGGATCGAGCCGGGTCGCGTTGGCGAAGGTCGCGCGCGCCTGGGTCAGCTTGACCATCGGAAAGCCGTGTTCATCGAGATGCCTGCGCAGGATGTCGATGAACTTGGACGGGTCGACCCCGACCGTGTAGCGGATCTGGCAGGTCGCCCGCGCGCGCGGCGGGATCGCGTTGACCGGGTTGTCCGGGTTGCCCGTGCGGAAGGCCAGCACCTCGAAGCTGTTCCAGGCGTGCACCTTCTC
>CAZPFL010000240.1:0-6534 GCA_964585785.1 uncultured Rhodospirillaceae bacterium
CGAACTGGCCGATCAGGCTGACATCCTTGCTGTTGTCGCCGGACAGTGTGTCGATGAAGGTGGCCGTGCCAGACCGGGCGATCGTGCCGAGGTTACCCACCAGCTCGTCGTGATCCATGCCGATGCCGTTGTCGATCACGCTGAGCGTCTTCGCGTCCTTGTCCGGCTTGATCTCGATGCGGTAGTCGCCATCGTCCTTGGCCAGCGCAGGGTCGGTCAGCGCCGCATAGCGCAGCCGGTCGCAGGCGTCCGAGGCGTTCGAGACCAGCTCGCGGAGGAAGATCTCCCGGTCGCTGTATAGCGAATGCGCCACGATATCGAGCAGCCGGCTGACCTCCGCCTGGAACTGCATCGTCTCGGGCCCGCCGCCGGACTTGGTCGATTTTTCCTTTGCTGCAGATTTCGCCATGATCCGCTTACCTCTCGTCGTATCCCTACCCGGCGCCTATATGTGTGTCGAGCGCGCGGGGTGCAAGACCCGGCGCGCCCGGGGAGGGGCAGGAATCATGGCGAAAAAGCAGGTCAATCTCGCCGAGGCGCGCGAGCAGCTGATCGACGAGATCGTTTCGGAGATGCGTTTTGCCGGCGACTATATCGGCAAGGATACGCTCGATCCGCAGGTGATCGCGGCGCTGCGGAAGGTGCCGCGCGAGGCCTTCGTGCCGTCCGAGGTGCGGGAGCTCGCCTATGTGAACCGTCCGCTTCCCATTGGGCACGGGCAGACGATCTCGCAGCCTTTCATCGTCGCCCTGATGACCGATATGCTGGCGCTCACGCCGGCCGCGCGCGTGCTCGAGATCGGCACCGGCTGCGGCTACCAGACGGCGATCCTGGCTGAGCTGGCCGCCTGGGTCTACTCGGTCGAGGTGGTCGCCCCGTTGGGTGAGGCCGCCGCCGAGCGCCTCAAGCGGCTCGGCTACGCGAATGTCGATCTGCGGATCGGCGACGGCTGGCTCGGCTGGCCGGAGCAGGCGCCGTTCGACGCTATTATCGTGACGGCGGCGGCGCCCCGGCTTCCCGAGCGGCTGGTCGAGCAGCTGGGCCCCGGCGGCCGCATGGTGGTGCCGCTGGGCCGCCCCGGTTCGACCCAGAGCCTGACGCTGATCGAGAAGGATGCGGCGGGCGGCGTCACCGAGGCCGGAACGCTACCGGTCGCCTTCGTGCCCCTGGTCGAGGGCCGCTGAGGGCCGGCGGTGGCGGCGGTGCGCGCCCTCGGCGCCGCCTTTTCACTTGCCATGGGCGGGCGGAATGCCATCTAAATGAAAGCCATGTCGAGTTTCGCGCCGGGCCGCATACGGGCCGTCCTGGGTCCGACCAACACCGGCAAAACCCATCTTGCGATCGACCGCATGCTGGGTCACGCTAGTGGAATGATCGGGTTTCCCCTGCGGCTGCTCGCCCGGGAGAATTACGACCGCATCGTCGCGGCCAAAGGCGCCCGCTCGGTGGCGCTGATCACCGGCGAAGAAAAGATAGTCCCCCCCAGCCCGCGCTGGTTCGTCTGCACCGTCGAATCGATGCCCGTCGACATGCAGGTGGATTTTCTCGCCGTCGACGAGGTCCAGCTCTGCGCCGACGCCGAGCGCGGCCATATCTTCACCGACCGGCTGCTGCACGCGCGTGGGCGCGAGGAAACGATGTTCCTCGGCTCGGACACCGTGCGCGGCCTGATCCAGCATCTCGTGCCCGGCGTTTCGATCGAGACGCGCCAGCGCCTGTCTACGCTCCGCTACATCGGTCCCCGTAAGCTGACCCGATTGCCGCGCCGCAGCGCCATCGTCGCCTTCTCGGTCGACGAGGTCTACGCGCTGGCCGAGATGACCCGCCGCCAGCGCGGCGGCACGGCGGTCGTGCTGGGGGCGCTCAGCCCGCGCACGCGCAACGCCCAGGTCGCGATGTACCAGGCGGGCGAGGTTGACTACATGGTGGCGACCGACGCGATCGGCATGGGCCTCAACATGGACATCGATCACGTCGCCTTCGCGGGCTTGCGGAAGTTCGACGGCCGCCGGCCGCGTCCGCTCACGCGCGCCGAGATCGGGCAGATCGCAGGGCGCGCCGGCCGGCATATGAACGACGGCACCTTCGGCACGACGAATGATATGCCGCCGCTTGCCGAAGAGACGATCGAGGCGGTCGAGTCGCATCGCTTCGACGTGGTCAACCGGATCTTCTGGCGCAACCGCGACCTCGATATGTCGTCCGCTCGCGCATTGCTGAAGAGCCTCGACCGGCCGGCGCCGCGGCCCGAGCTGATCCGCGCCCGCGAAGGCGAGGATCAGATGGTGCTGGCCCGGCTCGCGCAGGATGCCGAGATCGCCGACCGGGCCACCAATCCGGCGGCCGTGCGCCTGCTTTGGGATGTTTGCCAGATCCCTGACTTCCGCAAGGTCATGCCGGACCACCATACGATGCTGCTTAAGCGCATCTTCCTGGCGCTGACCGGCGGCGCGGACGGGACCGGGTGTCTCCCGGTCGACTGGGTGGCGCGCCAGATCGATCGCCTCGACGTCACGACGGGTGACATCGACACGCTGACTAGCCGCATCGCCCACGTCCGGACCTGGACCTACATCAGCCATCGCGCGGACTGGCTCGACGATGCGGGGCACTGGCAGGAGCGCGCGCGCGAAATCGAGGACAAGCTCTCCGACGCCCTGCACGAACGGCTGACCCAGCGTTTCGTCGACCGGCGCCATGCGTTGAGCGAGCGGCGGCGCAAGGACGGCGGCGAGCTGTTGTCGGCGGTGACCGCCTCCGACGACGTGGTCGTCGAAGGGGAGCAGATCGGCCGGGTCGCGGGCCTGTCCTTCGTCCTGCATGAAAGCGAGGAGCGCGGCCAGCCTTTCGTGTCGGCGGCGCGGCGGGCGGTGGCGCAGGCGATGCCGGGGCGCGTCGGCCGCCTGATCGCCGATGACGACGGAAGCTTCCTGCTGACCGGGCGGGGCCGGCTGACCTGGCGCGGTGAGGAAGTGGCGCGCCTCGTGCGCGGCCGCAGCCTGCTGACGCCGGAGATCGAGATCCTGCGCAACGAGCTGCTCGACAACCCTTCGCGCGAGGCCGTGCGCACGCGCCTTGCCGGCTGGCTGGAGCGGCATTTGCGCAAGCGTCTCGGTCCGCTGTTCCGGGCGGCGGAGGCCGAGTTGGGCGCGCCCGCCCGCGGCCTCGCCTTTCAGCTTTCCGAGAATCTCGGGTCGGTGCCGCGCCGGCAGGTGCGTAGCCTCGTCGGCTCGATGGCGCGCGGCGACCGGGCCGCGCTCTGCGCCCTCGGCCTGCGTTTCGGCGCGCAAGGGATATTCTTCCCGGCGCTCCTTCGGCCCGCTGTGGGCCAGCTGCGGGCGACGCTGTGGACCGTTTACAGTGGCGAGCCCGCTTGTTCCGAAGCCTGTCGGGACGGCAAGGCTATGCCGGCATCCCGGCGTGCGTCCGAGGCCCAGGCGGGATACTGGGCGGCGCTCGGATACGCCGTCATCGGCCCGATGGCGATACGCTATGACCAGCTGGAACGGCTATCCGCGCGGCTGCACAAGGAGGCGCGGGAGGGGCCGTTTTCCGAGAACGAGGCGCTGTCGGCGCTCGCCGGGTGCGGCGGCGCGGCATTCGCCACGGTGGCAGGCCAGCTCGGGTTCCGCGCCCGCACGCCGGAGGGCGGCGCGGCGACGGTTTTCGTTCCGAAGCGACGGCCGGGCCGAAAGGGCAAAACGCGGGGGAAACCGCCCGCCGCGACGACCGAGACCAAAACGAAGCCGAAGCCAAAGGGAAAGACCGCCCGGCAGCGGACCCGGCCCGACAAGGCCGCCGCGGACCCGGCATCGCCCTTTGCCGCGCTGCAGATTTTGGTGGGCGCGAAGTGACGGAGGAGTCGGGCGCGCGGCTGCGCATCGACAAATGGCTTTGGCACGCGCGCTTCTTTAAGAGCCGGACGCTGGCGGCGAAATGCATCGGCGCGGGCCATGTGCGCGTCAATCGCAAGGTGGTGAAAAAGGCCAATTACGCCGTCCAGCCGGGCGACGTTCTGACCTTCGCGCTCGGGACGCATATCCGGGTGATCGAGATCGCCGCGCTCGGCGTGCGGCGCGGCCCGGCGAGCGAGGCGCAAACGCTCTACACCGATCTCGACCCGCCGCGGCCGCGCGATCCATCGGCGCCGCGCCCGCCGGCAGCCGGTCTCCGGTCGCCAGGCAGCGGCCGTCCGACGAAGCGCGATCGCCGCCTGCTCGACCGGCTCAAGCAGGACGAAGTGTTCGACTGACGCGGCCGCGTGTCACGCGCGTTTCCGGAAGACGACGCCGAGGTTGTTGGCTGGCATCTCGATGACTACATCGAGGGCGAGGCCGTGCGACAGCGCGACCGCGGCGACATCGTCCAGATCACGGACGCCCCAGCTTGGGTTCTGCTGGCGAAGCATGCGGTCGAAGGCTTCGTTGCTGGGCGCCGTGTGTCGCCCGCCGCGCTTGAACGGGCCGTAGAGGAACAGCGGTCCTCCCGCCGGGAGGATTTTCGCGGCGCCGGCGACGAGCGCCAGGCAAACGCCCCAGGGGGCAATATGGATCATGTTGATGGCGATCAGCGCGTCGGCCGCGGTCACCGACCAGGGGCAGGCTTGCACGTCGAGCAGCACCGGCGGGCGGATGTTCTCGGCGCCGCTGGCGGCCGCGTGGGCCCGGATGCTGGCAATCAGCGTCGGGTCGAGGTCCGAGGGCTGCCAGGTCAGCTTCGGGAAGTGAGCGGCGAAATAAGCCACATGCTCCCCCGACCCGCTGGCGATTTCGAGCACGAGACCGGACGGGGGCAGAATGTGGGCGAGCGCCGCCCGGATTGGCTCCCGGTTTCGGCGGGTCGCCGGGTAATGCAGGGCGGCCGAAGGCAAGGGCTTGATCGGCAAAAGGCGGGTCTCCGTGAGGGGCGCCGGCGGGCCTATCCTGGACCGGCGAGGCCGCGGGGATCAACCCGCCGGATAAAGCAATTAGTTGATTTTACGGCCTTCAAGTCTATGCTACGCCCCGATTAATGCTGGAACACATCAGAGATATCCTTCAAGGCCATATCGGCGGCGCCGGGTCGGGCGCCGAGCGAGGGCGCGACGAGCTGCAGCGGGCCGTCGCGGCGCTCCTGGTGGAAGCGGCCCAGCTGGATGGGCAGTTCGGCGCGGCGGAACGGGACCGGATCGCGACGCTGCTGACCCAACGCTTCTCGCTGTCGGCCGACGCCGTCGAAAAGCTGATCGAGACGGCGACGCGCTTGACCGAACAAGCGGTGGACGACTTTACGTTTACAAGGCAAATTTCCCGACGCCTCAATCATGAGGAGAAGATTGGGATCGTGGAAATGCTGTGGGACGTGGCTTATGCGGACGGCACGCTTCACCCCTACGAAGGGAACCTGTTGCGTCGTGTGGCCGGTCTTTTGTATGTCACAGATCAGGAAAGTGGAGCCGCCCGCAGGCGGGTCGTTGAGCGGTATCGCGCAAAACGCAAAAGGGACGATGGGCGTTGACCGGACCGGGCGCTGGCGCAAGATAAGAATAGGGGAAGGAGTATCCGAATGACGTACGTGGTCACCGAGAACTGCATCAAATGCAAGTATCAGGATTGCGTCGAAGTTTGTCCCGTCGATTGTTTCTATGTGGGGGCCAACATGCTGGTCATCCATCCTGACGAATGCATCGATTGCGGCGTGTGCGAGCCGGAATGCCCGGCCGAGGCGATCATTCCCGACACGGACAGCGAGGCGGAAAAATGGCTCGAGCTGAACCGGGAATATTCCGGCAAATGGCCGAATATCACCCGCAAGGGCGAGCCGCCGGCGGATGCGGACGCGTTCAAGGACGAGCAGGGCAAATTCGATAAATATTTCAGCCCCGACCCGGGCGAATCCTGAGAAAATTATCCCAAGTCGCTGATTCAACGGTGTTTTGCGGGTCGAAGGGGCCGCGAAAACCTGGACCTGTGAAAATCGACAAATTTGTGATATATTTACAACGATAAGATTATGGTGGGAGATCACGACGGACGAGGGCCGGGCAATGCGGTGCCGCCCGTCACGCGCCCCAGCAGAACAGGACTTTCCGGGGGTTGCCTCAATCCCAATGTCCAAATGATGGGCTTTTGACATGGCGGTAGCCGGTTGCCGCCAGCTGCTTGGCGAGTCTCGCCGCTCAGTGGGGGAATGTCAGGAGCCGTAAATCGAAAGATGCACTTTAAACGACTAGAGAAGCACAAATGACCGCACGAGCGACGTTCAAGAAGAATGATTGGGTGGTGTATCCGACCCATGGGGTCGGCAAAGTTACTGGTATCGAGGATCAGGAGATCGAGGGCTTCTCCCTCAAGCTTCTCGTGATCAGCTTTGAAAAGGACCGGATGACCTTGAGGGTGCCGCTGGGCAAGGCGGACGAGTCCGGTCTCCGTAAGCTGTCCTCCAAGGACGAGATGAAGACGGCCCTCAAGACCCTGAAGGGACGGAGCCGCGTGCGCCGCACCATGTGGAGCCGCCGTGCCCAGGAATACGAAGCGAAGATCAATTCGGGCGATC
>CAZPFL010000241.1:0-6504 GCA_964585785.1 uncultured Rhodospirillaceae bacterium
AGGCTGTCGCCCGGCACGTCGACGCCGTCGCGCACCGCGTCGGTGCCGAGCAGGCAGGAATCCGCCTCGGCGCGGAAGATGTCGACCAAGGTCGGCAGGTTCACGCGGTCGATATGCTGGGCGTAGAGCTGCAGCCCCGCTTCGTCGAGCGCGCCGGCGATGCGGTCGTAGACGCCGCGCAGCCGGCTGATCGCGGTGAATAGGCCGAGCGCCCCGCCGCCCGCCGCCAGGAACAGCGCGCGATAGGCCGCGGCGACTTGCGCCAGGTCGTCCTTGCGCACGTCGTTGACGACGAACACACGGGTGAGCTTGTCATAGGCGAAGGGCGAGGGGACCGCGGCGCGCACGGCGGCGGGCAGGTGGCAGGCGCCGGTACGCGCTTCCGCCGCCTTCCAGTCGGCCTCGGCGTCGCCGGTGCCGTCGCGCAGCGTCGCCGAGGTGACGAGCACGCCATGCGCGGGCGCCGCCACCACGCCGGCGAACGGCACCGTCGGATCGACCCAGTGGCGGTGCATGCCGATGTCGAAGTCGCGCCCGTCGATCCGGTCGACCGCGAACCAGTCGATGAACTCGTCCGGCCTGTCGCCGGCGAGCGACTCCAGCATGTAGCGCCACGCCCGCAGAACCTGCTCCGCGCGGAACTGCAGCGAGCGGCAGACGGACTCGATCCGCATGCGCGTCGCCGTGTCGAGGTCGTCGGCCTCCTGGTCGAGGCGGCGGATCAGGCTGTTGCGCAGCCGGCCGATCTCCTGCTCCAGCGTGTGGAGCGCGCCCTCGAGCCGGCCTGCCGCGTCGATCAGCGCCGGCGCCGGCTCGTTGGTGTCGGCCTCGATGTCGTAAGGCCCGCGCGCGTCGGCCGTGCGGGCATAGGTGTGCGTTCGGACCGCGGTGAGAAACGCCTCGGTTGGGCCGCTCGGCCGTCCGTCGGCGCAGCGCTGGTGCCAGCCCGCGTCGGGCAGCGCGGCCGCGGCGGTGATGATCTTGTCGAGCGCGTCGGCGGCGTCAGCGCTTTCGCCCAACAGGTCCTCGACCCGGAGCTTGAGGCCACGCCCGCGCCGCCGGCCGCGCCCTTCCGCGCCGCGGACCCAGCGGCGGAGCTCGCTCGCCTCGTTGCCGGTGAAATGCGCGGAGAAGGCGGAATCCGCCGCGTCGAACAGGTGGTGGCCTTCGTCGAAGACGAAGCGCGTCGGCCCGCCGCCTTCCTCCATCAGCCCGCGCGCCATCTGCGTCATCACCAGCGCATGGTTGGCGACGACGATCTCCGCGCGGCGCGCCTTGCGGATGTTCTTCTCGATGAAGCAGCGCTTGAAATGCTCGCAAGCGGAATAGATGCATTCGCCGCGGTGGTCGCTGAGCGCGATCGTGCGCCCGCCGCCGAGCAGGTCGACCAGCCAGGCCGGGAAGTCGCCGCCGGTCAGGCTGCCGTCGCGCGATCGCGCCGCCCAGCGCGCCATCAGGCCGAGCGCAATCGCATCGCGCCGGCGCACGCCGACGCCGCGCGCGGCTTCCTCCATGTTCAAGAGGCAGAGATAGTTCTCCCGGCCCTTGCGCACGACGACGCGGTTCGCCTTGGTCGCGGGGTCGGGGAACAGGCGGTCGAGCTCCTGGTCGATCTGGTGCTGCAGGTTGCGGGTGTAGGTGGAGACCCAGACCGGCGCGCCGTTCTTCTCCGCCCAGACGCTGGCGGGCGCGAGATAGCCGAGCGTCTTGCCGACGCCGGTGCCGGCTTCCGCCAGCACGAAGCGCGGCTCGCCCACCGCCTCGCGCGGTAGGAAGGCCGTCGTCGCGGCGGAGGCGTAGTCGGCCTGGCTCGGCCGCTGCTCGGAGGCCGGGCCGAGCAGCGTGGCCAGCCGGTGCCGCGCTTCCGCCGGGCTCACCGACTCGCTGCCCGGTGGCGGAGGGGGTGCGTGCTCGTTCCATTCCGCGACCTCGCGCCACACGTCGAGGCCGGTGGTTGGCGCGTGCATGCGGTCGTCCGGCACGGCGCCCAGCACGTCGAGCACCGCCTCGCCCCAGGCCCAGCCGCCATTCGCCATCGCCTGCGCCGTCAGCCGCGCGCCGCGCGCCGCGGTGTCTTCCGTCAGCTCGGTGAGCAGCCGCGTCGCCGCGCGCCGCAGCGTGCTCGCCGCCTCGGCGAGGCTCGCCGGCGGATCGAGGTCGAGCGCTTCGGCGATGCCGCGCGGCGTCGGCACGCAGAAAGTTGCGGGGCGCACGAAGGCGAACAGCTCCAGCAGGTCCAACGCGGGAAAGGGATCGATGCCGAGCCGGCGCGCCGCCGCCGGCGCGTGGCAGAGCAGCGGATGCGCGTCCGCTTGCGCGCGCCGCGCCGCTTCCCGGCGGTCGAGCTCTTCGACCTCGCCGTCCGCGGTCACCCAGATCGCGCGCGTCACGCCGACGGCGAGCGTCGGGACGTTGGGTAGGCGTATGGCGGCGTGGGACGGCATGGCCGCGCATCATAACCGCGCGTCGTCGTCGATGCGACGTTGATGCGCGGACGCATTGCTGGTGTTTTAGCGGTGTTCCCTTTCAAGTCCTCCCCCTTTGCGGGGGAGGATTCGGTGGGGGGTAAGCTGCTCGCCGTTTCCAATCGTCGTTTAGCTCGAAGGTTCCCCCCACCCCGGCCCTCCTCCGCAAAGGGGGAGGGAGGCGAAGCGATGCGAGGACGATATGACGACATTCACCGAACATGCGTGGGACGAAACGAGCGGCTTGTACCAGCGCATCCTCGATCTGCCGTTCAACCGCGAGCTCGCGGCGGGCACGCTGTCGCCCGAGCGCTTTCAATTCTACATGACCCAAGACGCGCTCTACCTGACGCAGTATGCGCGGGCGCTCGCGGCGGCGGCGACGCAGGCGCCGGACAACGCCAGCATGCAGTTCTACGCCAAGGCGTCGGAAACGGCGCTCGTGGTCGAGCGCGCGTTGCACGGCGGGTTCTTCCAGAAATTCGGCGTCGACCCCGAGGAAGCCGCGGCGGCCGAGCCGTCGCCGACCTGTTTCGGCTATACCAGCTTCCTGCTCGCCACCGCGCTGCAGGGAAGTTATCCGGAGCTGACGGCCGCCGTGCTGCCCTGCTTCCGGATCTATTGGGAGGTCGGCAACCATATCGCCGGCATTGCGCAGCCCGGCAATCCCTATCAGGCCTGGATCGACACCTATGCCGACCCGGGCTTCGGCGAAGCGGTGAACACCGCGACAGCGCTCTGCGACGGGGCGGCCGAACAGGCCTCGGCTACACAACGGGACGCCATGCGGCGTGCCTTCCGGCGCGCGGCACAATATGAATGGATGTTCTGGGACAGCGCGTACAGGCGCGAGGCCTGGCCCATTTCCGTCGCCTGATGTCCTATCGGCGCACGCCGAAGACGTCGCGATAAATGCGCTGGCCCTTCGGTGTGACCGTGACGGCGCGGGTGCCGGCGACGCGGTGGATCCAGCCCTCCTCGAAGCTATGGGTGCAGAGCGCCGCGCCGACCGCGCCGGCGAGATGCGGGCGCCGCTCGCTCCAGTCGAGGCAGGGTCGGCAGAGAACGCGGGCGCGCCTGCCACGCGCGGCCGCAAGCGACGCGACATCGATGCCGAGGCGGTCGAACAGTGCGATCCCCGTTTCGGTCACCAGCCCCGCATCGCCCGCGAGGTCCACGTGACCGCCGGCGACGAGTCCGTCGGTCAGCGCCACGCCGAGGCCTCCCGCGAGATGGTCGTAACAGGTCCGCGCGGCGCGCAGCGCGGCATCGCGCGGTCCGGTCACGGGCGCCGGCCGCATGCCGTCCAATCCCGAGGCGACCTGCATGATGCTTTCCATCATCCGCGCGACGGCGGGCGAGGCGAGCCGGTGATAGCGGTGCCGGCCCTGCTTCTCGACCGCGACGAGGCCGGCCGTTGCCATGCGGCCGAGATGGCCGCTCGCGGTCTGCGGCGTGATGCCCGCGACCCGCGCCAGCTCCGTCGCCGTCAGCGCGCGCCCGTCCATCAGCGCATGCAGCATGCCGGCGCGCGCCGGGTCGCCGGCGAGCGCGGCCACTTCCGCGAACTTCGCATTGCTGGCCATTGTCGAGCTCCTTGATCCTGAGGCTCCAGCCTACACCGTCCGTCGTCAAAACGCTTCGGCCGTCGCCGTAACACTTCGCGCCGCGTCCGCTCAGAGTGGCCCCCACTCATGATGAAGAGGAGGCGGCGATGGCGTCCGTCAGCGTTTCAGGCAGCTTCTACGGGAGGCGGGTGGTCGGCGCGGCCTTCGTGCTGGGTATTTTCGGCTGGGGGCTCGGCTTCTACGGGCCGCCGGTCTTCTTGAGCGTGATCCGGGAGACGCGCGGCTGGCCGCTCGCGCTGATCTCGAGCGCGGTCACGGTGCATTTCCTGGTCGGCGCGATCTCCGGCGCCAATCTGCCGGGGATGCACCGCCGGTTTGGCGCGGCGGCAGTGACCAAGGCGGGCGCATTGGCGATGGCCGTGGGCCTGCTCGGCTGGGCCATGGTGGTGGCGCCCTGGCAGCTTTTCGCCGCGGCGCTGCTGACCGGCGCGGGGTGGGGCACGATGAGCGCGGCGGCGCTCAACGCCATCATCGCGCCCTGGTTCATCCGCTCCCGGCCGGCGGCGCTCGCCATGGCCTACAACGGCGGCAGTGTCGGCGGCATCGTCTTCTCCCCGCTCTGGGTGGCGGCGATCGGCGGCTTGGGATTTCCCCTCGCGGCCGCAGCGGTCGGCGTCTTCATGACCGCCACGATCTGGACGCTGTCCCAGCTGGTCTTCTCGCGGTCACCCGAGGGCATGGGCCTGCGCCCGGACGGCGACGCGGCGGGTGCGCCGGCGGCGTCGGTCACGTCGATCGCGGCGCGGCCGCTGCCCGGCGCGAAGCTCTGGCGCGACCGGCGGTTCCTGACGCTCGCCGGCGGGATGGCCTTCGGCCTCTTCGCGCAGATCGGCTTGACCGCACATCTCTTCTCGCTCCTCGTGCCTGCGTTGGGCGCGCAGCAGGCCGGGCTGGCGATGGCGCTGGTGACGGCGATGGCGATCGTCGGGCGGACGCTGACCGGCCGGCTCATGCCGTTCGGCGCCGACCGACGGCTGGTGGCCTGCGTCGGCTATGGGGTGCAGCTTTCCGGTTCCGTCGTTTTCATCTTCGCCGCCGGCTCGAGCGTACCGCTGCTGCTGCTCGGCGTCGTGCTGTTTGGCGCTGGCTTCGGCAACGCCACTTCGCTGCCGCCGCTGATCGCCCAGGTCGAGTTCGTCAAGGAAGACGTGATCCGCGCCGTGGCGCTGATCGTCGGCATCGCGCAAGGGGCCTTCGCCTTCGCCCCGGCCGTCTTCGGCCTGATCCGCACGCTTATGCCATCGGCCGCGCCCGGCCAGGCGCCCTGGCTCTTCGCCGCCGCAGCGCTGGCACAGGGGCTCGCGGTCGTGGCCTTTCTCGCCGGGCGGCGGCCTGCCGCAGCTTATTGACGCCCCGTCTTGCCGCGCCTAGGTTGCCGCTCTCTTTGACCGATAGCCCTGGAGCCGGACGTGACCGACATCCGCGCGCTCGCGCATGAAGCCAAGGCCTGGCCGTTCCAGGAAGCGCGCCGGGTGCTCAAGCGTGTCGGCGGCCGGTGTCGTCCGGCCGCCGTCGACGGAAGACCGGCGCGCGACGACACGCGTGTCGGCGGCAAGATTCCGGATAAGGGCTACATCCTGTTCGAGACCGGCTACGGCCCGTCCGGGCTGCCGCACATCGGCACCTTCGGCGAGGTGCTGCGCACCACCATGGTGCGCCAGGCCTTCCAGCGCCTCTCCGACATCCCGACCCGGCTGTTCGCCTTCTCCGACGACATGGACGGGCTGCGCAAGGTGCCGGACAACGTGCCGAACAAGGAGATGCTTGCACAGCATCTGCACAAGCCGTTGACCGCGGTGCCCGATCCGTTCGGCACGCATGCGAGCTTCGGCGCGCACAACAACGCGCGGCTCCGTGCCTTCCTCGACGACTTCGGCTTCGAGTACGAGTTCGTCAGCTCGACCGAGTGCTACACCGCGGGCCGCTTCGACGCGGCGCTCCGGCGCATGCTCGAGGTCTACGACCAGGTGATGGAAATCATGCTGCCGACCCTGCGCGAGGAGCGGCGCAGGACCTACAGCCCCTTCCTGCCGGTCTGCGAGGAGACGGGCCATGTCCTGCAGGTTCCGGTGGTGGAGACGAACCCCGCGGCCGGCACGATCGTCTACGAGCGCGAGGACGGCAAGAAGGTCGAGACGCCGGTGACCGGCGGGCGCTGCAAGCTGCAATGGAAGCCCGACTGGGCGATGCGCTGGTACGCGCTCGGCGTCGATTACGAGATGTCGGGCAAGGACCTGATCGATTCGGTGCAACAGTCGAGCCGCATCTGCCGCGCGCTCGGCGGCCGGCCGCCCGAGAGCTACACCTACGAGCTGTTTCTGGACGAGAACGGCGAGAAGATCTCGAAATCGCGCGGCAACGGGCTGACGATCGAGGAATGGCTCGCCTACGCGCCGAAGGACAGCCTGGCG
>CAZPFL010000242.1:0-6427 GCA_964585785.1 uncultured Rhodospirillaceae bacterium
GAATTCCAGCAATTCGGCGTCGGTCTGGAGGGTGGGGCCGGGCGCGAGCTCTTTTCCGACGATGTCCGCGACCGGCGATGTCGCCATCAGCCTGCGCGCCGTGCGCATGGCGGCGAGAAGGCCGGCGCGGTCGAGCTCCGACGACAGGAAGTTGAAGCGGATTGCCGGCGGTGCTGACGGGTCGGCCGACTTGATGTGGATGCTGCCCCGGCTATCCGAGCGCAGCACGTGGACGTTCAACGTGACGCCGCGCTCGCGCGCGATGCGGCGCTCGCGGTTGATCTTCTCGGTCAGAAAGGGCATGACCGAGATGATCGCGTCCGGAGACTCTAGTCCCTCGCGCGTGCGGAAGAAGATGCGGATCGGCACCGTCGAGCAGGCGAGGAAGCTCTTGCGAAAGAGCAGGTATTGCAGGCCGCTCACGCCGAGCCGCCATCCGGTGCCCGGATCGTTGAAGGTCGCGTTCTTCTCGGTGATCGCATATTTCATGCGCGGCGCGTAGTGGTCGCGCAAATTCTCGCCAACGCCGGGCAGCTCGTGCCCAACCTTGATGCCGAAGGCGTTCAGGACCGCCGGCTGACCGATGCCCGACAGCTCGAGCAGCTTGGGCGAGTTGATCGTCCCGCCGCTGACGATGACCTCGCGCGTTGCCCGTGCCTCGCGTTTCTCGCCGCCGACGGTGTAACGCACACCGACGCAGCGCTTGCCTTCTAGAATGAGCGTGTCCGCCATGGCGCCGGACTGGATCGTCAGGTTCGGGCGATCGCGCGCGGGGTCGAGATAGCAATAGGCGGTGCTCATGCGGCGGCCTTTGTTGATGGTCGCCTGCGACATGCCGATGCCTTCCTGCTCGGCGCCGTTGTAGTCGGGATTGTAGGGGATGCCGATCTTTTCCGCCGAGCGGATCAGCTTGTCGAAAAAGGGCGTGATCTTCGGTGACTCGGTCACGCGCACCGGGCCGTCACGGCCACGAAGTTCGTCCGTGCCGCCGTCGTAGCGCTCCATCTTCTTGAAAAACGGCAACACATCCGTGTAGCTCCAGCCGCGGTTACCGAGCTGCGCCCAGTGATCATAGTCCTGCCGCTGCCCGCGCACGAAGACCATGCCGTTGATCGAGCTCGACCCGCCCAGCATCTTGCCGCGCGGCACTTCAATGTTTCGCTGGCCGTTGCTTTCTTCCGGCTCCGACCGGTAGCACCAGTTCACCGCCGGATTGTCGATCAGCTTGGCGACGCCCGCCGGGATGCGGGACCAGAGGTAACCCGAGCCTTTGTCTCCGGCTTCCAGGCACAGGACGCGATACGCGCCGCTTTCGCTCAGACGGTTTGCGACAACGGCGCCGGCGGAGCCGGCACCAACGACAATGTAGTCAAAGCTCTTCGATTCCATGATTGGACGCGTTTCCCCTGCGCTCGTTCTTAACGTCGGCTCACTATGACATTAATCGGGAAACCGAGACAAAGCGCGGCGGGCGGCTCGTCGGCTTTTCAATCCCTCAATGCGAACGCCCGCCCGGTACGGCCGGCGGCGCCCCGCCGCGGCCGATCCCGCCCTGTGCCTGTGACGCCGTGGGCCGGGACGTCGGTGTCGCCGTCGGCATCAAAAGAGCGCATGATGACAAAGCGCTTCTTGGGACGAAAAAGCTCGAACGGGAGGATCATACGCGATGGTCGATTTCATGAACCAGATGCGGCTGGACGGTCGGGTCGCCATCGTCACCGGGGGCGCCAGCGGTATCGGCCGCGCGACTTGCCGCGCGCTGGCACAGGCGGGCGCCGTTGTCGCCGTGACGGATATCAACGGCGACGCCGCCAGAACCGTGGCCGAGGACATTTCATCGAACGCTTCCGTGTCGGAAGCGCATTTCATGGACATTACCAAGGATAAACAGGCCGACGAGGTCGTCGAGCGCATCTTCGACGCCCATGGACGGATCGACATCCTGGTCAACAATGCCGGCATCAGCCTACGGCACCCGGCCACGGAGACGACGACCGAAGACTGGGGTCGCGTCATGGACGTGAACCTGAACGGCCACTTCTACTGCGCGCGGGCGGTCGGCCGCCATATGATCGAGGCGCGCAGCGGTGCGATCGTCATGCTGGCCTCCATCATGGGGCTGACCGGCGGCGGCAGGCTCCCGAACGCGGCCTATCATGCGACCAAGGGCGCCATCGTCAACTTGACCCGTTCACTCGCCGTCGAGTGGGGACCGGTCGGCATCCGGGTCAACGCCGTGGCGCCGACCTACGTCCGGACACCGCTGACCGAGAAGATGCTCGCGCAAAAGGAATCCATGGACTACATCATCGCCAACACGCCGATGCGCCAGCTTGCCACGCCGGACCAGATCGCCTCGGCGATCCTGTTTCTCGCCAGCGATTCCGCCAGCATGATCACCGGCCACACGCTTCCTGTCGATGGCGGCTGGGTGGCGCGCTAGGCGACGATTGCCGTTTCACCGCCGGCTGTCGCGGTAGACTCGCCCGACGGGACGTGCCGATAATGAACGCTTGCGGAACCGCCACAGGAGCGCGCGATGGCACCTCCCGACTCGGTATCCAAGGAACAGGCTTGGCAATGGGAAGAGCCTCGCTGGCGCGGCATCGTCGACAAGGTCCGCGCCGGCCGGTCCCTAAAGCCGGCCGGGTGGCCGAACGGCGCCCGGGTCGCTGTGGCGCTGTCCTTCGACTCCGACCATGAATCCTCCACGCTGCGCTGGGGCGACAGCTCGCCCGGCCGGCTGTCGCAAGGCCAGTACGGGGCCCGCGTCGCAATTCCGCGGATTCGCAAGCTGCTCGCACGGCACGACATCCGTGTGTCGTTCTTCGTGCCGGCGGTCGTCGCGGAACTTCACCCGGACGAGCAGCGGGCGCTGGTCGGCGAAGGGCACGAGATCGGCATCCACGGCTGGATCCACGAGCTGAACAGCAAGCTGCCGCCGGCGGACGAGCGCGCGCTGCAGATGCGCGCGGCCGACGTTCTCGAGCGGATCACCGGCGTCCGGCCGGTCGGCATCCGCACGCCGTCCTGGGATTTCAGCGAGCATACCCTCGCGATCAGCCGCGAGATGGGGCTGCTCTACGATTCCTCGCTGATGGCCGACGACGACCCGTATGAGATTCTCGAGGACGGCGCGCCGACCGGCATGGTCGAGCTGCCGGTGGAATGGATCCGCGACGACGCCGTGTACTTCAACATGGACCGGTTCTCGGCGCTGCGGCCCTACACGCCGCCGTCCGCGGTGCTGGAGGTGTTCAAGGCGGAGTTCGACGGCGCCTATGAAGAAGGCGGCCTCTACCTCCTGACCATGCATCCGCACATCATCGGCCATCGCTCGCGCATCCGACTGCTCGACGACTTGATCGGCTATATCCGCGCGCATGACGGGGTCTGGTTCGCGACCCATGCGGCGGTCGCCCGCTACTGCAAGGACAACGCCTGACCGATCCGTCCCCGGCAAGTGGGCAAGGGAACAGGCAGCGGATGCCTCATCGCACCGCCGGACCGGATAGCCTGTCGAGACGCAAGCGGTGGCGCGCGTCGCTAAGCCTGTACGAGCCCGCCAGCACAGCGCCCACCACGCCAAGCGCGGTGCCGCCGGCGATCAGGAACATGACCAGCAGCTGATATTTCACCGCATCCATCGGGGCGACGCCGGCGAGTATCTGGCCCGTCATCATGCCGGGGATGAAGACCAGGCCGATGGCGGACATGGAGTTGATGGTGGGCAGCAGGCCGGTCCGGAGCGCCTCGCGCACGACGCCGCCCATCGCGTCGCGCCGGTCATGGCCCAGGGCCAAACGGGCTTCGATGGATACACGGGAGTCGACCGCGCCCGTCAGCAGCCGGTCGACGCCAAGCGCCACGCCGGTCATGGTATTGCCGAGGATCATGCCCAACAACGGCAGCGCCAAGCGGGCATCGTACCAAGGTTGCGGCCGGATCTGCGTGGTGAGCGCGAATACCGTCACCGCGGTGCCCGCGAAAAGCATGGAGGTGGTGCCAAGGCCGTAAGACCACCAGCCAACGAGCCGTCGCTTCTGGCGCGCCATCACCTCACGTCCGGCGAACAGGATCATGAGCAGCGCCGTCAGGGAGGTGAACAAAGGCGAGGCCCGTTCGAAGAGCACCTTGAGGACCAGCCCCATCAGCACCAGCTGAACGACCATCCGCGCCGCGGCAATGCCCATTTGCCTGGCAAGGCCCAGACGCATGACGATCGACAGTGATGCGTTGACCGCCAGAAGCGTGGCCGACAATGCGACATCCGTGACGCTCAAGGAGATGAAGGTCATGGCCGTTTCTCGGCGACGTGACCCCGCTCGACCGTCAAGTGTCTCCGGGCCATGCGGTCCGCCTGCTCCGGCGAGTGGGTTACCAGGAGGATCGACACGCCCTGCGCCAAGCGGGCGCGGAGGATCGTCTCCACCCGCGCCTCCGTTTCCCGGTCGAGCCCCGACGTCGGCTCGTCGAGCAGCATCACGCGCGGGCCTAGCAGCAACAGCCGCGCCAGCGCGAGGCGCTGGCGTTCGCCGGTAGACAGCCGCGATATCGGCCAATCGAGCGCCTCGGGCGTCAGGCTCATATCCGGCAGAAGCGCCGCCGCCGCGTCGCGATCGGGGAAATGGGCGCCGACGAGGTCCGCCCACCAGCCGGCCTCGGCCGGCAGGTAACTGACCTTGCGCCGCCATTGGGGCGCCTCGATCGCCTCGCGCGCCACGCCGTCGAGGCTGACCGAGCCTTGATTGACGTCGAGATCGGCGATGGCGCGCAAGAGCATGGTCTTGCCGGCGCCCGAAGGGCCGCTCACGGTGACGCATTCACCGTCTCCAAGATCGAGATCGAGAGGCGCCAAACCGGAGCGGCTAAGTTGGCGAATGGTCAACATGTCCATCTCTGCGATAAAAGCCGCGCCATGCTAAACGCGCCCGTAGGCTGCGCCAACACGCCTTTTCTCTCATTGTTCTACTGATCTCGGAAACGAGCACCGGGTTTTCGGGCTAATATCAACAACCCAGGGCCGGACAATGCTAAGCCGCTGTCTTGCACTGTCCGCGCGTTGCTCTAGTAGCAGCGCGTTCGGGTGCCCCATTGGATCTGGCCATCCGGTAGATAGCGATAGACCTTGTCCTGAACGCAATACGGTTCCCTGGGCGGCGGGTAATACGCGGGCGGCGGAGGCCCATAGTATTCCGGCGGTGGCCCGTAGTAGCCCCAATACGGCCGATAATAGGGGTAACCCCAGCGGTGCCAGTAGGGATAGGGGTAGCCGTAGCGAAAGCTGAAGTAATAACGGTCATGCGCATGGGCGTCAGGGGCACCAAGCCAAAGTCCCAACGCGACGGCAATTGCCAGCAAGCACTTCGTCATTGAAGCATCTCCTGGATCGAATATAGCCGCTTGGCCAAGCCCCTCTCTCGACCATGATAGCTCATTTCGTGACGCGGCACTAAGGTCCTCCCGCTCCTCCGGGCCCCGGCCTCAACCTGTGGCGCAAGCAAACCATATGACTGGGATCATATGGGCCGTCTTTCTCCTCGACTATGATACGGCATATTTTCATGTCTTGATGGAATTGAGAATTGGCCATGACATTCACGACCCGCAAGCTCGCAATCGTCTCGATGGCTGTCGGCATCGCGTCGGCGGCCGTGCTGACCCAGCCCATCTGGGCCGCCTCGTCCGAGCAATCACCGGCAACGGAACATGTCATGCCGGACCATCACCAGATGCCGAATGTGATGCCGCATCACGACGGGTCGATGACGGAGATGCACGGCCTGCCGCCGGCGAATGCCATGCCGACCATGCCCGGGCAAGATGCGTTCGGCGCTATTCAGGAAATCGTCCGAATACTGGAAGCCGACCCCAACACCGACTGGTCGAAGGTCAACCTGGAAGCGCTGCGCCAACACCTGATTGACATGAACGAGGTTACGCTCAAGGCCAATGCCACAGCGAAGCCAATCGAGGGTGGCCTGGAAATCACCGTCAAAGGCAGCGGCCGCACGCTTGTTGCCATTCAGCGCATGGTGCCCGCGCACGCGCCGATGATCGACGGCCACAACGGATGGCATGTCAAGGCGGCGCTCTTGCCCGATGGCGCGTTACTGACGGTGACCGCCGACGACCCGCAAGAAGTCGCCCATATCCGCGGCCTCGGTTTCATCGGGGTGATGGCGACGGGTGCGCATCATCAACCCCACCATCTCGCCATCGCCGAGGGCAAACGGCCGATGCACACCTATTGAGAACACGACGGTAGATCGCCGGCAGTGCTGCGCGGGATACGACCGGCATCGTCGAGCCAAATTACGTTCCCATATCGCGGCAGGTGGTTCCTTCGATACGTCAACGGCGTTGGCGCCGGGGCGACATCGCGCGCATCCTGACGCTCGCTTCGGAACGCAACAAACCCGTCGCT
>CAZPFL010000243.1:0-6396 GCA_964585785.1 uncultured Rhodospirillaceae bacterium
TTTTCGTCCCCCGGCGGCCTTATTTTTTTCATTAATTTCGTTTTGGGGCCAGACCCTTCCCCTCCCTTCAGGAGGGGGGGAGAGGGTGGCGAGCGGAGCGAGCCGGGTGAGGTGGCGACGCACGGCGCCAGCAGCGGAGAATCCCCCACCGCACCCGGCCCTCTCCTCCCTCCGGCGGCCGGTTACGTCCGGCCGCCGTCTTTTGTTAGCCCGGCGCGCGACGGAACGCGCGCCGTGGGGAGGAGAGGAAAAAACAGATAGCGTCCCGTCGCAAAGCGACAGGGCACGATCAGAACCAATTTTGAATTGAGTTAGCGAACTTCGCTGCTCAGCAGGTCTCCACCAGCGCGCGGAACCAGGCGAGACGGTCTTCGATCTGGCCGATCTCGAGCGCCAGCCAGTCGCCCAGCCGACCCGAATTGTAACGCGTCTTCAGGTCTTCCAGCCGCGCCAGCTCGGTCTCGCACATTTCGACCAGCATCGCCGACTGCTCGGCGCGCGCGGCACGGTCCAGGAGATGCAGGAAGCGCATCTTGAGCGCGACGACGAGCCGCGACACGTCGTTGACCGGCGCGCGCACATGCGACGTCATCAGCCGGGCGAAGGTTGCGCGCCCCTGATCGGTGATGCGGAGGCAACCGTCGGTCGTCGACGCCTCGCCCTCCTCGCCGTCGACCACCTCGATCAGGCCCTCATAGGTCAGCAGCTCCAGCGAGGTGCCGAGCAGGTCGAGCGACGGCCCGATGATGCGGCCGACGAAATAACGCACTTCCGAGGCGAGATCGCTGTAGCGGACGTCCCGCTCCATCAGCGTGCCGAGCGCGGCCAGCCGGATCGTTTCGGTCGGTATGAGCGTGTTGTCGCGGTACACGTCTATCCCTTCACGCCGCGCATTCGAGCGCCAATTCCTTCCAAACCGTCGTCAGCGCGGCGACCAGCGTATCCATCATCTCGTCCGTGTGCAGCGGCGTCGGCGTCAGCCGCAGGCGCTCCGTGCCCTTCGGCACGGTCGGGAAGTTGATCGGCTGGACATAGATGCCGTGCACGTCGAGCAGCATATCACTCGCCTGTTTGCAAAGCACGGGGTCGCCGACCATCACCGGCACGATATGGCTGACCGAAGGCATCACCGGAATGCCGGCGCTGCGCAGCTTGCCCATCAGGGTGCGCGCGCGCTCCTGGTGGCGCGCCCGCATCGCACCGCCGTCCTGGCCCTTGAGGATCTGCACGCTGCGGAGCGCGCCCGCGGCGATCGCCGGCGGCAGCGCGGTGGTGAAGATGAAGCCGTCGCCGAAAGAGCGCACGAAATCGATCATCGCGGCCGAGCCGGTGATGTAGCCACCGACGACGCCGAACGCCTTGGCGAGCGTTCCCTGGATCACCGTCATGCGCTCCATCACGCCGTCGCGCTCCGCGACGCCGCCGCCGCGCGGGCCGTACATGCCGACCGCGTGCACCTCGTCGAGATAGGTCATCGCGCCGTAGCGGTCCGCAACGTCGGCCAGCGCGGCGAGCGGCGCGATGTCGCCGTCCATCGAGTAGACGGATTCGAAGGCGACCAGCTTCGGCCGCGCCGGGTCGTCCTTCGCTAAGAGTCGCTCGAGGTCGGCCGGGTCGTTGTGGCGGAAGATGCGCTTTTCGACCCGGCTGTGGCGCATGCCCTCGATCATCGAGTTGTGGTTGAAGCCGTCGGAATAGAGGATGCAGCCGGGGATCTTGGCGGCGAGCGTCGACAGCGCCGTCATGTTGGCGACATAGCCCGACGTGAACAGCAGCGCCGCTTCCTTGTTGTGCAGGTCGGCGAGCTCGCGCTCCAGCAGCACGTGATAGTGGTTGGTGCCGGAGATGTTGCGCGTGCCGCCCGCGCCCGCGCCGCAGCGGTCGAGCCCTTCCTTCATCGCGGCGATGGTCTCGGGATGCTGACCCATGCCGAGATAGTCGTTCGAGCACCAGACGGTCACGTCCGACACGCCGCCGTCATCGTAGCGGCGGGCATGCGGATAATCCCCCGCCTGCCGCTCCAGATCCGCGAAGACGCGGTAGTTGCCCTGGCGCTTGAGTTCGCCGATCCGCTCGGCGAAATAGGCTTCGTAATCCATGGCAGTCCTTGTTCCCCTAACGTCGCTACGCACAATCCGGATGGTTTCTTATGCTGCTATCGTTCGGTTAAACTTGACTTAAATCATACCACCCTGGGGTCCGCGGCCCTAGACGCTTGATGTCGCAGGACTCTCCCCCTCAGCCCTTCTTTGCAACCCAGGCCGCGGTGTCGTCGAGCGCCTTGCCGAAGCGGCCCAGCAGGTCGTCGATCTCCGCCGCGGTGATGATCAGCGGCGGGCAAAGGGTGATGGTGTCGCCCGGGATCGCCCGGATGATGAGCCCGTGGTCGAGCGCCTTTTGCGCGAATTGCGGCCCGACGCCGTCCTTGGCATCGAAGCTCTTCTTCGTCGCCTTGTCCTGGACCAGCTCGACGCCTGCGACCAGGCCAATGCCACGCACCTCACCCACCAGCGGATGGTCGGCGAAGGCGCGCAGCCCCTTCTGGAAGCGGCCCATGACCTCGCGCACATGGTCGACGGTGTTGCGCTCCTCATAGATCTTGAGGGTCTCGACCGCGACGGCCGCGCTCACCGGATGCGCGGAATAGGTGAAGCCGTGCCCGAAGGTGCCGATCTCCCCGCTGTGGCGGTAGATCGCATCGGAGACCTTCGCGTTGATCATCAGCGCCGAGATCGGCAGATAAGCGGAGGACAGCGCCTTCGCCACGGTGATGATGTCGGGCTGGAGCTTGTAGGTCTCGGTCGCGAACATGTTGCCGGTGCGCCCGAAGCCGCAGATCACCTCGTCGGCGACGAACAGGATGTCGTGCTTCTTGAGGATCGGCTGGATCTTCTCGAAATAGGTCTTGGGCGGCACGATGACGCCGCCGGCGCCCATCACCGGCTCGGCGAAGAAGGCGGCGATCGTCTCCGGCCCTTCCTGCTCGATCAGCCGCTCGAGGCTTTCCGCCATCCGGGTCGCGAAGTCTTCCTCCGACTCCCCTTCCTCGGCGAAGCGGTAGTGATGCGGGCAGTCGGTATGCAGGATGCGCGCGATCGGCAGGTCGAAGCTGCGATGATTGGCCGGCAGGCCGGTCAGGCTGGCCGAGGCGATGGTCACGCCGTGATACGCCTTCATCCGGCTGATGATCTTCTTCTTCTCCGGCCGCCCGAGTGCGTTGTTGTAATACCAGATCATCTTGATGGCGCTGTCGTTCGCCTCGGACCCGGAGTTGGCGAAGAAGACCTTCGACATCGGCACCGGCGCCATGTTGATCAGCCGCTCGGCGAGGTCGATGGCCGGGTTGTGACTCTTCGCGGCGAACACATGGTAGAAGGGCAGCGCCTGCATCTGCCGCGCCGCGGCCTCGACCAGTCGCGGCTCGTTGAAGCCGAGCGAGGTGCACCAGAGCCCGGCCATGCCCTCGATATAGGCCTTGCCCTCTTCGTCGTAGACCCAGATACCCTTGCCATGGTTGATGATCTGCGGGCCGACGGTTTTGTGGCGCTCCAGGTTGGTGTAGGGATGCAGGACATAGGCGATATCGCGGCTGGCCGCGGAATTGCCGACTTGTTCCATTTGGATCTCTCCTTGGCACCGCCCCGGCACGGATAGCGGGCGATCGTGACTCTGTTGCGCCTACCCTACATCCTCATGCGTTTCGAGCAAACGTCCAGAATGTGACGGCGCGACGAATGCGCACAGGAGGCCGGCGGCATTATTCCGCAAGCGTTTTGCGGAATTGATGCGACGTGGCGTAGCGTGCGTAGCCGAGCCCCTCGTAAAAGGCGTGCGCCTCCGCCCGGCTGACCTGCGAGCTCAGCGAGACGTGCCGGTATCCCGCTTGCCGCGCCCAAGCCTCGGCCAGCGCCATCATCGCCCGGCCAACGCCCTGCCCGCGCAGGCCGTCGCGGACGACGAGCGCTTGCACGACCGCTTCCGGCGGCTTCTCCAGCGCGGCGCGGCCGTAGACATGCAGCAAGGCCATGGGGGCGCCGTCCGTGTCCTCGGCGACGACCAGATACTGTCCCGCGGCGCCGGCGATCCGCCCGATCCGCTGCCGGATCTCGGCGTCCTCGAGCGCGTAGCCGAGCTGGGCGAGCAAGGGCTTCAGCGCCCCGGCATCGGCCGCCGTCACCGGCCGGACCCGCGGCAATACGCCCGAGGATGTCGCCGGAATTTCCGTTGAAGGGCCCATGGTCCGGGCATATTCCCGCGCTATGGCAGGGACTGGCAACGCCAAAGCGCGCACTTCCAGCCAATCAACAGCATATGATTGACTTACGTCTGATTTACACCATATCCTCACAAGATAAAAATAATAACAAATAATAAGTGTTATTAAGAAAGGGCGCATCATGCCGAAGATCTACGTCCTGCACGAAAACGCCGACTGGATGGCGCCGCTGCGCGCCGCGCTCGACGCGCGGAAGCTGCCCTTCGAGGAATGGCACCTGGCCGAGGGCTCGATCGACCTCGGCGCCGCGCCGCCCGAGGGCGTGTTCTACAACCGCATGAGCGCCTCCTCGCACACGCGCGGGCATCGCTTCGCGCCGGAATTCACCGGCAGCGTGCTGGCCTGGCTGGAGGCGCATGGACGCCGCGTCATCAACGGCGGCCGGGCGCTCGAGCTCGAGGTCAGCAAGGTCAAGCAGTACCTCGCGCTGAACGCGGCGGGCGTGCCGACGCCGCACACCCTGGCTGCGGTCGGCGCGGACGCGCTGCGCGAGGCCGTGCGCAAGATCGTGCGTGAGTCCGGGGGCCCCTTCATCCTCAAGCCGAACCGCGGCGGCAAGGGCCTCGGCGTGCAGCTCTTCCAATCGGCGGACTCCGCCGAAGCCGAGATCGACCGGGGCGCCTTCGAGGACGCGCCGGACGGCACCATGCTGGTGCAGCGCTACATCACGCCGGCCGAGCCCTTCATCATCCGCAACGAGTTCGTCGGCGGCCGGCTGGTCTATTCCGTCCGCGTCGACACCTCGGGCGGCTTCCTGTTGTGCCCGGCCGATGTCTGCAACATTCCGGAGCCCCCGCAGAGCTTCGAATTCTGCCCGGCCGGCAGCGCCGCGACGCCGGACGGCGCCGCGCCGAAATTCGCGATCCTGCCCGGCTTCTCCCATCCGTTGCATGCCGGCATGACGCGCTTCCTGGCACAGAACCGGATCGAAGTCGCCGGCATCGAAATGATCGTCGATACCGACGGCAAGGCGTGGGTCTACGACATCAACACCAACACCAACTACAACCCGGACGCCGAAACCGCCGCCGGCCTAACCGGTACGGACAAGAGCGGCATGGGCGCGCTGGCGACTTTCCTCGGCCGCGAGCTGGAGCAGCTCAGCAAACTGGCCGCCGCCGACTGACCTCCCCCTCACCTCCCCCAAGAAACGGCGAAAGCGCCATCTTCGGCCCGGGTCCTTCAGACTCCGGGCCGTTTTCTTTCCATCCCGAAATTCTTCACGCGGATGTGACAAGCCCGGCGACACGACGCATAATCGGCCGATCAACGAACGGCTGGATGGCGCGCGCCGCGGCCGGAAACAACGACGGGAGTATCGAGTATGACCGAAATAGGGGAAAAGTCCCCGTTCGCGATCTTTCACGAGCATTGTGCGAAAGGTGAGCTGGCCTACCAGGTGACCGACGACGGCCAGGCCATCTTCTATCCGCGCGTCGTCGCGCCGAAGACCGGCGGCAAGCTTACGTGGAAAATCAGCAAGGGGCTCGGCACCGTCTACGCGACGACGACGGTCCATCCGCGTAAAGGTACCCCCTACGACGTGTCGATGATCGATGTCGACGAAGGCTTCCGCATGATGAGCCGTGTCGAGAATATCGATCCGATGGACGTGAAGATCGGCATGCGAGTGAAGGTCCGAATGATCCCGGCGACCGAGAATCAACCCGCCCATCCAGTATTCGATCCGGTAAAGGGGTAAACGATGTCAGATCTACGCGGTAACGTTGCCATCGTCGGCACGGCGGAATCCGATCTCGGCGTCGTCGCGCCGGAAACCACGGTTTACGACCTGATGGCCCAGGGCACGATCCGGGCGCTCGACAATTGCGGGCTCAAGCTGTCGGACGTCGACGGCTACTGGTGCGCCACCAGCCAGTCGCGCATGTCCGCCATGGCGATGTGCGAATATCTCCAGATCCAGCCAAACATCTTCGACAACACCATGATCGGCGGCTCGTCCTTCATGGCGCATGTCACCCATGTCCAGGCGGCCATCGCCGCCGGGCTCTGCGAGGTCGCGGTCATCGCCTACGGCAGCACGCAGCGCACGGTGAGCCGCGCGGCCGCGTCGTCCCGCGACGCGAACCCGCATGAGGACCCGTACAAGCCCTTCATGC
>CAZPFL010000244.1:0-6311 GCA_964585785.1 uncultured Rhodospirillaceae bacterium
GCCTCGATGTGCACCATCGCGTAGAGCAGCAGCAGGCCGACATGAAACGCGGCCAGCGCGAGCAGGACGGCGATATCGAGGGCAAACCCGCGTCGCGCGCGCGCGAGCGCCAGCAGCGGCAATCCGGGGACCATCGCGAGCCAGCAGAGCCCCGCGACGAGCGCCGTCGCGCCATAGACGCCGAGCGTGAGAAGCCGTCCCGCCCCGGCCGTCGGGATCGACTGCGAGACCGAGACGAGCGCTCCGCCGCGCGAGGCGATGAGCGTGCCGAGGCTCGCCGCGGGCGCGACCGACAGCGCGAAATAGCGGGGCCGCAGCTCCGTCAGGACGACCGATGCATAGACACCCGGATAGGCCGCGATGCTGCGCAGGAAGAAGCCGCGGACATCCTTTGCCATTTCGACCGGCGTGATGCCGAGACGCTGCTCGGTGCGCGTCACCGCGTCATAAATCACCGCGTTCCGCCATTCCTTGATCTCCTGCCGCAGCGCTCGAACCACCGGATCGTCGGCCTGGAAGACCGGCGCGCCCCGCGCCTCCATCTGCACCAGCGGCACGAGCAGCGCCGTGCGCAGGCCGGTCGAGAGGAAGGACGCGCCGCTGCGCGCCGCGTTGAAGGCCGAGACGCCGGCGTTGACGGCGGCGAGCGGAAGCAGCAGCAGGATGAAGACGGCAAGCCGCGGCAACACGCCGGGGCGGACCGCGTAGAGGAAGCAGGCGATCAGCGGCAGAACCGTCACCATGACCTGCGTCGTCGATTCCCGAAGCAGCAGCCCTGCGGCGGGCAGCAGGCCGAGCAGGAGGATCGTGCGAGAGGGAACGCGCGTCCGCTGGATCGCGTACCGTCCGAGATGCGCAAGGAAGATCACCATCAGGCTGGCGTAAGGGCCGTCCGTCAGCAGGGTCTGGTCCAGCACCAGCGGCAGGCTCGTCGCATAGGCCGCGGTGACGAGCAGCGCCGCGACGGCGTTTCCGAGAAGGGCGCGCGCAAAGCCATGGAGCGCGACGGCGGCGGCGACGCCCAGGGCGATCTGCAGCAACGCCAGGAGCCATGCGCCGGATGTTCCGGCAACCCGGTGCGCCAGCGCCAGCAGCGCGGGATATCCCGGCGCCCGCGCGGTCAGCAGCGCGCTGTTCGTGGCGTGCAGGTCGAGCCTGCCCCAGTAGCCGCCATGGCGCATTGCGTCGGCGATCGCGGCATAGCCGCCCGTATCCGGGCTGGTCAGCGGCCCGATCGCGAGCAGCAGCGCCAGCTTGAGCAGGATCAGCGCGATCAGGGCCGCGAGCGCCAGGGATCGGGGCGCCGCCGCCGTCTCCCGCGCGCCCACTTCCCGCGCAACAGTCATCGCGCGCCTTCGGGAGCGCCCGGCTTCCGCGCCAGCACCAGGTAGCTCACGCCGGCGGGCGGTCGGATCAGCGGCGCCGTCGCCACGTCGAGATGCATGACCGGCAGCAGCACGGCGTTGAGCAGCGGCGGGTTGAGCGCGGTCTCGCTCTCCGCCTTCGGCGCGACCAGCGGCAGGAGCTGGCGCGCGAGCCAGATCGGCGCGAACAGCAGGTAGTTGAAGTAGAATTGGTCGACGACCTCGAGCCCGGCGCCTTCGACCAGGCGGCGGAAGCCGGCGCGCCGGTAGCGCCGCTTGTGATGGCTGACCACGTCCTGCAGCCCCCACAGGCTCTGGAAGGCCGGCACCGTGAACAGCGCGAGGCCGCCCGGACGCAGCACGCGCGTGATCTCGGCGACCGCGCGGACGTCGTCATCGACATGCTCGACCACGTCGGTCGCCAGCACCAGGTCGAACGCCCCCGCTTCGAAAGGCATCGCGGTGACATCGCCCTCTTGCACCGGCGGTAGCCCCTTCTCGGCGCAGAAGCGGATCGCCTCGGGGCTGGCGTCGAGGCCGGTGACCTTTGCGAAGCCCATGGCGACGAGCAGGCGCAGGTTGGTCCCGGTGCTGGTGCCGACATCCAGCACGCGGGCGCTGCGGTCGGGCGCGTGGCGCTCGATCAGGCGGCGGAACAGCGCGCGGCGGCCGACGAACCACCAATGCGTCTCCTCGACGGCCGCTTCGATGGCGTAGGCGTTGTACTCCATCGCCTAGCCCTCGCCGATCGCCGCCGCGCGCCCGTACTGCACGCTGAGCCATGCCCAGAGCGGAAGCCGGTTGTCGGCTGCGCCGGTTCGGTGCTCGGTCCACAGCCGGTCCACCGCCGGCAGCCGCACGCCCGGCACCGGTCGGCGCGGCGGCGTCGCCGGCACGGCGCGCAGCCAGTCGGTGAGCGGAATGCCGAAGCCTTTTTTCGGACGGTTCAGGATGTCCTCGTCGAGCTTGCCGTCGAGCGCCTTGCGCAGGAGGTACTTACCGCGCCCGTTGCGGAATTTGAAGCGGGTCGGCAACCGGCGGCAGAAATCGACCAGGTCGTTGTCGAGAAAGATCGCGCGGCTTTCCAGGGAGGCGCTCATCGCGGCGCGGTCCATCTTGGTCAGGATGTCGTCCTGGAGATAGAGATTGCCGTAGAACTCGATCGTCCGGTCCGCGAGCGACAGTGCCCTGCCCCGCTCCCAAATCTCGAGCGCTTCGGCGTAGAGATCCTCGAGCGCGACCGGCGCCTCGAACACGTCGCGCGCGGCGTCCGGGTCGAGCGGCCCGAGCCAGACCGGGTTCCACAGCGCCGGCGGAAAGCTCAGACCCGAGAGCGTCTTCTTGATCTTGAAATCGAGGCTCATATTCCGCGTCGAGACAGGCAGCCGCGCCGCGACGGCGCGCAGGACGTGGTGCAGCGGCCCCGGCACCGCCTTGTGATAGAGCGTGGCGGGCGCCAGCGCGCGGAACGGATCGTAGCCGGCGAACAGCTCGTCGCCGCCGTCGCCCGAGAGCGCCACGGTGACGCTTTGCCGCGCGAACCGGCAGAGCAGCGTGCAGGGCAGGATCGAGGCGTCCCCCAGCGGCTCGTCGAGATGCGCCAGGACGGGCTGGATCTCGTCCCGCATGCGGGCGACCTCGATCACCTCGAGATGATGTTCCGCGCCATAGCGCTGCGCGACGCGGGCCGCGTAGGCGGATTCGTCGAAGGAGGCTTCGGTGAAGCCCGTGGTGAAGGTCTTGATCGCGCCGTCGGTGCGGTGGCGGCTGGCGAAGATCAGGGTCGTGCTGGAATCGATGCCGCCGGAGAGGAAGAGGCCGAGCGGCACGTCGCTCATCATGCGGCGTTCGACGGCCTGGTCGAGCAGCGCGCGCAGCGCCTCGACCAGCCGCGGTTCGTCCGCGTCGCCGAGCGCATCGTCCGGCTCGAGCGTGAAACGCCAGTAAGGCTCGCTGTGCACCGCCGGGCCGTCGAGGTCGACCCGCATCCGCCAGCCGCCGGGCAGCTTGCGCGTCCCTTCGAGGAAGGCGTTGGGCGCGGGAATGAAGCCGTAGGCGAACAGCTTCTGCAAGGCGCGTTCGTCGACCGAGCGGCTGACGGACGGGTGCTCGGCGAGCGCGGTGAGCTCCGACGCGAAGGCGAAGAAGCCGTTCCGCGACGCATAATAGAGCGGTTTTTCGCCGAACCGGTCGCGCGCCAGGAACAGCCGGCGCCGCGGGCGGTCGAAGATGCAGAAGGCGAACATGCCGTTCAGCCGTTCCGGCAACGCGTCGCCCCATTCCTTGTAGCCGTGGATCAGGACTTCCGTGTCCGAATGGTCGGTGTGGAATTTGTGTCCCTTCGCCTGCAGCGTCGCGCGCAGCGCCCGGTGATTGTAGATCTCGCCGTTGAAGACGACGCCGATCTCCCGTTCACCGTCCCACATGGGCTGATAGCCGCCGGCGATGTCGATGATCGCCAGCCGCCGGTGGCCGAGAAAGACCGGTGTGTCGGGATCGGCATAGAGCCCTTCCCCGTCGGGCCCGCGATGGCGCAGCGCCTGCGTCATCCGCGCCAGGACGTCGCGGTCGCCCGGCCCGACGAACCCGGCGATCCCGCACATCAGTCCGGCGTCCGTCCCGACAGGACGCTTTTCACCACGTAGGTCTTCTTGCCCTGCGATTCGTAATAGGTGCGCACCAGCATCTCGGCGAGCAGCCCCATCAGCAGGCTCATGACGCCGGTGATGAAGGTGAGCGTGACGAGCAGCGGCAGCGGCGTGCTGATGAAGGACACGCCTTCGCCGAATTTCAGCCAAAGCGCGTAGATGCCGCTGACCAGCGAGACGGCGACGAAGGCCAGGCCGAAGCCGCCGAAAACGTAGATCGGCTTGGTCATGTGGCGGTCGAGGAACTTCACCACCATGATGTCGAGCAGCACCTTGACGACGCGTCCGAGCCCGTATTTCGAGCGCCCGGCCGTGCGCGGGTGGTGGCGCACCGGCAGCTCGGTCACCTTGCCGCCTTCCCAGGAGGCGTAGATCGGGATGAAGCGGTGCATCTCGCCGTACAGCCGGACTTCCTGCAGCACTTCGCGCCGGTACGCCTTGAGCGAGCATCCGTAATCGTGCAGGCGCACGCCCGAGATCCACGAGATCAGAAGGTTGGCGAGCCTGCTGAGGAAGTTGCGGCGCAAGGCTGCATCCTTGCGGTGCTTGCGCCAGCCGGAGACGACGTCGAAGCCCTTCTCGAGCTCCGAGAGCAGCAGCGGAATGTCGCGCGGATCGTTCTGCAGGTCGGAATCGATCGGCACGATGATCGCGCCGGACGCGGTGTCGATGCCGGCCATCATGGCGGCGGTCTGGCCGTAGTTGCGCGCGAGGTTGAGCACGGTCACCGTCGGAAAGCGCGCCGCCGCCTCGGCCAGGCGTTCGGCCGATCGGTCCCGGCTGCCGTCGTTGATGAGAATGACCTCGTAAGGCCGCCCCAGCGCATCCATGACGGCGACGAGCTGCTCGACGAAAGACGTGATGTTGTCTTCCTCGTCGTAGACGGGCGAGATCACGGAGACTTCGATCCCGGCCACGTGGTCGGCGTAAGCCTCCCGCGCAACGATGGACGGCGCGGCCGCACCCTTGCTCGTCACGATGTTTGCCAAACGCCCAGCCTCTCCTGGCTTCCCGGTTGACGCGAGACTATCGGCTTCGCATTCGCGCGGCAACGATCGGAATTGCCGGAAGGCCGCCCCTCACCCGGCGTCGAAGACGATGCCCTGCGCAAGCGGCAGGTCGCGCGAGTAGTTCACCGTGTTGGTGGCGCGGCGCATATAGCTCTTCCAGGCATCCGAGCCGGATTCGCGGCCGCCGCCGGTGTCCTTCTCGCCGCCGAACGCGCCGCCGATCTCCGCCCCGCTCGGCCCGATGTTGACGTTGGCGATGCCGCAGTCGCTGCCTTCCGCGGACAGAAACCGCTCCGCCTCCCGCACGTCGTTGGTGAAGATGCAGGAGGAGAGCCCCTGCGGCACGGCATTGTGCATTTTGATCGCGTCGTCGAGGTCGCGATACGTCATGACGTAGAGAATCGGCGCGAAGGTCTCTTCCCGCACCGTCGCGGTCTGCGCGGGCATCTCGACGATCGCGGGCTCGACATACCAGCCGTCGGCGAGGCTCTTGATCACGACGCGCTCGCCGCCGGCGACGCGGCCGCCCTCCTTTGCCGCCTGGGCCAGCGCCGCCTGCATCCGCTCGTAGGCCGCGCGGCCGATCAGCGGGCCGACCAGCACGCCGGGCTGGAGCGGATTGCCGATCTTGACCGAGGCGTAGGCCTGCTTGAGCCGCGGCAGCAGCGCGTCATAGACGTCTTCATGCACGATCAGCCGGCGCAGCGAGGTGCAGCGCTGGCCCGCGGTGCCGACGGCGCTGAACAGGATGGCGCGGACGGCGAGGTCGAGGTCGGCCGAGGGCGCGACGATCATCGCGTTGTTGCCGCCGAGCTCGAGCAGCGTGCGGCCGAGCCGCTTGGCGACCACCGGCGCGACTTCGCGGCCCATGCGGCAGCTTCCCGTCGCGCTGATCAGCGGCAGGCGGCGGTCGGCGACCATCGCCTCGCCGATCTCGTAGTCGCCGATGACGACTTCCAGCAGCCCGTCGGGCGCATCGCCGAAGCGTTCCAGCGCGCGGCGGAAGATGGTCTCGCAGGCGAAGGCGCAGAGCGGCGTCTCCTCGGACGGCTTCCACACCACCGGGTCGCCGCAGACCAGCGCGATCGCGAAGTTCCAGGCCCAGACCGCGACGGGAAAATTGAAGGCGCTGATCACGCCGACGGGCCCGAGCGGATGCCAGGTTTCCATCATCCGGTGGCCCGGCCGCTCGGAGGCCATGGTGAGGCCGTAGAGCTGGCGCGACAGGCCGACCGCGAAGTCGCAGATGTCGATCATCTCCTGCACTTCGCCGAGGCCTTCCTGCAGGA
>CAZPFL010000245.1:0-6216 GCA_964585785.1 uncultured Rhodospirillaceae bacterium
GGTTGCCCGTGCGGAAGGCCAGCACCTCGAAGCTGTTCCAGGCGTGCACCTTCTCGGCGATGGAGAGGCCGGGCTCGCCCCAGTCCTCGTCGATCTCGGGCGCGCCTGGCCCGCCGTCATGATCGATGTCGGCGAGCGCGCGCTTGACCGAGTCCGGGATGCCCGGCGGCAGCAGCTCGGGGATCAGGATCTTACCCTTCGCCGTGGTGATCGAGGCGATGGCGTGCGCCAGGATGATCCCCGGGTTCGCGAGCAGCCCGCCCCAGTTGCCGGAATGATGGCCGCCGTCCCGCAGCGCGACGTCCATGTGGAAATTGAAGGCGCCGCGCGCGCCGAGGAAGAGCGTCGGCCGGTCGACGCTGGAGCGCGGCCCGTCCGAGGCGATCAGCACGTCGGCGTCGAGCAGGTCATGGTGCTGCTGGCAGAACTCGCGCAGACCCGGCGAGCTCGTCTCCTCGCCCATCTCGATCAGGTAGCGGCAGTTGAAGCCGAGCTTGCCGCGGGTCTTCAGCACGGCTTCGAGCGCGCCGATGTTGATCGAGTGCTGGCCCTTGTTGTCCGCCGTGCCGCGGCCGTAGAGCCGGTCGCCCTCGCGCGTCACTTTCCACGGATCGAGCCCGTCACGCCATTCCTCGGGCCGGCCGAGAATCACGTCGCCATGGCCATAGCTGAGCACGGTCGGCCGCGTTTCGTCCTCGATCCGCGTGGCGACCATCATCGGCCAGCCGCCCTTGTACGGGTTCTCCATGATCCGGCAGTCGAAACCGAGGGCCGAGAGGGTCGGCTTCATCTCCTCGGCGAGGTAGCGGTCGATCTCCGGCCCCGCTTCCGGGTTCTGGCTTTCGGACCGGATGGCGACGCGGCGCGCAAGGTCGCGCTCGAAGCCGCCCCCATCGAAATAGGACAAAGCGGCCGTGATGGCAGCGTCGCGGCTCATCCTATTCGGCCGCCAGCGTCTGACGCTCGGCGAAGCGCTCGCCCCGGTCCACCGCCGCCGCGAAGACGAGATGCTTGGTCAGATCGCGGATCGAGCGGATGCCACGGAAATCGACGAGCATCGACTGCACCGCCTCCAGGTCGTCGGGGACGAGGAAGCCTTCGCAGCAGTCGCGGAACTTGGCCTCCAGGTCGGCGTCGGTGAAGGGATCGTGGATCGTGCCCCGCGCCCAGGTGCGCTCGGTCTCGATGACGCGGCCGTCCTTGAGCTTGGTCGTCACCTTGTGCGGCAAACGATTGGCCGGATCCGGCCCCTCGGCGTCCTTCGGATAGCCTTCCATCGTGACGCGCGGCAGCAGGGCGCGGACTTCGGGGCGGTGCACCGCGTCGGGCGTGAAGTCCGACAGCGACACGCGGCCGCTCAGCAGCGCCACGGCGACGCAATAGTTCATGGAGAAGCGCGCCTCCATCTCCTGCTGCGGGTCCGTGTACATCAAGTTGACGGTGTTGCCATGGCCGACCAGCGTGTGGACATGCTCGACGTCGTCAGCGGTGAAGCCATACTTGGCCCGCTGCGCCAGCACCTCGTCGAGCACGCGGTGGGTCGAGCCGCAGCAGGGATAGAGCTTCGGCGCGAGGCCAAAGGCCTCGATCTCGAGCGGGTTGCCGACCTTCGGGACTACCTCGTCCCAGCCGCGCGCGTTCGGCCCGCCATACAGGTCCTTGAAGCCGAGCTTGCCTTCGAGCGCAACGTCGCGCGCGACGAAGCCCTGCGCGGCGAGCTGCGCGGCCAGCACCGCGTTCATCGCACCCATGCCGGCATGGTAGGGCTTGCCCATCGTGCCGAACTGCACCTTGGCGCCCGACGCCATGCTGACGCCCAGGCTCATCGCGTTCGTCATCTTTTCCCTGTCGAAGCCGAGCAGGCGCCCGCAGGCCGCCGCCGTTCCGATACAGCCGACCGTCGATGTGCCGTGCCAGCCCATGTCGTAGTGATCGCGGTTGACGCCGCGCCCGACCGCGCCGTGCATCTCCAGCCCGACGATATAGGCGTCGATGATCTGCCGGCCGCTGGCGCCGATCTCCTCGGCGAGCGCGAACAGCGCCGGGCCCAGCACCGCCGTCGCATGGGTGAAGCCCGGCAGGTAATTGTCGTCGAAGTCGAGCGCGTGCGCCGCCATGCCGTTGGCGAGCGCGGCCCAGGGCGCCGCCGCCTTCGCGGTCGAGCCGAAGACCGTGGCCGGCCCGGCGCCGTAGGGGGCGATCGTCGCGCGGACCACAGCCGAGCCTTCGTCGCCGGCGCCCGCGACCATGCAGGCGACGATGTCATGCATCGCATGCCGCGCCCGCGTCAGCGCGACCTCGGAGGTGATCTCAGGCGTCTCCGCCGCCCATGCCGCCAGTGCCTTGGTCACTTCCATCGCGCGCGCTCCTCGTGGCTGTCCATCTCGCAGCCGCGAAGTATCTGCTCTGAAGGCCTCCGGGGCAAGATCGAGATGGCGGATTCGGCGCCCGGACACGCTCATGCTTCGACATGCTCAGCATGAGGCTCAACCAGTTGGTGAAATTAACCTTTCCTCATCCCGAGCCGGTCGAGGGACGAAGGATGAGGCGGACTCGGTCCTACCCCGCCGTGATTGTGGGCCAGAGCTCGTCGGCGCCCTTGGCCGCGATCAGCGAGCCGAGGCGGACGGCCCATTCGGACTCGCTGCCGAAATCGTCGCGCCAGGACCAGAGGCGGCGCGAGAAGCGGTGCAGGATGTGCTCGATCGTGAAGCCGATCGCGCCGTGCACCTGATGCGCGATCGCCGCGCCCTCGCCGGCCGCCTCGCCCACCCGGATCTTGGCCGAGGCCACTTCGACGAAGACATGCTCGCCGAAGCCGTTGGCGCGCTGGATCGCGTCGGCCGCCGAGCAGGAGACGGCGACCGCCGCCGCGACTTCGCCGCCGAGGCGCGCCAGCAGATGCTGCACCGCTTGAAACTTGGCGATCGGCCGCGTGAAGGCGACGCGGTCCTTGGCGTACTCGACCGACACGGTGAGCATGGTTTCGAGCGCACCGGCCATCTGGCAGGACCGCACCGCCGCGCCCATCTGGCAGAGCGCATCTTCGTCCAGGCCTTCGGGCGCGTCCGCGACCGCGATCGGCGTCGCGCCGTCGAAGGTGACCGCGTCCTTCGGCTCGTCGGCGAGCGACCGGCCTTCCTTGATCGTGCAGGCGCCGCGCGCGACCAGCGCGACGACGATATCCTCGCCCCGCCGGGCGATGACCGCGATATGCGCCGCGTCACGCGCGAAGGGAACCTGCGTCGCCGTTCCCGAGAGCTTGCCGTCCTTGCCGAGCTTGATCCCGGCGATGCCGCGCACCGGCGCCACCGTCATCGGCCCCGAGGGCGAGGAAAGGCCGGCCTGGGCGAGCAGCCATCCCGCCAGCATGGTCTCCGCGAGCGGCACCGCGACCGCATGGTTGCCCGCCGCCCGCAGCACGTCGAAGCCGTCGGCGATCTCCGCCCCGGCGCCGCCGAGCGTGTCCGGCACCCAGGTCAGCGTCAGCCCGGATTCTTCGAGCGCCGACCACAGCGGCGCCTTCCAGCCATCGTCCTTCGCGTTGTTCACCGTCTGCGGATCGCCGAGATCCTGGAAAATCCGGTTCGTGGTATCGACAATGATGGTGTCGCTGTCGCTCATGGGACTCCCGATCCTTGGGTTTTCCGGCCGACGTGACGGAAGGAAGCGGCCCGCCGTCGTTCGACAGGCCGCAGCAATACAATTACAGTGTCCGCGCGACCGGCCGCAAGCCGACCGCCTTTCCGACAGCCAGCGACAGCAAGGAGACGCCGCGCCGCCATGTCGAGCCCGATCCAATTCGACCCGATCCGCCTGCCCCCCGAGTGCGAAGAGTTGCGCAAGGAAGTACGCGCTTTCCTGCGCGAAGAGATAGACGCCGGCACCTTCGACCCGAACAGCACGCATCTCGACAGCGCCTTCAACATCGAGTTCAGCAAGAAGGTCGGCCGGCGCGGCTGGATCGGCATGACCTGGCCGAAGCAATACGGCGGCCAGGAGCGCAGCTTCCTGGAGCGCTACGTCATCACCGAGGAGTTTCGGGTCTGGGGCGCGCCGACCCGCGCGCATTTCACCGCCGACCGGCAAAGCGGGCCGGTGCTGCTGAAATATGCGCCGGAAGAGATCAAGCGGGACATCCTGCCGCGCATCGTCAAGGGCGAGTGTTATTTTTGCATCGGCATGAGCGAGCCCGATTCCGGCTCGGATCTGTTCGCCGCCAAGACGCGCGCGGAGAAAGTCGACGGCGGCTGGAAGATCAACGGCCGCAAGGTCTGGACCAGCAACGCGCACCGCAGCCATTACATGATCGGCCTGTTCCGCACCGCGCCCGCGACCAAGGAAAACCGCCGGCACGGCCTGACCCAGTTCCTGGTCGACCTCAAGACGCCGGGCATCACGGTGCGGCCGCTGCTGCACCTCACCGGCCGGCACGAGTTCAATGAGGTCATCTTCGAGGACGCGATGCTCGCCGAGAACACCGTGCTGGGCGAGGTCGACGGCGCCTGGAAGCAGGCGACCAGCGAGCTCGCCTACGAGCGGAGCGGCCCCGAGCGTTTTCTCGAGACGATTTACATCCTGCCCGAGCTGGTGCGCCTGCTCGGCGACGAGCCGGACGTGCGCGGCGCGGAGGGCATCGGCCGACTGGTCGCCCAGTTGCACACGCTCCGGCGCATGTCGATCTCGGTCAACGGCATGCTCGCCGCGGGCAAGGAGCCGGTGCTGCAGGGCTCGATGGTCAAGGACTTGGGCACGCAGTGGGAGCAGAAGCTGCCGGCCCGGGTGCGCGAGCTGGCGGCCTTCGCCGAGGACGACCCGGGCAACCGCGCCGACTTCGAGGAGCTGCTGCGCTACGCGACCCTGATCGCGCCGAAGCTCACCATCCAGGGCGGTACGACGGAGATCCTTCGCGGCATCATCGCCCGCGGCCTCGGACTGCGGTGAGGATGGGCCGGTGAAAATCGAGCGCCCGTCGATGGATGCCACGGACAAGCCGTGGCATGACGTGTAGGGTTGTACATCTGAATTTAGGACGTCACTCCCCGGCTTGTCCGGGGAGCCCATGCGCGCGACCCTATCAGCCCGATCGGAGCACGGCATGACCTGGGACAAGGAAATCGAGGAGATCAAGCGCAAGCGCGCGCTCGCCAAGGAGCTGGGCGGCGTGGACGGCGTGGCGCGCCAGCACGCCCAGGGCCGACAGACGGTGCGCGAGCGCATCGACGGGCTGCTGGACGAAGGCAGCTTCGACGAGATCGGCGAAGGCGCCGGCGCGGCCGAGCGCGACGAGCAGGGCAACCTCGTCTCCTTCGCGCCGGCGAATTTCGTGCTCGGCCTCGGCACGATCAACGGCCGGCGCTGCATTATCGGCGGCGAGGATTTCACGCTGCGCGGCGGCTCGCCCAACGAGGCGGGGCTGCGCAAGAGCGTCTATACCGAGGAGCTCGCCTGCCGCTATCGCGTGCCGCTGATCCGCCTGCACGAAGGCGCGGGCGGTAGCGTGACCGGGCCGGGTTCCAAGACCGTCGGCAACCCGGTCTTCGCCGCGCCGCGCTTCCGCTCCGTCGCCCGGGCGCTCGCGACCGTGCCCGTCGTCACCGCGGCGCTCGGCCCCGTCGCCGGGCTGCCGGCCTCGCGCTTCGTCGCCTCGCATTTTTCCGTCATGTCGAAGAAAACCGCGCAAGTGCTGATTGCCGGGCCCGCGGTAGTCGAGCGCGCGCTCCGCGAAAAGGTCACCAAGGAAGAGCTCGGCGGCCCCGAGATCCACACAAGAAACGGCGTCGCCGACAACCTCGCCGAGGACGACGCGGACGCCTTCGCCCAGATGCGCCGCTTCCTCGGCTACCTGCCGCAGAATGTCTGGGAGCTGCCGCCGGTGGTCAATACCGGCGACGATCCGGCGCGGGCCGACGCGGCGCTTCACACCATCGTGCCGCGCGACCGGCGCAAGATCTTCGACATGCGGAAGCTGATCGCGCATGTCGTCGACAGGGACAGCTTCTTCGAGATGACGCGCGGCTATGGACGGGGCCAGATCACTGGCTTCGCGCGGCTCAACGGCCAGCCGGTCGGCGTGATCGGCAACGACTGCCGTTACTACGCCGGCGCGATGTCGGCCAACGGTGCGCTCAAGGTCCGCCGCTTCGTCGAGAAATGCGAGACCTTCCACCTGCCGATCGTCGCCTTCGTCGACGAGCCGGGCTTCATGATCGGCTC
>CAZPFL010000246.1:0-6101 GCA_964585785.1 uncultured Rhodospirillaceae bacterium
GCGACGGCGTTGCGGGTCTCGCTGCCGAGAATGTCGTCCAGCCGGGACTGGGCGCTGCGCTCGTCGTGCAGCCGAAGGAAATACTGCAGCGGGTCAGTGATCCGCCAGCGAGCATACATATCGACCGCGATGTAAAGCTTGTCCTTGGTCGGCATGTCCGACGGACGGCCGTCCCATTCGAGAACCCGCTTGTCGATCGGGTTGACCTCCTGGATGAACGGCAGCTTGAACTTCAGACCGGCGGTCGTGATCGGCTTACCGATCGGCTCGCCGAACTGGGTGATGATCGCCTGCTCGACCTCGCTCACCGTGTAAACTGAGCTCGCCGCCAAATAGCCCGCAAGGGCCACGACCACGAGGATCACGATCTGGATGCGCTTGCTCATGGCTTGGCTGCTTTCTGATCTGTCCGCTGGGAGTCGAGGTTCAGCAGCGGCAGGATGCTGCGCGTCTCCGCGTCGACGATGACCTTGGAGCGCAGGCTCGGCAGGATCTCCTGCAAGGTCTCGAGATAGATCCGCCGGCGCGTGACCTCGGGCGCCTTGCTGTATTCCGCGAACAGGGCATCGAACCGGGCGGCGTCGCCTTCCGCCTCGTTGATCCGCTTGAGGCGGTAGCCGTCCGCCTCGCGGATGCGCTGATCCTTCTCGCCCTCGGCCAGCGGGATGACCTTGTTATATTCGCGCCGGGCTTCGTTGATCAGTTTTTCCTTCTCCTGCTGCGCCTGGTTGACTTCGTTGAATGACTCCTGCACAGGCTCGGGCGGGTTGATGTTCTTGAGCTGCACTTGGTCGATGCTGAGCCCCATGGCGTATTTGGTCGACAGCGCCTGCATCTTGTTCAGGGCTTCCGACTCGATCTCCTGCCGGCCGATCGTGATCACCTCGTCCACGGTGCGGTCGCCCACAACCGCGCGCATGACGGATTCGGAAACGTCGCGCAGCGTCTTCTGCGGCTCGCGCACGTCGAACAGAAACTTGGTCGGGTCCGTGATGCGGTATTGCACGACCCATTCGACCAGGGCGGCGTTGAGATCGCCCGTCACCATCTGCGTTTCCCGCCGGCCGTCGAGCGAGCCCTGATAGGGATCGGTCGCGCCCGGCGTCGTGAACCCGAACTCCTGCTTGAGCTGCCGCTTGACGGGAACGATCGTCGCCTTGTCGACGCCGAGCGGCAGCTTGAAATGCAGCCCCGGCGGAACGGTCGTGAGATACTTGCCGAAGCGCTGCACGACGGCGACGGAATCGCTCGGCACGGTGTAATAGCTCGTCCAGACGCCGAGGCCGATCAGCACCAGCACGGCAAGGGGGATGATACCCCACGGTCCGCCGCCCGGCAGGACCTGCTTGAGCCGATCCTGCCCCTGCCGGATCAAGTCTTCCATGTTGGGAGGGGGCTTCGGTCCACTGCCCCAGGGGCCACCCCGGCCACCGCCGCCACCGCCGCTTTGCCATGTCATTCGAAAATCCTCCCCTTGCGCGTGATCGAGATCACGTCTGGACTCTTTGTATCGCGCCGACTTGCGAAACGCACGCGACGCAAGCACTCGCTCGCGTCGCGTGGAAACTGCTCATCCTGGATAATTTATCATCCAGCCGCTTTCAGCACATTCAGACAAAATGCGCTTACTTCTTGACGCTCCCGCCGGCGCTCTCGATGGCCCCGCCGGCCTTCTCCATATTTTCGCCCGTGTCCTTCTTCACGCCGTGCCATGTATCGCTACAGGCGCCAAGGGCCGATACGAAGGACAGAACGAATAGCGAAAGGATGATGCGGCGGATCATATTGAATATCTTTCATGAATGTGAGGCAGCCGATGCAAAGGAAGGTGATTATTGGGGGGCACGCGGCATGCCTGCATCGGCGGCAATGATAGGCCGCTGCGATGGTAGATGGCCCTTTAGGGGAATTTTACAAGATAAATCAGGAAATTATTTGTCAGTTCTGAGTCGAACCATCAGTAAAGATATGCGTTAATGGCTGACATTGATCCGCGTACCGGCAGTACCGTTGACCGTTACCGCCCGAATGTCCACGCGAAACAGATCGACAACCCACCGAGGCAAATCCAACCGCGATCATAGAGCAGCGGAGAGCGAGATGAAATTTCGGGTCGGCTACGAACTACAATACGAGTTCCCGCAACCGACACCGATCATCGCGACCCTGAATATTCATTTCACACGCGTTTCCGATCTGGCGACACCGGATCACGTCGTCGTCGATCCCTCGGTCCCCATCTCCGGCTACCGCGATGGATTTGGCAACTGGTGCAGCAGGCTTGTCGCCCCGTCCGGCCGCATGCGCATTTCGACCGACGCCGTCGTAAGAGATTCCGGCCGTCCTGATCCGGTCGCGGCAGATGCCCGACAGATCCCTGTCGAAGAGCTTCCCGAAGAGACGCTCGTCTTTCTGTTGGCCAGCCGCTTCTGTGAAAGTGACCGAATGCTGGACTTGGCGTGGTCGCTGTTCGGAGCGGCCGCGCCGGGCTGGCCGCGCGTCCAGGCGATCTGCGACTTCGTCCATCAGCACATCGTCTTCGGGTATGAGCACGCGCGGGTGACCAGGACGGCATCGGAAGCATATCAGGAGCGCCGGGGCGTATGTCGCGACTACACGCACCTGGCCGTGGCGTTCTGCCGGGCCTTGAACATCCCCTCGCGCTATTGCACGGGATATCTTGGCGATGTCGGAACGCCGCCGCCTTATGCGCCGGGCGATTTCGCGGCGTGGTTCGAGGCCTATCTCGGCGGTGCCTGGCACACTTTCGATCCGCGCAACAATGTTCCGCGGGTCGGCCGAATCCTTATGGCGCGCGGACGCGATGCGGCGGATGTCGCCATGATCACCACCTTCGGCCCCAACACGCTCCAATCCTTTCGCGTCTGGACGGACGAAATTGCCGAGCCGGCTTGAGTACAAAGAGCCCTCAGCACTGCATCAGCTCGATGCTCACCCCGTCCGGCGCGGCGACGTAGCAAAGCAGGCTGCCGCCGACGCCCTGCTTCAGCGGGACCGGGAAGGTCACGCCCTTCCGCTTCAGCGCCTCGCAGAAGGCCGCGAGATCGCCCTGGTAGAGGAAGCCGAAATGATCGGTGCCCCATTCGTTATGGCTGGAGAAGTCGTCGTATTCCTCGATCGGACGCGGCACCGCCGGGTCCTCGCCGGGCCGACGGCCGCGGATGAGGATATTCGCGCCGCCGAGCTCGACGAAGATCTGCAGCGCGCCCCGCGCCGTCGTCTCCGCGGCGATCTTCGCGCCGAACATCTCCTCGTACCATTTGGCCGCGGCCTTCGGGTCCTGGCTGATGATGTGAACGTGGTCGAACTTGAACGCCGGGTTGCTCATCCGGTGCCTTCCTTTTCTTCGAACCGCTGCGTCACGCCCGGCCGCCGCTCATGCCGGCGCCGAGAACGGCGCCGGCCGAACGCGGTCCCGCCTCAATACGGCCGGTCGCCGCGCACCAGGATGCGGTAGAGCCGGCGGTGCTGGCTGTGGTCGTAGTCGAAGCCAGCCTTGTGCATCGCCGCGCGGTTGTCGATGATCAGCATGTCGCCCAGCTTGTATTCGTGCACATAGGCGAATTCCGGCTTGATCGCGACCTTCAGCAGCTCGTCGAGGAAGTCCTGCGTCTCCTCCGGCTCCATGCCGATGATCCGCTCGGTCTTGCTCTTGTGGAACCAGATCGCCTTGGTCCCGGTATCGGGATGGGTGCGCACGAGGGGCTGGACGGTCGGCGGGACCTTCGCCTCCTGCTGCGCCTTGAGCACGTCGGGATTGGAGATCTTGAAGCGGGCGCTGCTGATCAGCGTGTTCTCCGTCTTCATCGGCGTGATCTTCTTCTTCCAGTCCTCGGGCAGCGCCTCGTAGGCGTCGCGCATGTTGGCGACCGAGGTGCCGCCGCCGTGGTCCGGCAGCGCGACGGGATAGAGCATGGTGAACTTGGGCGGGCGCTCCTGGTTGGTGTGGTCGGTGTGCCAGGTCGCGTTCTTGCCGACCTTCGCCGGGCCGCCCTTGCTGTCCTTAAAGCGGTTGTCCAGCACGCTCACCAGCGGCAGGCCGTCCACCAGATACATGCGGTTCTGGTCTTCCATCAGCTCGCCGAACAGCTCGGCCGCCTTCTGGTATTCCGCCGGCGTCAGGTGCTGGTCGCGGATGACCAGGCAGACATTCTCGACGACGGCGTCATAGAGGCGCTTCCGGGTCTCCGCGTCGATCGGCTGACGCAGGTCGATGCCGGTCACCTCGGCGCCGATATGGTCCTTGATCTTGGTGATCTTCATGGTCCGTTCTTGGGCGAGCACGCTCATGCATTTCCCCCTTACGATGATGAACCGCAGGAATTTCGGTTGGCTTGGCTGGATCCGATGGGGGATTTTACGCCTTCCCGCGATCCGTGTCACATCGGGCCGGGAACGGGCCGGAGGCCGCCGCTTCCCTCATCCGGCGGCCGGGCGCTACCCTTTCCCATCAGACAATCACAGCCTGGGAGGGGATCATGAGCGGACTACTCGAAGGCCATCTCGCCGCGGTCACCGGCGGCGCATCGGGGATCGGCCGCGCCATCGCCAAGGGCTTCGCCGCCGAGGGCGCCGAGGTGGTGATCCTGGATGCAAATGCCGAAGCCGCCGCGGCGGTCTGCGGCGATATCCGGGAAGCCGGCCACAAGGCGCAGAGCATGGCGCTCGACGTGCGCGACCGGGCGATGTGCGCCCGCATCGCGTGGCAGGTCACGGAGGCAATCGGGCCGGTCTCGATCCTCGTCAACAGCGCCGGGATAAACCGCCGCAACCCGATCACCGGCGACCGGGAGACCGTCGCCCAGGATTGGGACGACATCATGGGCGTCAACCTCGACGGCATGTTCAACGTCACCCAGGCCTTTCTCGAGCCGCTGCGGGCCCGCAAGGGCCGGGTGATCAATATCGGCTCGATCCAGTCCTTCATGCATGTGCGCTGGCCGAATTCGCCCGCCTACACGACGTCGAAGCACGGCGTGCTCGGCCTGACCCGCGCGCTCGCCGCCGAGCTCGGCAAGGACGGCGTGCGGGTGAACGCCATCGGGCCCGGCCTGATCGAGACGCCGCTCAACGCCGAGGCGCGCGCCAAGTATCCGAATGTGGTGCAGGCGTTCCTCGAGCACACGCCGCTCGGCCGCACGGGCCAACCGGAGGACATCGTCGGCCCGGCGCTGTTCCTCGCCTCCGACCTCTCCGCCTACGTCACCGGCGGCATCGTGATGGCGGACGGCGGCTACCGCGCGATTTGAGGGGCAGCATGTAAGTCGTTGCGACCAAGCTACTTTCCCTCCCCCGCAAGGGGGGAGGACTTGATATTGCGCTAACGATTCACTCCCACGGCAGGAGCGAGACGTGGATCACGCCTTCGCTGCCGCCCACGGCCTTGATCGCCTTGTCGACATCCTTCAGCCCGAAGCGGTGCGTGGTGATCAGGTCGAGCGGAAAGCGGTCGGAGGCGAGCTGCTGCAGCGCCAGCTCGCAGGAACGGTAGTTGTGGCCGCGCGCGCTCTTCACCGTGACGTATTTGTTGGTGAGCTTGGCGAGCGGAAAATCGGGGAAGGCCGCGACCTCACCCTGGACGAGCAGCGTGCCGCCCTTGCGCTTGAGCGCATCGAGGCCGAGCAGCACCGGCGTCGTGCCCGCGCCCGCGGTGCAGTCGAGCGCCACGTCGACGCCCTTCCCGCCGGTGATCGCCATGATCCGCTCCAGCGGGTCTTCCGCGTCCACGTCGATGACATGATCCGCGCCGAGCTGGCGCGCGACGTCGAGCCGCGCCGCGTCGCGCTTAGTGCCGGTGACGATGATCAGCGACGCGCCGGCCTGCTTGCACGCCACCGTCTGCGACAGCCCCTGCTGGCCCGGCCCCTGCACCAGCACGGTGGAATTATAGCCGACCCCGCAGTCGAGCAGCGCCCACTGGATGCCGTTCGCCATGGGCGTGACGATGCCGGCGCGCTCCGGCGTCACGCCCTTCGGCACCTTGTGCAGCACCGCGTTCCACGGCAGGAACATGTATTGCGCGAAGCCGCCCCAGAGATGCGGCGCCCGCTCGGCCGAGGTGTAGCCGTAGCGCACCGCGT
>CAZPFL010000247.1:0-5871 GCA_964585785.1 uncultured Rhodospirillaceae bacterium
CCTCGCTGAGATATTTGCCGCCGCGCCAGTCGGGATCGGCCATGATCGCCTGGCGGCCGACCTCGTGGAAGGCGATGTTCTGGGCGGTGTGTCGCGCCGCGCCGGCGATCGGCACCGCGGCGAATACGCGGTCCTTGTGGCGCGACGCCCATTCGAGCACCTGCATCGCGCCCATCGAGCCGCCGATCACGCAGAACAGCTGGTCGATGCCGAGATGGTCGAGCAGCATCGCCTGCGCGCGCACCATGTCGCCGATGGTGATGACCGGGAAGCTCAACCCGTAGGGCTCGCCCGTCTCGGCGTTCCGTTCCGTCGGACCGAGCGTACCGAGGCACCCGCCCAGCACGTTCGAGCAGATGACGAAGAAGCGGTCCGTATCGAGCGGCTTTCCCGGGCCGACGATCCGCTCCCACCAGCCGGGCTTGCCGGTAATCGGATGCTCCTCGGCGACATACTGGTCACCCGTCAGCGCATGGCAGACCAGGACGGCGTTGCTGCGTTCCTCATTCAGGGTACCATAGGTGCAATAAGCCATGGGGAAGGGCCCCAGCTCCACCCCGCAATCGAGTTTCAGTTTGGTGTCTCGGCCAAGCTGAACCCGGCTTCCGGGAAGGGGGGCGTCGGGCAGACTGGGAAGGTGCTGTACCCCGTTCTGGCTCGGTCTCGCGGGCTCGGGAATCGCTCTACCCTCACGTCTTCTCCAGGGCGCGCTACTCTTGGTCCGAAGGCCTGCAGTGTCAATGTTTTCTTTGATTTCTCGGACGTCACGCTCTAGTAGTTAGCGGCTTTTTCGGTGGATGGCGAAACATGAACGAAAATGGAACATCGCTGCAGAGCCTGCGGGGCGAAATCGACCGGATCGATTCGCAGCTACATGCCCTGATCCAGCAACGCGCCGCCTTGGTGGAGGAGATCCGCCGGGTGAAGGCGCGCGACGCTATCACCACGGTCCGGCCCGGCCGCGAGGCCGATATCCTGCGCAACCTGCATCGCCACCACAAAAGCGCCTTTTCCTTTGCCGCGGTCGCGCGCATTTGGCGCGAGATCATCGCCGGAATCACCCGTATGGAGATGCCGGCCTATGCCGTCGCCGTCTGCGCGGGTGGCAGTGACCAAGCCATCTGGGACCTCGCGCGCAACCAGTTCGGCAGCGCCACCCCGATGACCGCCTTCGCCACCGCGCGGGAGGTGCTGGGCGAGGTTGCCGCGGGCCGCGCCACGGTGGGCGTGCTGCCCTTTCCGCGCGAGGGCGATGGGGACCCTTGGTGGACCAACATCAACGTGCGCGACGGCATCCAGATATCCTACCGCCTGCCCTTCACGCCGGCGGATAGCCGTTCCGAGGGCGGCACCGAAGCACTGGCGATCGGGCGCATCGTGCCCGAGGAGACCGGCCAGGACCGCAGCCTTATCGTCGTCGAAACGCGCGAAGCGTTGAGCCGCGCCGGGATTACCGCCCTGGCCGAGCGGATCGGCATCAAGGGGTACCCGATCGCCTCATGCAAGGCCGGCCTGCATTTCCAGCTACTCGACGCCGAAGGCTACGTCGTGGGGGAAGATCCGCGCATCGGCGAGCTCGCGCAGCTGAACGACATCGCCCAGGTCACGGTGATCGGCAACTACGCCACGCCGATCAGCCAGGCGCCCGCGACGGAATCCGCGCCATGAGCCTCCCCAAGCCGCGCCCCGGCGTCATGAGCGTCGCCCCCTATGTTGGGGGGCTGCACAGCGTTGACGGCGTCGAGGACGTCATCGTGCTCGCGTCCAACGAAACACCGCTCGGGCCCAGCCCGAATGCGATCAAGGCCTATCAATCCGCCGCGCATGCCCTGCACCGCTACCCCGACGGCCATGCGACGGAGCTGCGCAGCGTGCTCGGACGGCAATTCGGCTGCGACAAGGACCGCATCGTCTGCGGCGCAGGGTCCGACGAGGTCATCCAGCTGCTCATCCGCGCCTATTCCGGCCCGGGCGACGAGGTGCTGTACAGCCGGCACGGCTTTTCGATCTACCGGATCTTCGCGACCGGCGTCGGCGCCACGGCGGTGGCCGCGCCGGAGAAGGTGCTGACCGCCGATGTGGATGCGCTGCTGTCGAAGGTGACCGAGCGGACACGGCTGGTCTTCCTCGCCAACCCTAACAATCCGACCGGAAGCTATCTGCCGACGGAAGAGCTGCAGCGGCTGCGCGACGGCCTGCCCGAGCACGTCCTGCTGGTGATCGACGCGGCCTACGCCGAATACGTCAACCGCAACGACTACACGGCCGGCATCGAGATGGTCGATCGCCACGCGAATGTCGTGATGACGCGGACCTTCTCGAAGATCTACGGCCTCGCCGCGCTTCGCCTCGGCTGGGCCTATTGTCCCGCCGCGGTCGCGGACGTGCTCAACCGGCTGCGCGGGCCGTTCAACATCAACGAGCCGGCGCAGCTCGCAGGCGTCGCCGCCCTGGAGGACACGAAGCACGTCCAGGAGAGCCAGGCGCACAACGCGAAATGGCTGCCCTGGCTCACCACGACGCTGGGCGGGATGGGGCTTACCGCGCATCCCTCGGTCGGCAACTTCGTGCTGGCGCAGTTTCCCGACGCCCATAAGGCGGACGCGGCGTACACCTTCCTGCTGAGCCGGGGGATCATCACCCGCAAGCTGGGCTCCTACGACCTGCCCGACTGCCTGCGTATCACGGTCGGGCTCGAGCGGGAGATGCGCGCGCTCGCCGACGCGCTGGGCGAGCATCTGGAGCGGTCATGACGGAAAAGCCCTTGTTCAACAGAATGGCCGTGATCGGCCTCGGCCTGATCGGCTCGTCGCTGTGCTGGCGAGCCAAGCGCGACGGCCTCGTGGGGCACATTTCCGGCTACGCGCGGACGGCCTCAACGCGGACCAAGGCGATGGAGCTCGGCTTTATCGACAGCGTTCACGAATCCGCGGCCGACGCGGCGCGCGACGCCGACCTTGTCGTCCTGTGCGCGCCGATCGGCGCCAACGCCGTGCTCGCCCCGGAAATCGGGCCGGTCCTGAAGCCCGGCGCCATCGTCAGCGACGTCGGCTCGGTCAAGGTCTGCGTCATCCGGGACGTCGGCCCGCATCTTCCCAACGGCGTGCACCTGGTCCCGGGACATCCGGTCGCCGGCACGGAACATTCCGGACCGGAGTCGGGCTTTCCCGAGTTGTTCGAGAACCGCTACTGCATCCTGACGCCGCCGCCCGGCACCGACAGCGGCGCCGTCGATCGGGTCGCCGCGCTGTGGCGCCGTGCCGGGAGCAATGTCGAGCTGATGGACCCGCACCACCACGACCGGGTGCTGGCCGTAACGTCGCACCTGCCGCACCTGATCTCCTTCACCATCGTGGGAACCGCGGCCGATCTGGAGATGCAGCTGCGGCGGGAAAAGCAGGACGTTTCCGACGTCGTCGAGACGCGCGAGGTCATCAAATATTCCGCCGGCGGCTTCCGCGATTTCACGCGAATCGCGGCATCCGATCCGGTGATGTGGCGGGACATCTTTCTCAACAATCGCGACGCGGTCCTCGAGCTGCTCGGGCGCTTCACCGAGGACATCACGGCGCTGCAGCGCGCCATCCGCTGGGGCGAGGGCGATACGCTGGAGGCTTTCTTCACCCGCACGCGCGCGATCCGGCGCGGCGTGATCGAGATGCGCCAGGCCGGTTCCTTCAAACCTACCGAGCCGGAAAAGGAATAGCCGCCAGCCGGACGATGCGGAGGGGGCCGAGGTAAAGCGACCCGTTCTGCGCCGACAGCGGCACCGTGACCACGCGCCGCCCATCGGACTCGTCCCGGCGCGACAGCAGGTCGAGCGCGAACCGCGACCCTTCGACTGTCTTGTGCGGCAGCACCCGCGCCTGCTCGAGCGCGCCCAGCGTTTCGCCATAGCCGCTGATCTCCGCGCTGACCGCGCCCAGCGGCCGCAACCGGTCATCGAGCGCCATCGTCCCGTTGGCGCGCAGGTCGAGCGCCCCCCAGTTGAGCGTGAAGTGGTCGAGATCGATCGTACCGCCGCCGCGACGCCAGGCATCGACGGCGTCGCGCGCCAGCGAGCCCGGCAACGCGCCCTTGATCGTGGCGGCGAGGGCGATCCGCTCCACCTTCTTTCCCAGCGGCGTTGCCATCACGGGGCCAAGCAGCACGTTGTCGGCCTGAAGCGTCACGTCGAGCGAGGTCTGATCATGCGCGATCGCCTTTACGGCGGGCGTCTGCGTCGTGCCGCGTACCGTCGTGGCGGACAGGATATCCGTCCCGGCCGCATCGCTCAGCCTCAGGCCGTGGGTCTGAAACGCGGCTTGCGACACGCGGCCACGGCTGTTGATCTTGGCGATCACGAAGGTCGCCGCCGAGCGCGCGGTAAGGTGCTCCACCGCGCCGTCGAAGGGCACGCCGATCTGCTGCGTTCCGAGGACATCGACGCGATAGGTCTTCCAGTTCCACGCGCGCGTCTCGAGGTCCGCACGCGCCGCCGACCACTGCCAGCCGCTTTTGGCGGAGGTAACGTGCGGCGCCGTGATCGTCAGTCTGACGAACCCGGGATAACCCGAGGCGGCGAGCGCGCCATACGCCACCGTGGTGCCATGCGCGGATTGGAACCGCGCCCAATCCTTGAAGCCTTCCTCCAGCCGATGCGCGCCGTAGAGCCAAAGCAGCGAATAGCCGATGGCAAGCACCAGTAAAGTCGCCGGAATAAAGGCGAGGCGCCGCAGGATCACGGACGAGGTCGAGGGCATGTCAAAGAGCCTTCTCAAGCCGGATTGAACCATTCTGACGAAGCGCCGCGCTGTCAAGATCGCGCGACACGCCGCCGGCCAGAACAGGGATTCGCTTCAACCGGGCCGGATAAGGCTCTATAAGTCGCGCGTGCCCGGCAACGCGCCGACCAGCCTCGATAAGAGTTACGCCGTTCCACACATGACTGTTCCTTCGACACCGGTCAGCCCGGCGGCCCCCGCCGCGGAACGACCTTATGCAGCGCTTCTGCCGGAGCGCGGCGATCTTTGGGTGTTCGGATATGGCTCGCTGATGTGGCATCCGGGTTTCGACTTCGCCGCCGCCGAGCGCGCGGTCTTGCACGGCTATCACCGCGCATTTTGCATGTATTCCGAGCGGCATCGCGGCACGTCCGAGCGTCCGGGCCTGGTGCTGGCGCTCGACCGCGGCGGCTCCTGCCGCGGCATCGCCTATCGCGTGCGGCGCGCGATCGCCGACGACGTGCTGGCCTATCTCTGGCACCGCGAGATGCCGCGCTACGCCTACCTGCCGCGCCGCCTTCCCGCGCGGGTCCGGGGCGAGACCGCGCTGTGCGTCACCTTCATCGCCGACCGCAGCAAGCCGAACTACGCGGGCCGCCTCACGCCCGAGCAGGCGGCGCCAATCATCGCCCGGGCCGTCGGCGAGCGCGGCAGCAATCGGGATTATCTCGCGAGCACCGTGCGGCATCTGGACGAGCTCGGCATTCCCGCCGGCCGAATTCACGAGATCCTGCGCCTCGTCGAACGGTCGTAGCCGGCCGCCTTCAAGAACCGGCAAGCGCGGCCGCCGTCACACACATTTAGAATAGCCGCAGGAAATGCAGACATCACAGCCTTCCTGGCGGGTGAGGCCGGCGGTACCGCATTTTGGGCATTGGCGCACCAGCTCGGCGCCGACCGCGCGGCGCAGGCCGATCCGCCGCTCGCTCAGGCTGCCTTCCTCTCGTTCGGGCAGGAAACCGATCTCGATCATGTGCCGTTCGATCACCTCGCCGATGGCCGCCAGCAAAGACGGCACGTATTTGCCGTCCATCCACTGCCCGCCGCGCGGATCGAACACCGCCTTGAGCTCCTCGACCACGAAGGACACGTCGCCGCCGCGCCGGAA
>CAZPFL010000248.1:0-5814 GCA_964585785.1 uncultured Rhodospirillaceae bacterium
GCACCTATTATCCGGTCACCGTGAAGAAGCATCTGCGCGCGCAGGAGATCGCCCAGCAGAACAACCTGCCCTGTATCTATCTCGTCGATTCGGGCGGTGCGAACCTGCCGAACCAGGACGAGGTCTTCCCCGACCGCGAGCATTTCGGCCGCATCTTCTTCAATCAGGCCAACATGTCGGCGCGCGGCATCCCGCAGATCGCCGTCGTCATGGGATCCTGCACCGCGGGCGGCGCCTATGTGCCGGCGATGTCGGACGAGGCGATCATCGTGCGCAACCAGGGCACCATCTTCCTCGGCGGCCCGGCGCTGGTGAAGGCGGCGACGGGCGAGGTCACCAGCGCCGAGGAGCTGGGCGGCGCCGACGTCCATTCCCGCATCTCCGGCGTCACTGACCACTATGCCGCGGACGACGACGACGCGCTCGCCATCTGCCGGCGCGCGGTCGCCAACCTCAACCGCAAGAAGACCGTTCCGCTCGACCTCGTCGCGCCGCAGGCGCCGCTGTACGATGCGGAAGAGATCTACGGCATCGTTCCCGCCGACCTTCGCAAGACCTACGACGTGCGCGAGCTCATCGCGCGGATCGTCGACGGCAGCGTCTTCACGGAGTTCAAGCAGCTTTATGGCACCACGCTGGTCTGTGGCTTCGCGCGGCTGCACGGCTATCCGGTCGGCATCGTCGCCAACAACGGCATCCTGTTTTCCGAATCCGCGCTCAAGGGCGCGCATTTCATCGAGCTGTGCTGCCAGCGGCGCATCCCGCTGATCTTTTTGCAGAACATCTCGGGCTTCATGGTCGGCAAGAAATACGAGGCGGGCGGAATCGCCAAGGACGGCGCCAAGCTGGTCATGGCGGTGGCCTGCGCGAAGGTGCCGAAGGTGACCGTGATCATCGGCGGCTCCTACGGCGCCGGCAACTACGCCATGTGCGGCCGCGCCTATGCGCCGCGCTTCCTCTGGATGTGGCCCAACGCGCGCATCTCGGTAATGGGCGGCGAGCAGGCGGCGAACGTGCTGGCGCAGGTGCGGCGCGAGGGGCGGGAGCGCAGCGGGCTCGCCTGGAGCGAGGCCGAGGAAAGCGCCTTCAAGGAGCCCATCCTCAAGCAGTATGAAGAGCAGGGGCATCCCTATTACGCGAGCGCGCGGCTCTGGGATGACGGCGTGATCGATCCGGCCGAGACGCGCATGGTGCTGGCGCTGTCGCTGTCGGCCGCGCTCAACGCGCCGATCGAGAAAACGGATTTTGGTGTATTCAGGATGTGACGGGCATGGCGGAAGAACTGGTACTGACGGAAATCGACAAACGGGGCGTGGCGACGGTCACCCTCAACCGGGCCGAGGTGCATAACGCCCTCAACGACGCGGTCGTGGACGCGCTGCGCGCCGCTTTCGACGGCCTGGCGGCGCGGCAGGACGTGCGCGCCGTCATCCTGGCCGCGCGCGGCAAAAGCTTTTCCGCCGGCGCCGATCTCAAATGGATGCGGCAGGTGGCGGAATTTTCGCCGGCCGAGAACAAGGCCGATGCGCTCCGCATCGCCGAGGTGTTCGACAAGCTGAACACCTTGCCGATGCCGACCATCGCCAAGATCCAGGGTTCCGCCTTCGCGGGCGGCGTCGGGCTGGTCGTCTGCTGCGACATCGCGGTGGCCGCCGAGCACGCCCAGTTCGCCATCACCGAAGTGCGGCTCGGCTTGCTGCCGGCGATGATCAGCCCCTATGTCGTCGGGGCGATCGGGCCGAGCGCGGCGCGCCGTTATTGCCAGACGGCGGAGCGCTTCGACGCCCAGGAGGCGAAGCGCATCGGCCTGCTGCATGAGGTGGTCGCGGCGGATGCGCTGGACGCCGCGGTGGAAGACATCGTCGGTTCGATCCTCAAGAACGCGCCGGCTTCCGTGGCTGCGAGCAAGGCGCTGATCCGCGAAACCGTCGGTCCCGTGACCGAGGCGATGCGGGAAGACACCGCGTCGCGTATCGCCGCCATCCGGGCGACGGACGAGGCGAAAGAAGGCCGCGCCGCCTTCTTCGAGAAGCGCAAGCCCGCCTGGGTCGCGGCGGGGGGAGCCTGAGCGATGACTGAACCCGTTCTCCTGTGCGCGACGGATGCGCGCGGCGTGGCGACCGTCACCTTCAACCGGCCGCAGGTCAACAACGCCTACAATGCCGACGTCATCCTGGGGCTGATCGAGATCTTCGGCGGGCTTGCGACGGACGAGGCCGTCCGGCTGGTCGTGCTGCGCGGCAACGGCCGGCATTTCCAGGCGGGCGCCGACCTCAAATGGCTGCGCGAGGTATCGACCCTGACGCCGGAAGAAAACCTCGAGGTCTCGCGCAACACCACCAACGCGGCGCGCGGCCTCAACGAGTTTCCCAAGCCGACGATCGCGCTGGTCCATGGCGGCTGCTTCGGCGGCGGCACCGGGATCGTCGCGGGCTGCGACATCGTCATCGCCTCGGAAGACGCGATCTTCTCGATCACCGAGGCGCGCTGGGGCGTGATGGCGGGGCCGATCTTCCCGCAGCTCAACGCGGCGATCGGCGAGCACAACGTCCGGCGCTATTCGCTGACCTGCGAGCGCTTCGGCGCCGCGCGGGCGCGGGAGATGGGGCTGGTCGACGAGGTCTGCGCGCCGGGGGGCCTGGATGCGACGGCGGCGCCGATCATCGACGCGATCCTCGCCGGCGGCCCGAACGCGCTGCGCGAGACCAAGCGGCTGATCACGGATATCGGCAAGCTCGCCGTGTCCGACGCGCTCGCCGAGAAACTGGCGCAGCAGCATGCGCGGAAGCGCCAGACCGACGAAGCCGAGGAGGGGCTCAAGAGCTTCGTCGAGAAGCGCAATCCCAACTGGTATCCGGGGAGAGGGTGATGGCCGAGGAAGTCCTCTACGCGATCGACAGCCGCGGCGTGGCGACGCTGACGCTGAACCGGCCGCAGACGCTGAACGCCTTCGACGCGGCGCAAATCGCCGCCTTCAACGACGCCATGGCGCGCGCGGTCGCGACCCCCGGTCTGCGGGTCATCGTGGTCGCCGGAACCGGGCCGGTGTTCTGCTCCGGCGCGGATATCGCTTACCTGCAACGGGCGGGCAGCCTGCCGCCGGCGGAGAATCTGGCGGACGGCCGGCGCTATGCCGCGATGGCCGAGGCGATGCGCGACGCGCCGGTTCCCGTCGTCGGGCGCGTGCAGGGCGGCGCCTATGGCGGCGGGCTCGCGATCGCGGCCGCCTGCGACATCGTGCTGGCGGCAGAGTCCACCAAATTCGCCATCACCGAGGCGCGCTTCGGTCTTACGCCGTCGCTCATGGTGCCCTTCCTGATTGGCCGGATCGGTCAGCGCGGCTGCCGCCGCTGGTGCCTGACCGGCGAGACGATGTCCGCGGCGGAGGCCTACCGCATCGGCCTCGCCGACATGGTGGTGCCCGACGCGGCGCTCGACGACGAACTGGCGACGCTGGTCGACCGCCTGTTGATGAACGCGCCGGGCGGGCTGGCCGAGAGCAAGGCCGCGATCGGCGAGAACGCGCGGCCGCCGCTCGACCGGACGATCCACGAGCGAGCGCTCGCGGCCTTCGTCGCGGGGCGCGCCAGCGCGCAGGCCGCAGAAGGCGCGGCGGCGTTCCTGGCGAAGCGGCCGCCGCATTGGGCCAAGGGGAGTTGATGCGTGGCCGTCCGCCGCCATCCGCGTCTGGTCGGTTTCTTCTTTACGATCCTGCTGCTGGGCCTGATCAGCCTCGCGACGACCGATATCGGCAAGTCCTTTCTCGTCGTCATGGTTATCGTCGTGTCGGTGGCGGCTGGCAGCTTCTACTTCATCTTTCCGGGAAGCAGCTTCTTTGCGATATCGCTCGCGAACTTCCTCGGCGTCTATGCCTGTATCTTCATCTACCTGGTCACGACGAATTTCGCGGTCGTGCAGCCCTGGGCCATCCAGGTCGGCTTCGTGCTGCCGATCATCGGCTTTCAGGGCGGCGCGATGCTGCGGCGCGAGCATCTGCAATACATCGTGCAGTCGCGCCGGATACGCGATGAGCGGCATCTCGGGCGCACCTTCCTCTGGCTGATTCCGGTCACGCTGATTGGCGCGCTGACCTTCCTCGTGCCGACCCACGTGCACGACCCAAGGACCGCCGACGCCCTGTTTCTCGTGGCGATGGGGACGGTATCGGTCGTGGTCGTCTTCGCCAGCCGGGACGTCGCGATCTTCCTGCTCGACTCCGGCTTGCTGTTCGAGGAGTTCTTCCAGAGCGCCACGCGCCTTCTCGTGCCGGCCTTCGCCTTCCTCACCTTCTATTCGATGCTGGTGATCGTATTCGCCTGCATCTATCGGATTATCGACCGCTTCGCCGACGGCCCGCAGTTCCTCATCAACGGCGGCGCCGAGACCATCACCTTTGCCCAGGCGCTGTATTTCTCGATCATCACGGTCAGCACGGTGGGCTATGGTGACGTGGTGCCGCTGTCCGATTCGGTGCGCGTGGTCGTGGCGATCCAGATCATCTGCGGCATCCTGCTGCTGCTGTTCGGCTTCACCGAGATTTTCACCTACGCGCGCGAGCGGCTGCGCGACGACGACAGGTAGGGGGACATGTTCCGCCGACTTCTCATTGCCAACCGGGGCGAGATTGCCTGCCGCATCATCCGCACGGCGAAGCGCATGGGGCTCTACAGCATCGCCGTCTATTCGGACGCGGATGCCGGCGCGTTGCATGTGGCGCTCGCGGACGAGGCGCGTCGGATCGGCGCGGCGCCGGCGGCGGAGAGCTACCTTTCGGTCGACCGGCTGCTCGAGGCGGCGCGGCAGAGCGGCGCGGAAGCCGTTCATCCCGGCTACGGCTTTCTGTCGGAGAATGCCGCGCTGGCGGAGGCCTGCGCCGGGGCCGGGCTGATCTTCGTCGGGCCGACGCCGTCCGCGATCCGCCGCATGGGCTCGAAGATCGAATCCAAGCGCCTGGCCGAGGCCGCGGGCATTCCCGTGGTCCCCGGCTACAACGGCGTGTCACAGGCGCGCTCCGACTTGAAGGCGGCGGCGGAGACGGTCGGCTATCCGCTGGTGATCAAGGCGGACGCCGGCGGCGGCGGGCGCGGCATGCGCGTCGTGCAGGATCCGTCGGGCTTCGACGCCGCGCTCGACAGCGCGAGCCGCGAGGCGAAGGCCGCCTTCGGCGACGGCCGCGTCCTGCTCGAGCGCTATGTCAGCCATCCGCGCCATGTCGAGGTGCAGGTCTTCGGCGACACGGCCGGCAACCTGGTGCACCTGTTCGAGCGCGACTGCTCGGTGCAGCGGCGGCATCAGAAGGTGCTGGAGGAATCGCCGGCGCCGGGGCTGAGCGACGCGCTGCGCGCGGGTCTCTGCAAGGCCGCGACCGATCTCGCCGGGTCGATCGGCTACACCGGCGCGGGAACCGTCGAGTTCATCGTCGAGAATGGCGGCGCGGGTCCCTTCTACTTTCTCGAGATGAACACGCGGCTGCAGGTCGAGCATCCGGTCACCGAGATGGTCACCGGGCTGGATCTGGTGGAATGGCAGCTCCGCGTCGCGGCGGGGGAGGACCTGCCGCTGCGCCAGCCGCAGATCCGCTGCCGCGGGCATGCGTTCGAGGCGCGGCTTTACGCCGAGAACCCGCGCCGTAAGTTCCTTCCCTCGGTCGGACCGCTGACGCATCTCCGGCTGCCGGCGGACGGCGACACGGTTCGCGTCGATACGGGCGTGCGCAGCGGCGACGCGGTCAGCCGCTTCTACGATCCGATGATCGCCAAGGTCATCGCGTCCGGCGGCGACCGCGACGTCGCCTTGAACCGGCTGGGACAGGCG
>CAZPFL010000249.1:0-5776 GCA_964585785.1 uncultured Rhodospirillaceae bacterium
TTGTCGGTGTTGAGCGCCGCGCCGGCGGCGAACGCGTCGCCGACCGCGAGCGCCGGCGCCGAGCGGATGCCCTTGCTGTCCAGTAGCTCGGCCGCTTCCTCGTCCGCCATCACGTCGACCACCTCGAAATCGACGCCGAGCGCGGTGAGATAGGCTTTCACCTGCTCGCAGGGAACACACATCGGCGTGGTGTAGAGAACGACTTTCTTCGCCATCCGGCTCAGACCTTTCCTTCAACTGCGCAAGCTATCGCTTGGCCCACTGTTCGAGGGTTCGTTACGGCGATTCTAAAGGAGGAATGAAAGGGCACAAGGGCTTCGGAGAACAACGCAATCCAATCGTGCAGGAAGCGGCTGCGAAAAAATTTGCGACTTCTGATGCATGAGTGATCCAAATCAAGGTCGGATCCAGTATGCCGATTATATTGGGTGTGCTTATCGATGACTAAATAATCCTCACTCCGTTAAAAATAATAATCGGCATGGTGGACTAAGATGGCACGAACTGCCGACCATTTTATTGCGAAATACAAGCTCTACTTCTACGATTTCTTCGGTAATATTCGGGGCATCATTCCAATTGACGCCCCCAACGAAGAAGCGGCGCTAATTTCTGCAACATCTTTAGCGCGGTCAGAGAAGGGCCGTCGATCCGAGCTTTGGCACGAAGATCGAGTCATCATGCGGCGGTCCTTCCCTGAGGCTTCCGAAGACAAAGATTGCGCTGATTAACGGCGACAGCCAAAGGGGCTGCAATAATGGATTTAGCACTCAAACTGGCGGCCGCCGCCGCCATTACCTTCATCGTCGGCTGGCTGTTCGCCGTGGCGATTGACAGGATCAAGGGCAATCTCACCAAGCGGGACGACTGATCCCCAAGCGACGTGGCGCGCCTACGACCACCGTGTTGCACGGCCGACCGAAGCGTGCAACGCGGACGCAGATCTCTGGCAATGACACGTTTGGGTCTAGAAACCACGCAGGACGTGGCGTAAAGCGCTTGTCCGTCGGCATCGATTCTCTTAGCTATATAAATGTATTTACGAATTAAAATCTTTACTAGAGGACGTTTCAATGGCGCTCAACTTATCATCCATCAAGGTTCTTATTGTCGACGACAATGCCTTCATGCGCCGTCTGCTGCGAGAGGTGCTTGTGGCGCTTGGCTTCGACGCGGACAACATCCGCTTTGCTTCGGATGGCGACGACGCCTTGAAACTGATGCCCGGTCGCAATTTCGACTTGGTGATTTGCGACATCAACATGAAACCGATGAACGGCAAGCGGTTCACCAGGCATATACGCACGGCCCCCGACAGCCCGGCCCCTTACATACCGATCATAATCTGCACGGGCCACGCCGAGATTGAACACATCCGCGACGCGCGCGATGCCGGCGCCAACGAAGTCCTGCGCAAACCGATCAATGTGCGCAATCTGTACGAACGAATCCGCGCGGTGATTGAAGAGCCACGCCCCTTCGTGCGCTCCGACGATTACCATGGCCCCGACCGCCGCCGTCAGGATCTGCCGTTCCAAGGACCAGATCGGCGCAATGAAAGCCCGGTCGCCGTGTAGCTGGCCGGGAAAAAGCGTCGGCCGCCTCCTCGTCCGCCGTCCCGTCGATCACCTCGAAATTGACGCCGAGCGCGGTGAGATAGGCCTTCACCTGCTCGCAGGGAACACACATCGGCGTGGTGTAGAGAACGACTTTCTTCGTCGAGCGGCTCAGATCTTTCCTTCTTCCTTGAGCTTCCGATAGAGTTCTTTCTTCCGCAGCCATTCCTGCTCAGCCTCGCCCTTTTTCCAGGGCTGTTCCTCGGTGAAGACCAGATCCTTCCACCGCTCGCCCTTGCTCCACGCGAACGGCGCCTCGACCGTCGTGCGCGGTCCGGTCGCCGACTCCAGCAGATCGAGCGCCGCGGCGACGATCCGGCGCTGCATGTCCGCGTTGTGCGGCTCGCCGGTCGGGCTGCCCAGCGGGAAATTGGTGAAATAGAGCCGGGCGACGCCGCAATGCTCGACGATGTCGCGGGCGTTGGCGATGATCACCGTCGGGATTCCGTTCGCTTCCAGGTGCCGGGAAACCAGACTCACGGTCTGGTGGCACACCGGTCAGACGGGCACCAGAAGCGCCACGTCGACGGCGTCGGCGCGGCATTGTCTCAGCACCTCCGGCGCGTCGACCTCGCGCGTGCGGCGCTGGCTGTAGGCGTTGTAGAGCGCGATGGCGTTCGGCGCGACGCTGGCGATGCGGCCCTCGGCGGCCTTCTCGTGCAGCCGCGTGATCGGGAAGAAGGCGTTCACGTCGTCGAGGCTGGTCGCGTGCTTGTCGAAGCTCAGCGAGTGGCTGTAGAGATCCTCGAGCGGCGTGTCGGACGGGATCGTGTAGACGTTGCCGAGCTCGCCCTTCTCGAGCGGCGTGCGCTGGTCCGCGGCGCTGCGCCGCGCGATCTCGCTGGTGGAGATCAGCACCAGCCGGCTCTCCGCCAGCGGCTTCTTCAACGGCGTGAAAGGCGCATCCTCAAAATGCGCCCAGCGGTAAGGCTTCTCGTAGCCCTGCTTTTGGTAATAGTCGCGCGTCCTGTCAATATATCGAACGTAGCCCATCGCCTGTGTCTCTCCTGAGCCGTTAAGTCCCCGTCATGGAAACACCGCCACAGTATAGCGGCAGGGTTCCGATGAAGCCACGCGCGGCCCCTCCGGCCATGCAAGCCTATTTGGAATCCGCGCGTAGAAACGCGATCGTCTTCCTGACGGCCCAGCCGACCCCCACGCCAACGATCGCGCCGCCCAGGACGTCGGCCGGGAAATGAGCGCCGACAACGACCCGTGACAGCGCGACCAATCCGGCGAAGCACCACAAGACGATGCGGGCGGAGCGCGGCAAATCGCTGGACAGCGTCGCCGCGATCAGGAAGGCGAAGGTGCTATGACCGGACGGGAAGGACCACGAATGCGGCATCTGGCCAACGACCGTCACCGACTGCTGGCCGAGCAACACGAATGGACGCGGCAAGGCGGCGGCCGACTTCAACCAGGGAACCAGAAATCCCGTTGCGACGAAACCCAGCGAAAAGCTGACGGCATTTCGAAGGGGTAGATGTCGGGGAAAGCGCCAGCTCACGACGAGCGCGAGGGCGATCCACATCGGGTAGCGGTCGGCGCTGCCCATAAAGGTGATTGCCGCATTTATCGTGTCCCACCAGGGCGCGTGAAATCCGTTGATCCATAGGAAGACCGCGCGGTTCACGCCGAACCAGCCGTATATTGGGGTATCCGGCGACATATCGGGACGCCGTCAATGGGCGATAAAGGCCAGGAGCCAGTAGACCACGCCACCGGCCGCGGACAGGAGCGCCACGCCGAACAGCCATTTTCGCTCGGTCAGCACGGTGACCGACGCGACGCTGATCGCGATCTGTAACAATGCCAGGCTGAACCCGAGTTGCTGGCGAGGCAGCGCAAAGGACGCGCTTTTCGCATTGTCCTTCTCCACCTGGCTCTCGAGCTCCTTCGCCTTTGCTTCGATCTCCTGCTTTTGCGTGTTGTATTTCGCCAGTTTCTCCTCGGCCTTTTGTCTGGCGGTTGCGCTGGCGGGGGCGATCTCCTTCGACAGCTCCATGAGGTGGATCTTGGTACTGACGGCTTGGTAGTAGGCCCACTGATCGTTCGCCTTCGCCATTTTCAAGACAGCGTCGTTCTTGAGCAGGATTGCCTTGTTCGCCGTTTCCGTCGCCTCATGCCCGACAACCGCGCCAACCGTCGCCATCACGGCGGTAAAGATGGCGACCCATTGGGCCAGGCCGCGAACCGGCTTTTCATGGTGATGGGGAACATGGACGGAATGCTCAGCCATAACGAAGTCCTCTCGCCGCTTAAGGTGCCGGTCATGACTGTGACGGGCGAACCGGCCACATAGACGGCGAGCGTACAAGACGTCAGTGCGAAAAGCGATCGGTGCGCGGGAAGCGCAGGCTCAAGCGACGCCAATCCGGCCGGAATGGCCGGGGCAATAATTCCGCGTCGTTGCGGATTTCAGCCGATAGCCAAGGATTGCGTCGACCTATTCCAACGCCATCCGATGAAGCCCAACACCGAAAGGGCCGTCAGGAAAAGCGGGAGCGAGTCCGGAAGCGGGACCGCGCTTACGGCCTGATTACCGCTGATCGAAAAGGCATAATTCGTATAAGTGAGATTGCTTGGACTAAAGTGATCGTGGACATAAGCGCTATATGCGGATTCGTCGCAAGTGATATTGGCCGCCCCGCAGCCGTCGTATCCAAGGCCGCTCAGATCAAGAGAATAGTTTTGCGGGGCGGGATTGCCTGAGCTGCCATACGTGATTGAGTCGCCCCAGCCGTCGAGCCAGGCCGAGAAATTGATATCCGCCGGGTTCGTGCCTGTCGTGGAAATCGCATAATCCGAGGCGACGCCCCCGACCAGGAAAGCCGCGGCCTCCTGACCGCTATAGACGCTTGGATTGGTCGTCCAGGACGGGCCTTCGCCAACCCTCCATGATCCAACATAGGAGTAGGTGAGCGCCTGCGCGTGGTTGGCGAGAATCAGCAATCCGAAGACCGCCACAGCCAGGCATGTCGCCGGGCGCGCCGTCGCTGTCCGGATCTTCGTCAGAGCCGCCAATCGCCCGCGAGTGAGGTTCAGAAATACGCCCACCGACATCTCCCATCTGTCAGGTCATTCCCACTCACGACGCAAATAACATGAGTGTCGCCAGCATGATAAGAGAAAAATCGGATAGGACAACCACAATTCACGTAGCCTTTTCGCGATTTCGATCCAAAAGTCGCTAAGCGTCCGGAAGGGACCAGTACGACGTCCGTTACACCGCCAAGCGCCGCATCGACCCAAACGGACGCGGCGCTTCAAGCGAAGCGGCCAACCGGGCGACGGAAAAGGAAGTATCGCGCTCTCGATTTCCCTCGCCGGCGTCCCCCGTCACGCCTTTCCCTCCTCCTTGAGCTTCCGATACAGCTCCTTCTTCTTCAGCCACTCCGCCTCGGCCTGGCCGCCCTTTTCCTTCCAGGGCTGCTCGGCTGAGAACACCTTTTCCTTCCAGGTCTCGCCCTTACTCCATTGGAAGGGCGCCTCGACGGTCGTGCGCGGGCCCGTTGCCGATTCAAGCAGGTCGAGCGCGCCCGCGATGACGCCCCGCTGCATGGCGGCGTCGAAGGGCTCGCCGATCGGGCTGCCGAGCGGGAAGTCGGTGAAATAGAGCCGGGCGACGCCGCAATGCTCGACGATGTCACGCGCGTTGGCGACGACCACCGTCGGGATTCCGTTCGCTTCCAGATGCCGGGAAACCAGACTCACGGTCTGGTGGCATACCGGTCAAACGGGGACGAGAAGCGCCACATCGACGCCGTCGGCGCGGCACTTTTCCAGCACCTCCGGGGCGTCGACCTCGCGCGTGCGGCGCTGGCTGTAGGCGTTGTAGAGCGCGATGGCGTTCGGCGCGACGCTGGCGATGCGGCCCTCGGCGGCCTTCTCGTGCAGCCGCGTGATCGGGAAGAAGGCGTTCACGTCGTCGAGGCTGGTCGCGTGCTTGTCGAAGCTCAGCGAGTGGCTGTAGAGATCCTCGAGCGGCGTGTCGGACGGGATCGTGTAGACGTTGCCGAGCTCGCCCTTCTCCAGCGGCGTGCGCTGGTCGCTGTCGCTGTGGCGCGCGATCTCGCTGGTCGAGATCAGCACCAGGCGGCTTTCCGCCAGCGGCTTCGTCAGCGGCGTGAAGGGCGCGTCCTCGAAATGCGCCCAGC
>CAZPFL010000250.1:0-5769 GCA_964585785.1 uncultured Rhodospirillaceae bacterium
CGCGGTGGTAGAGCGCGAACATCGCGGCGAAGGTGCCGTAGGCGGCGGCGATGCCGTCGGCGAGACCGAAATTGGGCAGAGTCGGTGGACCGTCCGCCTCGCCGGTGATCGCGGCAAAGCCGCTGAACGCTTCCGCGATGGTGCCGAAGCCCGGACGGTTCTTATAGGGGCCGGTCTGCCCGAAGCCGGTCACGCGCACCATGACGAGCCGCGGGTTGACCGCCTTGAGATCCTCCCAGCCGAGGCCCCACTTTTCCATCGTGCCGGTGCGGAAATTCTCGATCACCACGTCGGCGGTCTTGACCAGCTCCTTGAACAGCGCTTGGCCCTTTAGCTTGCTCAAGTTGAGCGTCACGCAGCGCTTGTTGCGGTTCGCCATCTTGAACCACAGGCCAACGCCATCCTTCTGATAGCCGGTCTGGCGCAGCACGTCGCCGCGCGGATGCTCGACCTTGATCACGTCGGCGCCGAAGTCGCCGAGCAGCATGCCGACCGTTGGCCCGGCGATCACCGTGGCGGCGTCGATCACGCGAAGCCCGGTCAGGGGCTGCTCCTTCTCCTGGGTCATGAAACGATGTCCGTCCGTCGTGGGAAACCTGCCCGCCCGTTATGGCCGCTCCGCGCATGCGGGGCAAGCCACCGCCCGTGCGCCTAAAACGTGGCGGACCCACCGACCGTGATGCGGTGCATGAGGCGCCGATGGCGCGGCCATTCGTAGTCGCGCAGCGCGATGTGCTGGACCGCGGCGTTGTCCCAGATCAGTACGTCGCCCTTCCGCCAACGATGCCGGTATTGGTAGTCGGAGCGGATCACCCGCTGCGCCAGGTCGGCCAACAGCGGCAGCGCCTCCGCGTCCGCCATCCCAAGGATGCCGACGCATTCCCCTTCGCTGACATAGATCGCCTTGCGGCCGGTGACAGGATGGGTGCGGATCACCGGGTGAACCACGTCCGGCTGCTGGTCGCGCAGCGGATTGTCTTCCTTGCCCGTGCCGGTCTTCTTGCGCCGGCCGGAGACACGATGGATCGCCCGCAGCCCGGCGAGCCGTTCCTTCATCGCCTCCGGGAGATCGTCATAGGCGGCGACCGCGCTCGCGAAGAGTGTGTCGCCCAGGACCCGCCCGTCCTCTTCCGGCACCTCGACGGCGTAAAGCAACGTCGCCCGCGGAGGCGTCGCGGTATAGGACATGTCCGTGTGCCAGACCCGCCCCGCATCCACGTGTCCGATGTTGCGGCCGCCTTCCTGGATGTTCGAGACGAGCATGATCTCAGGATGGTCCGGATGGGCGTAATGGGTCAGGAAGATGATCTCGACCGCACCGAAGCGGCGCGCGAAATCGATGAGCTGCGGCTCGATGAGACGCTGGTCGCGCAGGCAAATGACTGAATGCGCGTTGAACGCGGCCTCGATCGCCTGGAATTCCGCCGGCTCCAGGCCGCGCGATAAGTCGACGCCGAGGATATCGGCGCCGAGGGCCACGCCGCTGGGCACAATGTCGACGGATGCGTGTGTGTCGGTCATCGCGACTGCTCCAAGGGGATCAGGCCCCTCATTGTCGCACTGATCCCGGATCCGCGGAAATCGGGGGCCGGCAACGCCCAGGCTCGAGCGGCCGCTTTGACCCGGCCGGGTTCTCGGGTAGAATCATTCTAGGGTACGCAGGACCTGGCCCATTTCCCCGACTGGATGGAGGATGAAGCGATGCAGGCTGTCGCCAACGTGGAAGCGAGGGTAAAGGAAATCGTTCGCAAGGACGGCATCGGCCGGCGGCGCGACTATATCGGGTCGCCCGGCACCGTCGACAACAGCCCGCAGGCCTTCCTCGTGGAGCGCCCCTATGCGGGCGCCCGCATCAATCCGCATTTTCACGACGTCGACCAGTTCCAGGTCGTGGTAAAGGGCGACGGCCGGATCGGCAAGAAAGAGGTCAGGCCCATCACCTTCCAGTATGCCGACGCCTACACGCCCTACGGCCCGATCGTCGCCCGCGATGACGGCATCTCCTTCTTCACGCTCCGCAATATCGCGAGCGGCGGCCATTTCGTCATGCCCGGCTCCAAGCACCTGATGGCGTGCCGGGCGGGCCGCAACATCGCCGGTGTCTTCGAGGTCGGCAAGCGCCGGATGAAGAACGGCGAGGTCGCGCAGGAACCGCTGATGGAACCTCAGGCAGACGGCGTGGACGCGGTCGGCATCCGCATGGGCGCCAACGCGCAAGCCCAGGCGCCGACTTCCGCCGGCGGCGGGCAGTACATCCTCGTCTGCGCTGGAACGCTGCTTCAGGACGGCAAGGAAATGACGGCCGATTCTTTGATGCGCGTCGAAGCCGGCGAGCCGGCGCCGCTGCTGCAGGCCGGACCGGACGGCGCCGAGGTCCTGGTCATGCAGTTCGCCCGACCGTCGGAGCGTCCGGGATCGGATCCGAGCAAGCTCAAGCGTGACGGATATGTCGACCGGCACGTCGTTCCGGCGGGGGAATAGCAGGCCCGGCGGTCAGGCCGCGCGGTCGTCGCCCGGGTCGGGAAAGACGTCCTCGATGAAATCGGCAAAGCAGCGGCAGGCGTCGACGAACGTGAAGACGCCGGCAAGCCGGCCCTGCCGTGTCACCACCGCCGATCCGATATGGCGCTCCGCCATGGTCTTCAGGACGTTCTTGATCGGCTCGTTGAGGTCCACGAGATAGACCTCCGGAACGTAGAGGTCGCTCACCGACATCTTTTTGGTGTTTCGTCCGCGCGCCTTCCGCCGGACAAAGGCCGCCGCGATATCGCGCTGGGTGACGATTCCGACCACGTCGTGGTTTTCGGTCACCGGCAGGTGTCGAATTCCGTGCGCCTTCATCAGCTGCTCCGCCTCGTCCAGCGAGGCGTCGAGCGCAATCGAATAGGGAAAGGGCGTCATGGCGGACGCAAGGGTCGGCGGATGGTGAATCATGAAGGCGCTCCAAATTTCCGGCGCGAGGCGCAATGCGGTCGCGCCTCCACTACCGCAAGATAGTCGGCCCGGCCGGCTTCTGGAACCACTCAAACGCCGTTACGTGAAATGCGGCATCACCTCGCCGGCGATCCTCCGCACCGTATCGAGGGACCAGGGCGCGAGCTGAAAGGATATTTCCTGCATGCCGTATCGGCGCAGGGCTTCGATGCGGCGGATAATCGCAGCCGCATCGCCAAGCAGACAGAGGTGCTTTTCCCGCGCGGCTGTCGAATGGCGTGTCAGCTCTTGCCAAGCCTGTTCCGGCGTCGCGCCGAATTGTACGATCGTGTTCACATAGGCCCGGCCGATCGCGCCCGGATCGCGGCCGATCTCCGCACAGGCCTTTTCAATCTGCGCAACGCCGAGGGGAACGGCATCGGCGTCCGTGTGTAGCCCGGACGCCTGCCATCCGTCGGCATGGGCCGCGACCCGGCGCGCCGCACGCGGCACCGCCGTCCAGGTCGCGATCCAGATCGGCGGATGCGGCTTCTGAATCGGCTTCGGGCTGATCGTCACATTCTCGAAGGACCAGAATTCACCCTTGAACGAGACGCGATCGCCGGTCCACAGCGCCTTGATCGCCTGCACCGACTCTTCCAGCATCGCGCCGCGCCGCTTGAAGGGCAGGCCGAGGGCCCGGAACTCCGGCTCGAAAGACCCGGCCGCCAGCCCGGCGATGAACCGCCCGCCGCTCAAGATATCGAGCGACGCGAGCTCCTTGGCCGCGGCGATGGGATGGCGCAGCGGCGCCTGATAGGCAGCGAAGCCGATCTTGAGCTTCTCGGTCGCTCCCGCGACCACCGCGGCGGCGGCGACCGAATGCAGGTTCGGCGTCGTGATGTAGTAATGGTCGGTGATGTAGACCGCGTAGAAGCCGAGGCTTTCGGCAAGCTCGGCGAAGCGGGCGATATCCTTGGCCGACACCGGGTCGCCGGTTGCCGGCCGTAAGGTCAGGCTGAACCTCATTCGATTTTCCCTATTCGGCGGAGGCCGCAGGTTGGAACAGGTGCGTCTTCCTGTGTACCCTGTGAACGGACGTCGCAGCAAATTTGACCTTTGCCCGGCCGCCGGAAGGCGTACAATTATAATTCGCAAAGCCGGCGGAGGCCGTACAACCGGGAGGGCGCGGCGCATGAAGTTCGGTTTGTTCGGCGGCGCGACCGCCAAGGTGGCGGAGCATGGTGCGGCCGGTCAAGGCGCCGCCGAGCGGCTGCGGTTTTCCCATTCGGACGACAGTCACGGCTACCGGCAGCTGATCGATGGCGTGGTCGAGGCGGAGAGGCTGGGGTTTCACAGCATCTTCCTGGTCGAGCACCATTTCACCGGCAGCGCGCAGATTTCCGCGTCGCTCAATTTGCTGACCTATCTCGCCGCGCGGACGAGCAAGATCCGGCTCGGCACCGCCGTGATCGTCGTGCCCTGGCACAATCCGGTGCTGCTCGCCGAGCAGGCCGCGACGGTGGACGTGCTGTCGAACGGCCGGCTCGATTTCGGCGTCGGCAAGGGCTATCGCCCGAACGAGTTCCAGCGCTTCTGCATCCCGCTGGAGGAGGCGACGGAGCGTTTCGAGGAATCGATTGCGCTGATCAAGAAGGCGCTCACCGCCGACGAGCGCTTCTCCCATCACAGCAAGCGCTGGCACTTCGACGACATCATCGTCGAGCCGCCGCCGGTGCAGCGCCCGCATCCGCCGATGTGGCTCGCCGCCGGCCGGCCGGACTCGATCCGCAAGGCCGCCGCGGACGGCTACTCGCTGCTGCTCGACCAGTTCGCCACCTTCGAGCTGACGCTCGAGCGGCTCCGCGTCTATCGCGAGGCGGTCGAGGCGGCGGGACGGCCGTTCGATCCGATGAATGTCGGCGTCGCCCGCGGCATCACCATCGTCCGAAATGACGAGGAGCGCGAGCGCGCGCTCGGCCGGCGCATGGCGTCGCTCGACCGGATGAACCGGCTCGCGACGACCGCCGACCGCCGCTACGTATCGAGCATGGCCTCCGATCCCAACCTCCGCCAAGCGGCCGAAGGCGGCACGCTGATCGGCACGCCGGAGGAGATCATCGAGATGATCCAACACCTCCGCGACGGCGGCGTCGGCTACATCCTGCTGTCGAGCGCCTATGTGACGCCCGGCCTCATGCGGACCTTCGCCGAGGAGATCATGCCCGCTTTCGCGTGAGGGGGCCCGATCTTTAGCCTCATCCTGAGCTTGTCGAAGGATGAGCGGCGGAGGCACGCTTCGACAGGCTCAGGATGAGGATGGATTTTTCGACGGAGCCATGACGCCGCCCCACCTGCTTGCTATTCTTTCTGTGGTCCCGAGCCCACCCGCCCCCAAGGAACCTCCATCATGCAGATCGTGCCCTTCCCCCTTGTCGAGATGAGCGGCCCGCCGCGCGAGCGCGGCCGTCAATACGGTCAGCAGGCGGCCGACCGCGTCGGGCGCAGCGTCGATTACTACGTGGCGCAGCTGGCGGCCGCCGGGATCGGCTGGCCCCGCGCCAAGGCGCTGGCGGCGGACTACGTCCCGCTGATCGAGAATTTCTCGCCCGCCTATCTCGAGGAGATGCGCGGCGTCGCCGAGGGCGCGGGCGTCGACCTCGAAGGGATCGTCCTCGTCAACGCGCGCACCGAGATGATGTTCGGCGCGAAGCAGCAGGGCGACGACGGCTGCACCGGCGCGGTGATCATGCCGGAGGCGGCGCGCGACGGTCGGCTGCTGCACGGGCAGAACTGGGACTGGCGCGAGGAATGCGTCCATACCGGCGTCGTGCTGCGCATCCGGCGCGACGACGG
>CAZPFL010000251.1:0-5754 GCA_964585785.1 uncultured Rhodospirillaceae bacterium
GGCCCGGGGCTTCCGGCGTCCAGACCGCGGTCCCCAAATCCGCTTTATTAACCACGACGAGGGTGTCTTCATCGATCATATCGAGCCCCGCCGCCGGCGCCTCGTCCGCCGCGAAGACCGCGATTTTCAGATCGGCCGTCCCGGCCCACTGCCGCGCCCGCCGTACCCCCTCCGCTTCAATTTCATCCGCAGCCTCCCGCAACCCCGCAGTGTCAGCAACGAGCACCGGCAGCCCCGCCAGGTCCAGCCACACCTCGACGACGTCCCGCGTGGTGCCGGCCCGGGCCGAGACGATCGCCGCCTCGCGCCGCGCCAGCATATTCAGCAAGCTCGACTTCCCCGCATTCGGCGGCCCGACGATCGCCACCATCAGCCCTTGCCGCAATCGCTCGCCGCGCCGCCCGTCATCGAGATGCCGGCCCATCTCGGCCATCAGCACCTTAATTTCATCGCCGAGCCCGGCCATAATATTTTCGGGCAAATCCTCATCCGGAAAATCGATCACCGCCTCCAGATGCGCCAAAGCCCCCAACAACCGAGACCGCCACCCTTCATAGAGCCGGGCCAGGGCCCCGCCCGACTGTCGCAGCGCCTGCCGCCGTTGCGCTTCGGTGTCCGCCTCGATCAGGTCGAGCAGCCCTTCCGCAGCGGTCAGGTCCATCTTTCCCGCCAACACGGCGCGGCGCGTAAATTCACCCGGTTCGGCCAGTCGCAAGCCGGGCAAACCGCCCAGCGCCTCCAGCACCGCCGCCACGACGCCGAGCCCGCCGTGGACATGAAGCTCGACGACGTCCTCGCCGGTGTAGCTGCGCGGCGCCGGAAACCGCAGCGCGATGCCGTCGTCCAGCGCATCGCCCGTATCCGGCGCGCGCAAGGACACCCGAACCGCCTTGCGCGCCGGCGGCAGTGGCTTTCCGGTCAAGGCGCTCAACGTGGTTTCCGCCTCCGGTCCGGAAATGCGGATCACCGCGACCCCGGCACGGCCGGCGCCACTCGCCAGTGCGTAGATCGTCTCACTCATCGCCGCGACTCTCTACGATTGCAGGCAACCCGCCTCGCTCCGCCATCATTTATAATTCTTCGATGACCCATAGGCTCGATTTTTAATTCCCGCCCCCACGCGGGCAATTCCCTCTGACGGACGCTTTCAATTGCGTTACAGTGACCAAACAGTTTTACGGACGCAACCGGCATGCCAAGCGTTCGCCGCGTTCCGCCCAAGAGGAATTTGATGACCGTTCAGACCGCCAATCAGCTTGACCGCGAGACCAGCCCTTACCTGCTGCAGCACAAAGACAACCCGGTCCACTGGATGGCTTGGTCCGAAGACACGCTGGCGCTCGCCAAGCAGCAGAACAAGCCGATACTCCTCTCGGTCGGCTACGCGGCCTGTCACTGGTGTCACGTGATGGCGCATGAAAGCTTCGAAAATCCCGCCATCGCCGACCTGATGAACCAGCATTACATCAACATCAAGGTCGATCGCGAAGAGCGGCCGGACATCGACAGCATCTATCAGTCGGCACTGCACATGATGGGCGAACATGGCGGATGGCCGCTGACCATGTTCCTGACGCCCGACGGCGAGCCTTTTTGGGGCGGGACCTATTTTCCCCCGACGCCGCGTTATGGCCGCCCGGGCTTCCCGGATCTCTTGGCCGGCATCGCCAAGGTCTTTCATGAAGAGCCCGCCCGCATCACCAAGAACGTCGAGGCCCTGCGCGACGGTCTCGCGAAGCTCTCCCAGGCGCAGGCCGGCCCCAGCGTCTCCATCGCGCTGCTCGATCAGATCGCCGAGCGTCTCGTCCAGTCGGTCGACCAGTTCCGCGGCGGCATCGGCGGCGCGCCCAAATTCCCACAATGCGGCATCCTCGAGCAGCTCTGGCGGGCCTGGCGCCGCACGGGCCAGGAGCCCTTCCGAAAAGCCGTCCAGGTCACGCTCGACAACATGTGTCAGGGCGGTATCTACGACCATCTCGGCGGCGGCTTCGCCCGCTATTCCGTCGATGAGCGCTGGCTCGTGCCGCATTTCGAGAAGATGCTCTACGACAATGCGCAGCTCGTGGCGCTTCTCACCCTCGTCTGGCAGGACACCCGAAGCGACCTCTATGCCGAACGCGTCGCCGAGACCGTCGGTTGGGTGCTGCGCGAAATGCGCAACGACCGGGGCGCCTTCGCTAGCAGCCTCGACGCCGACAGCGAACGCCAAGAAGGAAAATTCTACGTCTGGAGCGAGGCAGAGGTCGACACTCTCCTCGGCGCGCGGAGCGCGCCCTTCAAGACCGTCTACGACGTGACGCGCCACGGCAATTGGGAAGATGCCAACATTCTCAACCGCCTCAACCGGATCGAGCTTCTCAGCCCCGCCGAAGAAACGCAGCTCACCGCCGACCGCGCCGTTCTTTTCGCCGAGCGCGCCAAACGCATCCCGCCCGGTCTCGACGACAAGATCCTCGCCGATTGGAACGGGATGATGATCGCCGCCCTCGCCTTCGCGGGCGACGTCTTCCAGCAGCCCGGCTGGCTCGACGCCGCCCGCCGCGCCTTCGCCTTCGTCCAGTCCGACATGACCGTCGACGGCCGTCTTCGCCACAGCTGGCGCGACGGCCGCGCGCGCCATCCCGCCACGCTAGACGACTACGCCGCGCTCAGCAGCGCCGCGCTCGCGCTCTACGAAGCGACCGGCGACGGCGCCTATGTGAAACAAGCGGAAGCCTGGCTCGCCATTGTCGAGGCTCAATACGCCGACCCGAACGGAGGCGGCTATTTCTTCACCGCGGCCGACACACCGACCCTGATCACGCGCATGAAGAATGCCCATGACAACGCGACGCCTGCCGGCAACGGCGTGCTTGTCGAGGTCTTCACCCGGCTCTTCTACATCACGGGCAACAACGACTACCGGGTCCGGGCGGAACGCCTGATCGGCGCTTTTTCCGGCGAGATCCAACAGAACTTCTTCCCCCTTTCCTCCTTACTCAACGGCACCGAGCTTCTCCAGTCCGCGTTGCAGATCGTGCTCGTCGGCGCACCGGACGACGCGGCGACAGACGCGCTCGCCGCCGTCTTGCGCCGCACCTCACTGCCCAACCAAATCCTCATGCGCCTCGCGCCCGGCGCGTCGCTGCCGCCCGCGCACCCCGCCGCCGGCAAGGACCTCGTCGGCGGCAAGGCGACCGCCTATGTCTGCCGCGGCATGACCTGCTCGCCGCCCGTAACCGACCCCGAGGCGCTCGCCGCCGAGCTCCAAGCGCCATGACGGCCGAAGCGGCCTTGACGATCGACAGCCCGCTCGGCCCGATCACCATCCGGGAACGGGACGGCGCTCTTTCCGCCATTGATTTCAAGGCATTCGGCCAGCAAACGCCGACACTGCTGCTGCGCAAGGCGGCCGTGCAGCTCGCCGAGTATTTCGCTGGCGACCGAACGACCTTCGACCTTCCGCTCGCGCCGCCGCATTCGGCGTTCCAAGGCCGCCTCCGTGCCGCCATGCTGGCGATCCCCTACGGCGAAACGCGCAGTTACGGCGCGCTCGCCACGGAACTCGGCAGCGTGCCACGCGCCGTCGGCCAGGCCTGTGGCGACAACCCGATCCCGATCATCGTGCCCTGCCATCGCGTCCTCGCCGCCGGCGGCCGCATCGGCGGCTATTCAGCCGGCAAAGGGCGTGAAACAAAACGGTGGCTGCTCGGCCACGAAGCACGCCCGACGCTTTTCACCGCGCAACGGTGACAACCGCGGGTACGCGCGATATCCTGCCGTCACCGCGCGGCGCCGGTCCGCGACACTCGAATTCGCCTGGCGCCACTTCGCTACCAACAGCGATCCATACCGCTGACGACAGGGAGTGCATGTCATGCCCGACATCAACATCACGTGCCCCGACGGGACCTTCGCCGCCTATCTCGCATCGCCGAAAAGCGGCCGCGGCGCCGGCGTGCTCGTCATCCAGGAAATCTTCGGCGTCAACAAGGATATGCGCGACCATTGTGACCATCTCGCCGCGCAGGGTTATTTCGCCCTTTGTCCCGACATCTTCTGGCGCCAGGAGCCAGGCGTTCAGATCACCGACAAGACGCAAGCGGAATGGGACAAGGCCTTCGCGCTCTACAACGGCTTCGACGTCGACAAGGGTATTGTTGACCTCAAGGTGTCGCTCGCGCACCTGCGCACGGTAAATGGCTGCAGCGGCAAGGTCGGTACCGTCGGTTTCTGCCTCGGCGGGCTACTCGCCTACATCATGGCGACGGAATCGGATGCCGACTGCAACGTCGCCTATTACGGCGTCGGTATCGACGCCCGCCTCGACGCCGCCAAGAACATCAAGTCACCGACGATCCTGCACATCGCCGAGGAAGACGGTTTCGTGCCCAAGGACGCGCAGGCCAAAATCAAAGAGGCGCTGAAAGGCCATCCGAAGGTCACGATTCATTCCTATCCGGGCGTCGACCACGCCTTCGCCCGCAATAACGGAGTCAATTACAACAAGGCGGCCGCGCAGCTCGCCGAGACGCGCACCCTTGCCTGTTTCAAGGCCAATCTCGCCTGAGCCAACAGCCGGCCGCTCATTAGGGAGCATTCCAAGATGCCGCACGCCATCCGAATCCATCAGACCGGCGGACCCGAGGTCCTCAAATACGAGGAAGTCGCCAAAGCCGACCCGAAGCCCGGTGAAGTCCGCCTCAAGCAGACGGCCATCGGCCTCAACTTCATTGACACCTACCATCGCTCTGGCCTCTATCCGCTGCAGCTGCCGCTCACGCTGGGAACGGAAGCCGCCGGCGTCGTCGAGGCCGTCGGCCGCGGCGTGAAGACCCTCAAGGAGGGCGATCGTGTCGCCTATTGCGGCCTCATCGGTGCCTATACCGACAACCGCGTCGCGCCGGCCGACCGCCTCGTCAAGCTGCCGAAATGGATCGACGACAAGACTGCCGCCGCGATGATGCTGAAAGGGATGACGGCGGAATACCTCATTCGCCGCACCTACCGCGTCAAGAAGGGAGAGACCGTCGTGTTTCACGCGGCAGCCGGCGGTGTCGGCCTGATCGCCTGCCAGTGGCTGCGCCAGCTCGGCGCAACGGTGATCGGCACGGTCGGCTCCGAGGAAAAAGCCAAGCTCGCAAAGCGGCACGGCTGCCGTTATCCCGTGCTGTACAAAACCGAAAGCTTGGTTGACGCGGTCAACAAAATCACCAAGGGCAAGCGCGTGCCCGTCGTCTATGACTCGGTCGGCGCGGCCACCTTCGAGCAATCGCTCGACTGCCTGGCGCCACGCGGTCTGTTCGTGTCCTTCGGCAACGCGTCCGGCCCGGTCCCGCCGTTTAACACGGGCATCCTTGGGCAAAAGGGCTCGCTCTACTTCACCCGGCCGACGCTGTTCACCTACATCGCGAGCCGCGAGGAGCTGGACAAGAGCGCACGGGCCTTGATGGGGGCGATCAGGAAGGGCCTCAAGATCCGCGTCGACCAGACCTTCAAGCTCGAGGACGCCGTCAAGGCCCATCAGGCGCTGGAAGGCCGCAAAACAACGGGCTCAACGGTCCTCATTCCCTGAGGCTCGACGGCCCCGGCCCAACGAAAAAGGCGGAGCCAAGGCTCCGCCGTTTTTGTGAAACATCGTGGATGCTTACTGATTCATCGAGTCGAAGAAGTCGTTGTTGTTCTTCGAGTGCTTGAGCTTCTCGATCAGGAACTCCATTGCGTCCGTGACGCCCATCGGCAGCAGGATGCGCCGCAGTACCCACATCTTCGACA
>CAZPFL010000252.1:0-5718 GCA_964585785.1 uncultured Rhodospirillaceae bacterium
GCCGCGCGCACGAAGCGGCGGAAGTCCCGCATCGAGCCGTAGGCCGGATTGACCTTGCGATAGTCGGCGATGTCGTAGCCGTCGTCCCGCAGCGGAGACGGGTAGAAAGGCAGGAGCCAAATTGCCGTCGCGCCGAGCTTCTGGACGTAGTCGAGCCGCTGCATCAGCCCCGGGAAGTCGCCGATCCCTTCCCCGGTGGAATCCTGAAACGCCTTCACATGGAGCTGATAGATTACGGCGTCCCTGTACCACTGCGGATCCGAAGACGCGATCGCGGGCTGCTCGCGGCGCGTGACCGTCGGCGCATCCGTCGCCGTTGCGTCCATCATGCCGCGCCCTCCGGCCGGAAAAGCCGCCAGACCGCATACGGCCGCTCGGCGGGGTCGAGAAGAACGTGCTGGATCTTGCCGGTCCAGGTGAAACGGTCGCCGGTGACGAGGTCCTCGGCCGCGATCGAGGCGTCATCCGGCAGGCCGAATTCCCAAAGCGGCACCTCGAAGTCGGCGCCCTGCGGCGTGTGCGGATCGAGGTTGACGGCGACGAGGATGAAGCTGGAAAGGTCCGGTGTTCGGCGGCCGTAATAGAGAATGTTATCGTTCCACGCGTTGTAGAAGGTGAGATTGGTGAAGTCGCGCAACGCCGGATGCTCCGCCCGAAGGCGATTCACCAGCGCGATGTCCGTTCGGATGTGGCCGGGCCGCTCCCAGTCCCAGGCGCGGATCTCGTATTTCTCGGAATCCGTGTATTCTTCGCGGCCCGTGATCGCCGCCGCTTCGCATAGCTCGAACCCGTTGTAGACCCCGTAGTTGCCCGCGAGCGTCGCGGCGAGGACGAGCCGCACCTGGAAGCCCGGCCGGCCGCTTGTCTGCAGGTAGTACGGGTTGATGTCAGGCGTGTTGACGAAGAAGTTCGGCCGCATGTAGTGGCGGCACTCGCTCTGCGTCAGCTCCGTGAGGTAATCCGTCAGTTCCTGCTTCGTATTGCGCCACGTGAAATAGGAGTAGGACTGCGTGAAACCGACCTTGGCCAGCCGCTTCATCATCTTCGGGCGCGTGAAGGCTTCCGCGAGGAAGATGACGTCCGGGTATTGCGCGTGCACCTCGGCGATCATCCACTCCCAAAATGGCAGCGGCTTGGTATGCGGGTTGTCGACGCGGAAGATGCGAACCCGCTTTTCGGCCCAGAACAACACGATGTCGCGAAGCGCATACCAGATTGACGGCAGCGCGCCGCGATAGAAGTGGACGTTGACGATGTCCTCATACTTCTTGGGCGGGTTTTCTGCATATTTGATGGTGCCGTCCGGCCGCCAGTCGAACCATTCGGGATGCTCCTTGATCCAGGGATGGTCCGGTGCGCACTGGATCGCGAAGTCGAGCGCGATCTCGAGGCCGTGCTCGGCAGCCGCGTCGACCAGCCGCGCAAAGTCCGCGAAACTGCCAAGCTCCGGATGAATGGCGTCGTGGCCGCCTTCCGGCGAGCCGATCGCATAAGGGCTGCCCGGATCGTTTGGAGCCGGCGTCAATGTGTTGTTCCTGCCCTTCCGGTTGACCCGTCCGATAGGATGGATCGGCGGCATGTACAGCACGTCGAAGCCCAGCGCGCGGATATAGGGTAAGTGGCCGATCACGTCATCGAAAGTGCCGTGGCGCTTCGGGTCGCCCGATTGCGAGCGCGGCATCAGCTCGTACCACGCGCTGAACGCAGCCCGCAGACGGTCGACCCAGATGCGCAGCACCTTGTCGTAACGGGTGAGATTGGTGCGCGGGCCCGCGCGCCGGAACAGCGCTTCGATCGCGTCGTCCAGCAGCAGCTCGAGCTTCGCCTCGTCGCTACGGGCGGCATCGAGCGACGCCTGCAATTTACCGAGCAGCGTGCGGTCAGCGCCGCCGGCGCGGTCACCGTCGCAGGCATGGGCGACGAGCCGCTCGCCCTCGGTGATCTCGCTGCTCACGCGTTGGCCGGCGCCGACCTTCTTCTGAACCTCCTCCCGCCACGAGGCGAACAGGTCGCGCCAGGCAATGATTGTGAATTCGTAGGGCGCTTGTTTTTCGATTTTGATGCTGCCGCGCCAGCGGTCGTTGTCGAAGAACCGCATCGGCGCTTCGCGCCAGGTCCGGGCGCCGGCGACGCGGAAAAGGACGGCGGCGTCGATGACGTCGTGGCCGTCGCAGAAGATGTCCGCTTCGACCCGCACGATGTCGCCGAGCGCGGCCTTTGCGGAAAATCGCCCGGCGTTGATTTCCGGCTCCACGCTTTCGATCGCGATGCGCGCATCGGCCAATGCCTCGAGAGATCGGTCAGTAGATGTGGCCGCTTTTGCATACCGCGCAGGCATTTCCCGCCGGTCTGGGCGTGTCTTGGATCTCGTCTTTTCCTGAGTCCTTAACGCCATACCGAAAAGTTCTCAGCTCCCTGTGCTGTTTCGACGGTGCATCGAGCGTATTGCGCTCCATGCAGACATTCATTAACTACCGCACGTTGAATTTTCGAAATTTATTATTGTTGCTGCTTCAAACGCTCCTCATCGAGGATTTGTTCCGGTGGTCACCGGCAGCGCTGCGAAGCAGTTATCAATGATAACAACTATGCCGGCATAACGCACGGATATGGTTTGCATGTGTCTGCGTCCGCCGTCAGGCACTGCCGTTGCGCGTGTAAATCACGCCCATGCTGTCGTGCAGCGTGATGGGCCCGCCCAGATAATCGGGGCCGATGGGCGGCGTGCGAACCTCGACGCGCCAGCCGTCCCCTTTGAGGCCGGGTATGTCATCCCGGACCGGGTCGAACGCCGGAACCTCCTGGCCTTCCATGTGCACGACAGCGTACACCTGCTCGTCGTTCGGGCCATGCCGGAGGGAGCGGACGATGACGCTGCCGGCTACGGGGCTTCGGTAGTCGAAATAATCTCTGGGCCCGAAGTTGTTTCTCAGCCAGGGAGACGCGCGGCGGAATTCCCGTAGTTTCAGCATGAAGTCGGTCTGCGCGTCACCGAGCGTCTCGAGATATCCTGCGACGTTGAAATAGTCGTGCATATCGTCCATCCAGGCGCGTGCGATTTCCTTCAGGGCCTCGACGGTGAAGGGGGTCGGCCCCTTGAGCGGCGGATCGACCTGATTCAGCAATTTCGCGATGACCACGAGGTCGTATTCCGTGACCTCGACGAGGGCGGGCAGGAATTCGAGAAACCGTGCGAGGCTGGCGCGGTCGTCGAAGCCCATTTCCTTTAGCCGCCGGAAGTTCGAGGGAAGCGAATAGCTGTAGGTGTCCACCTGCCATTTGAGCGAGATCGCCTCCTCGGCAACGACCTTGACGCCGTATTGGTCGTCCTGATTGCGGACGAAACCCCAGCTGGCGCGTGCGCAGGCATTGAGGAAGTCCATCGGCACGCCCGGAAAGCACCCGTAGGTCAGCATCTGCGCCGCCGGGTTGTCGTAGGCCTTGTCGAGGATTTCCATCATCGTGTCGCCGAGGCGCCGGTTGATGTTCAGCTTGGTCGAGACCTGCGTGCCCCGTCGCAGCGTGTCGTGGTTGGCGCAACCCGATATCCAGTTTTCGCCGTGTTCTAGAATCTCCCGGATGCGCCACCACTTCGACAGCCAGAAGTTATAGAGGAACGGCGTATTATGGGCGAAGCTCAGCGGTCCCCACTGGAAGACATCGGTGTCGGTTTGCGCTTCGATCACCGCGCGATAGGAAGAGCTGAGCTCCCAGTCCTCCTGGGGCCAGGGACGCCCGTCCTCGAAGATGAACCACGGGCGATAGCGCCGGCCCGCGACCTCCTGCACCACGTCGGACATCGACTGAAGATATTCGTCGTCGTGCCGTAGCAGCTGAGCATCCGTGTCCCACCACTTGAAGTCCTGGGCGCCGTCCACGCGCACGCCGTCCGCGCCATAGTTGACCTTGCGCCGCTGCATCTCCAGCAGGATCGCCCGTACGACGGGATGACGGTAGTTGATGTTCTGGCCGTACATGTTCGGCCCGGCAAAGAAATGGCCGTTGAGCGCATTGAGGCCCTGGTTGTCCGAGTGGCCGTAAACGACATCGAAGATCAGTTTCTTAGGTTTTTCCGGAAAATTGTGCAGAACCGATACGAGATCGATGAGCTCGTCGGGCCGACCGGTTTCCAGGAGGGCGGGATTGACCGCCGCCATTCCGGAAATGACCACGTCGTAGCCCCAGTTGGTGGTGTCGGGCCGCATCAGTTCGACGCAAACCTCGTTGTCGTCCGCCGCGGTCTCCTCCCAGAAGCCGGGCCCGGCCTCATAGACCGTTGTCGGCTCTACCGGTAATAGCTGTACCGCGTCATAGCCGAGGAAGAGACGGTCGGCGGGCTCCGGCTCGAGACCGCGGCCCACCCGGTCGGCGATATGCGCGAAGTGCCGCGCCAGGCTTGCAATCGTCCCGCCGGCCGTCGCGGTCGGCACATGCACCTGCAGAATATTGCAGGCGGGGCCGAGCTTGACCGGGTCGCCGTCGGGCAATGAGTCGTAATAAGCCTTGTCGCCGCGCGCCGCCTGCATCGCATCGATGTCATAGAACTCGGCCGGTGCGAACGCGCCGAACGGCAGCGACGCGGCGAGTGGATCGAATACACGCATCCAGTTTCCGTCAACGCCGCGCCATGCGAGGGCATAGAAGCTGCCCATCTGTTCGCGGCTGCCAGGCTGCATGCCTTCTACGGCGGCAAAACAGTATCCCTCGATCCGCGAGACCGGGACGAAATGCCGGTGGAACCGGACCTGCTGCCGCGTCACCTTGAGATCGAGAGGCTCTTCGGAATCGAGAACCTCGAGAAAGACATCGCCATCCGGAACGCGGTTTTCGAGCAACTCGGGCGCCCAGAAGCCGATCCTGCAGATACTACCGTGACGATGGGCACCCAGAAGCCGGACAATTTTCCGCGCGGCGTCGAAGGCCGTCGGCGGCTTCTGCAGCGCGTCCAATGCTTGCGACATCAGCGCTTCCGTCTCTGCTTCGTTCCGGCTGACCATTACATCTCCTTTCTCTGCCGGCATGCGATCCCAATATCGGACCACCGCGGATGCGCGACGCTGCACCGCACGAGATCGGATTTCGATGAATTCGCTTTGGGTTTCTAGCCAAGGATAACAATTCGCTCGCATTGCACAATGGGCGAAAGACACGTTTTCGGGTACCGGGAGGTGATTAAAGGCCGGGCGCCGGGTGGTGAGCGGTCTGAAATTGACGATGGCCCACAATATTGGCTGCCAATCAACGGCGGCCTCCCGGTCATCATGCGCCAACATCCATTCGAGCGTTTCCTTGGCATGATCAACCACCTTTGAGCGGCGTTCCTTGATCAGGAAACGCGTGCCTCACTATGCGTCATACGCTTCCAGGACAAATCGTGGCTTGTTTGAAATCACAAGGAGATAGGACGAAAAATTGGGCGGAATCGCAGGCGGACGACGATCCCCTTGATACCGCCCCAAATTTTCCTATCCTCCACACGCCGCAAACGGCGGTTCAAAGCTGGAATTCAACAACGAATACTGCGCGGGGAAAATTCGGGTGCCAAACGGTCATTTGGCGCCAGCAGATCTGCAAAAACAACGTTATTTCAGATGGATGGGTGGCCGAGCGGTTGAAGGCACCGGTCTTGAAAACCGGCAGGGGGCGACTCCTCGTGGGTTCGAATCCCACCCCATCCGCCAACGCTGCTGGAAAAATTACAAAGAATGGCGGATCGGC
>CAZPFL010000253.1:0-5665 GCA_964585785.1 uncultured Rhodospirillaceae bacterium
GCTCGAAATCGCGCACGAGATCGACGATCCGCGCCGCCTTGTCCTTTGGCCACGCCGCGTAGTCCGCGCATTCGTGGAACTTTTCGGCCACCTCGTCATAGGTCATCGGGTCCTGCGGGCTGCCCTTGGGATAGTCGACGCGGCCGGAGAGCGTCCTGCCGTCCGTGAGATCGATCTCGATGAAGGTCGTGGTGTTGGTGTAATCCGCCTTGATCGCGCCATAGGCGGCGAAGTCGATGCGGTCCATCATCGCCTTGATGTCGGGCGCATTGACCACCTCGTCGGTGAACTCCGCCAGCCCGGCGCGGCCTTTGACCAGAATGGCGGCGGCGTTGAAAGGAAGGCTGAACTTGGCCTCGAGCCAAGTCTTCGGCCGGTTGTGCAGCAGGGTATTGACGACGTTGGCGTTGGTCCGCAGCCGCACATGCCGGACGCGGTCCGGCGTCACGCGTTCCGCGCGCACCCATTGGCGCAGCAGCGTCATCGCCGGATGGTTGAGCGCGCCGCTCGGGTGCGGCTTGATCCAGACGCCGGGGTCCTCGAAGGCCCAGGGGTTGCCGAGCCGCTCCATCACCTGCATCGGGTCGAAGCCGCCGCCCGCCGCCGAGAAGAAGCCGCGCGGCGCTTCCAGCGCATTCTCCGCCGCGGTGAAGCCGCGCATCGCCAGCTCGGCCGAGACCGTGCCGCCTTCCGCCGCATGGCCCGCGTGATAGGGCTTGGTCATGGTGCCGAAATTCTCGCGGATGCCGGCAGAATGGCTCGCGGCGAGGCCGAGCGCCATGCGCATTACCGGCAGCTCGGCGCCGAGCAGCCGCGCCACCGCGGCCGCCGCACCGAACACGTTGACCGTGCCGGTCGCGTGATAGCCGCCGGCGTAATGCCGGTTGTCGATGGCGTGGCTGATGCAGCAGCCGGTCTCCACCCCGACATGGAAGGCCGCCAACACGTCGCGGCCCGCGCTTCCGGTCGTCTGGGCCGTCGCCAGCGCCGCCGCGATCACCGGCCCGGTGGCATGCAGCCCGCCGTTGCGGTCGGCCAGATGCTGCGGACAAGTGTCGTCGTAGTCATGCGCGTGGATCGCAGCACCGTTCGCCAGCGCGGCGAAGCGGGGCGCGGTCGAAAGCGCGGTGCCGAAGACAGGCGCCGGCCCGCCGCCGCAGCCGAGGCTCACGAGATAGTCCTGGATGATCCGGCTGCCGGGCGCGACCGAGCCGGCGAGCGCCAGCCCCAGCGCGTCCAGGATATGCGCCAGCGCCTGGGTGCGGACGCGTTCCGGAATGTCATCGTAGCGGGTGTTCAGAGCGAAACGGGCGACATGGTCCGTGACCGCCGGCGCGCCGCCGGCATCGGGGGACGGGACCTTCGTGGGCATGGGGGAGGGCTCCTGCGCTAAAAGGGGGGATGGTCCATGCTCCGCGGCAGGCGGCATGGGGTCAAGCCGCCGGGGCGGACGAGCGTCGGAAAGGCCGGATTATCGCGTTGCCGCCCGATAAATCGGCTAGGCTTGTCCGGCATTTTCGGGCCGCTTTGAAGGAAGGAGCCTATGATGACAAAACGCATCGACGTAGCCGCGCTACCGCCGATTGTCGGGACGCTCTATCCGCCGCCCTTCGACCGGCCGTGCCGCGCGCGCGAGCGCCGGAAGCTGGGCGATGCGGCGGGGCTGACGCAATTCGGCGTCAACCTCCTGCGCCTGCCGCCGGGCGCCTGGTCCAGCCAGCGTCACTGGCACAGCCACGCCGACGAGTTCGTCTACGTGCTCTCGGGCGAGGTGATGCTGGCGACCGACGATGGCGAGGAAGTGCTGCGGCGCGGCGACGCGGCCGGCTTCAAAGCCGGCGACACGAACGGCCATTGCCTGCGCAACGACGCCGCGGCCGACGCGCTGGTGCTCGAGATCGGCAGCCGCGTCGCCGAGGATGCCGGCGCCTATTCCGACGTCGACATGCTGGCGCCCGCCGGCGGCAAGCCCGCGATCTATACCCGGCGCGACGGCACGCCCTATACGGACATCAAGCGACGCGGCCCCGACGCCGACTGAGCCGCCCTGACAGCGTACTGGCGCCGACTTGCCCGCGTGGGGGGAAGGGGCGATCATGGACGGAATTACAAGACCGGTTCGGAGGAAATCGCCATGTCGCAAGCGCTGTCGCAGGCGGACGACTATTACAGAATCGCGGTCTCGCCGATCGCCGGCGCGCTGGGCGCCGAGATTTCCGGCGTCGATATCAGCAAGCCGATCGACGACGCGACCTTTGCCGAGATCCGCCGCGCGTGGAACGAGAACCTCGTCATCTTCTTCCGCGACCAGACGCTGGACGACGACGCGCTGGTCGCCTTCGGCCGCCGCTTCGCGCCGCTGTTCCGCCACCCCAACCTGCTCACCGAAGGGCCGTATCCCGACATCGTCCGCATCCGCCGCATGCCGGGCGACAAGCACATCGTTGGCGAGGACTGGCATGCCGACACGACTTGCATGGACGCGCCGCCCAGCGGCGCGGTGCTCTACGCCGTCGACGTCCCGCCCTATGGCGGCGACACGCTGTTAGCCAACCAATATCTCGCCTACGAGACGCTGTCGGACGGCATGAAGGCGATGCTGTCGAAGATGACCGCCGTGCACAGCGACATCACCGTCGCGGGACCGCAGGCCGCGCGCAACCGGCACCGCACCACCAAGGTGCGCGAGGACGCCGACTGGCGCGAACATGTGACCGAGCATCCGGTCGTGCGCACCCATCCCGAGACCGGGCGCAAGGGGCTGTTCATCAACCGCTCCTACACAAAGCGGTTTTCCGGCATGACCGTGGAAGAGAGCCAGCCGCTGCTCGAGTTCCTCTGGAACCACGCGACGCGGCCCGAGCTGACCTGCCGCTTCCGCTGGAAGAAGGGATCGGTCACCGTCTGGGACAACCGCTGCACCATGCACATCGCGGTCAACGACGTCTGGGAATTTCCCCGTTTCATGCACCGCGTGCAGATGTGCGGCGACCGGCCGGTCTAGCCGCGGCGCAGCGGCCGATGGCGGGCGTAGCGCGGCTGCGCTACTGATAGGACGTGCCGTCGTCCGTTTGCAGGTCCGCCGCATGTCCACGGGAACCATCGAGCTTCGCCTGAGCCGGGTCCAGCAGGTTTTCAACTCGCTCGACCCGTCGCCCTTCCCGGACAAGGACCTGGACGACGAGGCGGTCGCGTTCATCGTCGGCTGGGCCGAGGAATTCCCGAGGGATACGCCGCTTTCCCTGATCATCCACCTGCCGGAGGAGGAGCGCCAGCGCGCCGCCGATACGCGCATCACCGAAGCGATCGCCGAGTATTTCAGCTATCGCCGCGAGAACGAGCTGCGCCGGCTGCGCGGCCTGCTGCGACTCGGCCGGCGCAGCGCGCTGATCGGCATCCTGTTCCTCGCGCTCTGCAACCTCGCGAGCGAAGGACTCGCCGCGCTGTCGGACGACCCGGTCAGCATGCTGGCGCGCCAGGGCCTGGTGATTTTCGGCTGGGTCGCGAACTGGCGTCCGGCGGAGATCTTCCTCTACGAATGGTGGCCGATCCGCCGCCGCGCCCGGCTCTTTGACCGGCTGAGCCGCATGCCGGTCGAGCTGCGCTTCAACGCCCACCCGCCGGCGCCTTGAGCGTACGACTCGGGCTCGCCGGCCGCCGCAGGCAAAAAACGGCTCAATCCAGCCATTTTTTTGCTTTTCGGCCCCTTGACGGCCCTTGGTCCATTTCCTATCTGGACGGACGGATTTAGCACTCGCCATGAGGGAGTGCTAAGGCCGGCTCCGCGAAAAAGAGGCCGGCTTTGGTCTGCATGTTGCTTCGAATGAGGATGTGTAGCCATGACACGATACGATTTCAGTCCGCTTTTCCGCTCAACCGTCGGGTTCGACCGGATGATGCAGCTTCTCGACGCGGCCGCCGGCTGGGACGCCGCGGCGGTGACCGATCCGCCCTACAACATCGAGAAGACGGATGAGAACGCCTACCAGATCACGCTGGCGGTGGCCGGGTTCAGCGAAGACGACATCCGGATCGAGCTTCGCGAGAACACGCTTACGATCACCGGCGCGCCGAAGGAGGAGGGCGCGCCGCGCGAATTTCTGCATCACGGCATCGACCGGGGCCGGTTCGAGCGGAGCTTCCAGCTTGCCGATTACGTCATGGTCGTCGGCGCCACGCTCGACAACGGCATGCTGCGGATCGACCTGCGCCGTGAGATTCCGGAGGAGTTGAAGCCGCGCCGGATCGACATCGCCGTTGGCGCGCCTAAGGCGATCACCGGCAAGGCGAAGAAGATCGTCGACAGTGTGCGGAAGATCGCCTGACCGGTTGCGGATGGGGGTTGTGCCGAGCGGCGCGGCCCCCGCCGTCTCAAAGACCGGCGAAATTCGTCTCGATAGATGGAGGACCGAGATGACGACCCAACCCCTGGACCAATCTTTCGTTACCGATGGCCGAATCGAGCTGGCCCGCAACTACGCGGACGCGCTCGCGCAAAAGCATCCGAGCTATTCCGGCTCGGAATGCGCCGAGAAGGCGGTGCGTAAGATCTTCGGCCGCTGGCTTCTAGACCATACCGCGGCGGTGCGGCCGGAATATCTGCCGCTCTTTTTTCAGCTTTCCAACACGGTGGAAAACCGGCTCGGTCTTCACCGTCGGCCGAGCTGGCGTGCCCGCCCCGTCCCGCCGGCGCTGCGCGCCCCCTTGCCGTGGATCGCTACCGGCGAGTCCGGCGATTTTGTCGGCACGTCGGCAATTGCAATCTGAGCGCGCGATCCGGCTCCGGCCGCCGCACAGCAAGATCCCGCTTCCTTCGCTCCGCAGGGAACCGTCTCGATAAAAAGGCGGTTCCCTGCTGGTTTTTTCGGCAGAGGGTGTTGACGAATGGCCCCGACTGATGGCTGATTCAAATCCTCTCCACCATCAGCCACCGGCACCTGTCCGGGCTTCGTCAGCCCCGCTCAAACCGCAACGAGACGCGCGCGCATGGAAGCGACTGAGGCAAACGAAAAAGAACTGTATCCGGAAGAAACCGTGCTGGACGAAGTCGACGCGGTGATCGAGCTGTTCGCGATCGGCGCGCGGCGGCGACGGGAGGAGCTGCGGCGCTGGCTGGTGCGGATCGTCGAGGAAGACGAGGACAGCCCCGCGCTGGCCGAGAAGGCGAGCAACCTTTATCAAAAGCTCAAGCATCTCAACCAGGTGCGGCTGATCGACCTGGCCTGCGGCTACTGGCCCGCCGGGCCGCTGGTCTGCGGCGCGCTGCTCCGCGAGGCGTTGAGCGACAAGCTGAAGATCGACATCCTGTTCGAGAACGCGGGCGACGACATCCTGCGCTGGTTCCGCCGCGTCCCGCTCAACTCGCTGATGTCACCGGAGGAGCGCCGGGCGCTGGGCGCGCTGCCGTCCACTATCGAGGCCTATCACGAAACGCTCGAGCCAGCCGGCCGGGTCACCCTCGGCCCCTACTGGCTGCTGCCGCGGTCGGGCACGGTCCCGAAGCTCTCCGCCGCCGCCGGTCAGCCGCAACCGCGCCTGGTCAAGGCCCGCGTGCCGCGCGCGTCCGTGCTCGCCTATCACCTGGGCGGCGACGTGCCGGCGCTGATCGTCGATTTCCGCCGCGTCGCCTCGGTCGAAGTCGTCAGCGGCGGCCGGTAGGGAAAAG
>CAZPFL010000254.1:0-5618 GCA_964585785.1 uncultured Rhodospirillaceae bacterium
TGACCAGCATGTCGCGCTGTTCCGGCAGACAGGGCGCGAATCCGACGCCGCAGTTGCCGATCATCGCCGTCGTAACGCCGTTCCAGGACGACGGCGTCACCCGATTCGACCAGGTCACCTGCGCATCGTAATGGGTGTGCAGGTCGATAAAGCCCGGCGTGACCAGCAGACCACGCGCATCAATTTCGTCGTCGCCCTGCGGCAGGTCCTTGCCGATCGCCGCGATACGGCCGCCCGCGATCGATAAATCGCTCTCATATGGCTCGCCGCCGGAACCGTCGATGATCGTGCCGCCGCGGATGACGAGCGTGGTTGAGTCGGTCATGGTCGGGGTTTCCTCATGCGCTGGAGCCGGGCCACTCCATGCCGTCTTCCGCGGCACGCCGTCGCAGCCGTCGTCGGGGAATCATCCGCTGAAACGCCATCCGCTGGCAAGCCCAGCCCCGGCCGCAGGATTACCCACGATTTTTGCCCGGTGCGACAATCGGTTAAACTGGTGGAAAGACCAGCCTGCCCAAATGTAATCGCGAGGACTGTCATGAGCACGAAGCCGACACGCAACGGCGGCACGAACACGCGCGGCAACCAGCTGACGGCGTATATCGCCGGCACCGCGACGCGCAACTTTCCGCTCGAGATCATCGAAGCCGCCAAGATGGCGCTGCTCGACTACACCGGCTGCGCCATCGGCGCGGCGGAGCAGAATGTCGCCGTCGCCACGCGGAAGACCGCCGAAGCATGGTGTGCCGCAGGCAAGGCGCACATCTTCCTCGGCGGAACGACCGCGCCCGCCCTCGCCGCGCTGGTCAACGGCGCCATGGCGCATGCCATGGACTATGACGACACACATCCGGGCGGCGCCGGCCACCCCAGCGGCCCCTGCTGGTCGACCGCGCTGGCGATCGCCGAGCATCACGCCCTCGACGAGCAGACGGCGCTTTCCGGCTTCGTGACGGGCTTCGAGGTCATGGCGCGGCTCGGCGGCGGCGGCCCTCCCGGCGTCGGGCGCAGCCTGCAGCGCCGCGGCCTGCATCCGACCTCGGTCTTCGGGCGCACCGGCGCCGCGGCGGCGGCCTGCGCCATGCTCGGCCATGACGAGCAGAAGACCGCCTATGCGCTCGGTATCGCGGCGACCACGGCGGGCGGTCTCGTCGGCTCCTTCGGCACCGATTCAAAGCCCTTCCACGCCGGCAAGGCCGCGATGGACGGCATCCTCTCCGCGCAGCTCGCCGGCAACGGCTTCATCTCGGCGACGCAGCTTTACGAGCTGGAGAAAGGCATGCTCGACGCCTTCATCCAGAACCGCGAGGTCGAGGTGCCCGCGCTCGATTTCGGCGAGACCTGGTGGCTGCTCAGCAACGGCTTCAAGCCCTTCGCCTGTTGCCGCGCGACGCAGCCCTCGACCCAGACCGCGCGCAAGCTCGCCGATCGCGTGGCCGGCAAGAAGATCACCAAGGTCAAGGCGCGGGTGCATCCGAACGCGCTGGTCACGGCCGGCAAGCTCAACCCGAAGACGCCGCTCGAAGGCAAGTTCAGCGTGCCCTTCTGCATCTCGATGGGACTGCGCGGCTATCGCGCGGTCTACACCGATTTCACCGACGCGACGATGCACGATCCGAGCGTGATGGAGCTGGTGCCTCTGGTCGAGCTGCAGGCGGTCGAGGGACAGGCGCCCCATTCGGCCTATCTCGACGTCTATCTCGACGGCGGCGAAGTGCTGCACGAGCAGACGGATATCGTGCTCGGCCATCCGGAAAACCCGATGGGCTGGGACGATTTGCTGGCCAAGTTCCAGGGCCTGGTCGAGCCGATGCTGGGCGCGGAGAAGACCGAAGCGCTGTACCGGACGATCCGGCACTTCGAGACGCCGGGCTCGCTCGCGAAGATGATGACGCTGGCGAGCAAGTGAGCCGGCGGCCTAAGATGGGCGTATGACCCGGAAGCTCAAGTTCTGGGGCTGGGGCTACGAAGGCGAAGGGCTCGACGACGGTGCGACCGGCGCGTTGCTCGACACCTTCGCCCGCGGCTTCGGCATCGCGCCCAGCGCCGCGACCGCGGTGCCGCGCGTCGAGGATATCGCGCTGGCCGAGCCTCGCCTCACGCCGCCCGGCCGCCTCAGGGCGATCTGCACGAGCGATCCCTACGAGCGCATCCTGCACGCCTTCGGCCAGTCACAGCCGGATTCGATCCGCATCTTCGCGCGCGACTTCGCGCATGCGCCCGACGTCGTCGCCTATCCGACCGATGAGCGGCAGATCGCGGCGCTGTTCGACTGGGCCGGTGACAAGGGCGCGGCGCTCATTCCCTACGGCGCGGGCTCGTCGGTTGTCGGCGGCGTCACCTCGGATGTCGGCGATCCATACAAAGGCGTGGTGACGGTCGACCTGTCGCGCCTCAACAAAGTGCTGGAGGTCGATCCGGTGTCGCGCGCGGCGCTGATCCAGGGCGGCGCGCGCGGGCCCGAGCTGGAGGCGCAGCTCAAGCCGCACGGGCTCACGCTGCGGCACTTCCCGCAGTCCTTCGAGCACTCGACGCTCGGCGGCTGGATCGCGACCCGCTCGGGCGGGCATTTCGCGACCCTCTACACGCATATCGACGACCTGGTCGAGAACATCACGATGGTGACGCCGGCGGGACGCATCGTCACCCGCCGCCTGCCCGGCTCGGGCGCGGGGCCGAGCCCCGACCGCTTCATCATGGGATCGGAGGGCGCACTTGGCATCATCACCGAGGCCGGCGTGCGGCTGCAGGGCCGGCCGCGCTTCAAGGCGACCGCCGGCTACCGCTTCGCCGACTTCTTCGCCGCGGCGCAGGCCGTGCGCGCGGTCGCGCAGGCCGGGCTGTATCCCGCCAATGTGCGCATCGTCGACGGGACCGAGCTCAAGGTGAACGGCGCCGCGGACGGCTCCTTCACGCTGATGGTCGTCTCCTTCGAATCCGCCGACCATCCGGTCGAGGCCTGGATGGCGCGCGCCGAGCAATGCTGCCTCGACCATGGCGGCGTGGTCGACGTGCCCTGGCGCGACAATCCCGACGCCCACCTGCAGGGCGCCGTCGGGGCCTGGCGCACCGCCTTCATCCGCATGCCATATAACCGTGAGCAGCTCACGCCGCGCGGCATCATCTCCGACACCTTCGAGACCGCCGTCACCTGGGACCATTTCGAAGGCTTCTATCACGCGATCAAGGAAGCGACCGAAGAGGCGATCCGCGCGGTGACGGGAAAGGAAGGCGCGGTCTCCTGCCGTTTCAGCCACGCCTACCCGGACGGCGCCGCCCCTTATTTCGCCTTCCATGGCGAGGGCCGCGCCGGGGCGATGCTGCAGCAATGGCAAGCCATCAAGGCGGCCGCGTCGGACGCCATCATCGCCAACGGCGGGACGATCACGCACCACCACGCCGTCGGACGCGACCATCAGAAATGGTATGAGATGCAACGCCCCGCCCTGTTCGGCGAGGTCCTCGCCGACGCCAAGCGCCGCCTCGACCCCAACGGTGTCCTTAACCCAGGCGTCGTGGTCGGCGCCTAACTGTTTTTCGCCTCAACGACTACTGCGAGCTTACGATATGCCAGGTGCCGTCTGGTTGCCGGCACGCCGTGCCGTAGGCCTGCTCGCTCCGGCCGCCGACCGTCACCGTCTGCTGGAACTCGCGGCAATACTGCCCGTCGGCGCTATGCCCGTCGCGCAGAACCGACACGGCGCCTGCGGCGTTGGCGTCGTTCCAGGTGATGGTAGAGCCGACCGGCGCGGTCGTCGCGTCGATCTGCGCCTGCTCCTGCGCGCGCTGCTGCGCGACCGTGAGAAGGGTCAGAAGGCTGAGCGTGATCGCGGTGAAGGCGAGGAAGTGATAGGCCGCGTCGTCATGATAGTAATAGCCGTACCCCGGATACCAATGCCCATAGGGCCGGACGATCCAAACGTTGCGGTACTGAACGCGGCGGTGCGGCGGCGGCGCGTAGCGGGGCCCTGCCGGCACCGGCCGGACGACGACGACGGTCCGCGGCGGCGCCCCATGGCCCGGCGGAGGGCCTTTATAGGATGACTGCGGCCCCCTGTACGAGGGCTGCGGGCCGCTATGAGAGGGTGGTGGTGCTTTATAGGAGGGCTGAGGGCCGGAACGACCACGGCTTGGGCCCTGCTGGCCCTTCGGGCTCGGCCCTCGCTTCTCTTGGTAATAATTTCGGTCCCACTGGATCCGCTTGTTCTCGCGATTGCCATGCCAGTCGTCAACCTGCTGAATCATCGAATTTTTCGCAGTGTTGACCGATAGTGCCGGCGGCACCGGGCCGGCGACCGCGACGGAAGAGACGGCCAGCGAGGCCGCCGTCACCAGGGAAACCGCAGCGAAGGAACGAGACCTGACCATTGAACACAATCCCATGAAGGACATCGCAAAGGCTCGATGTTAGATGGGTATCCCGGCACGCCATTAAAAGAGGCGCGGCACGCACCCCGGCCGCCGCGGAACTCGGCCGTTCAGGGCCTGACTCAGCGCGGCAGGACCGTGCTTCCCATGAGAAATTCGTCCACCGCGCGGGCGCATTGCCGGCCCTCACGGATCGCCCAGACGACGAGCGATTGCCCGCGCCGCATGTCGCCGGCGGCGAAGAGCCGCGGGATCGAGGTCTGGTAATCGTCGGTCGTGGCCTCGACGTTGCCGCGCCCGTCGAGCGCGGGCCCGAGCTCCTGGACCATGCCTTCATGCACGGGATGGACAAAGCCCATCGCCAGCAGCACAAGCTCGGCCTTGAGCGTGAAGTCGCTGCCGGGAATTTCCTTCAACGCGTCGTCGAGCCGGACCGCGTGCAGCTTGGTCACCGCGCCGTTCTTGCCGGAGAATTTTTTGGTGGCGACACTCCAGTCACGGTCCGCGCCTTCGGCCTGGGACGACGAGGTGCGCAGCCGCAGCGGCCAATGCGGCCAGGTCAGGCCCTTGTTCGGGACCTCGGGCGGGCGCGGCAGGATCTCGAGCTGCGTCACCGAGACCGCGCCCTGGCGGAAGGCGGTGCCGATGCAGTCGGAGCCCGTGTCGCCGCCGCCGATCACCACGACATGCTTGCCGCCGGCGAGGATGTCCGGGATGTCGCCCAGCGGCTCCTTGCCGATGCGCCGGTTCTGCTGCGGCAGATAGTCCATGGCGAGCTCGATGCCTTTCAGCTCTCGGCCGGGTACGACGAGATCGCGCGCCTTCTCCGCCCCGCCGGCGAGCACGACGGCATCGAACTGCTCCATCAACCGCGACGCCGGCACGTCGACGCCGACCGCGCAGCTGGTCCAGAAGTGCACGCCTTCCGCTTCCATCTGCTGAACGCGGCGGTCGATGATGTCCTTACCCATCTTGAAGTCGGGGATGCCGTAGCGCAGCAGGCCGCCGACCGTCGCGTTCTTCTCGTAGACCACCACGTCGTGGCCGGCGCGCGCGAGCTGCTGCGCGCAGGCAAGTCCGGCGGGACCGGAGCCGACGATCGCGACCCGCTTGCCCGTCCGCTTCTCCGGCGGCTCGGGCGCAAGCCAGCCTTCCTTCCAGGCGGTATCGACGATGGCGCATTCGATCGTCTTGATGGTGACCGGGTTCTCGTCGATGTTCAGCGTGCACGCCTCTTCGCAGGGCGCCGG
>CAZPFL010000255.1:0-5592 GCA_964585785.1 uncultured Rhodospirillaceae bacterium
ATCTTCATGATCGTCGCGGTCAGCGACTTCAACATGGGCGCGATGGAGAACAAGGGCCTCAACGTCTTCAACGACAAATACGTGCTGGCCAATCCGGAGACCGCGACCGACGCCGACTACGGCTTCATCGAGGCGATCATCGCGCACGAATATTTCCACAACTGGACCGGCAACCGGGTGACCTGCCGCGACTGGTTCCAGCTCAGCCTGAAGGAAGGGCTGACCGTGTTCCGCGACCAGCTCTTCTCGGGCGATATGCGCTCGGCCCCGGTCGAGCGCATCAAGCAGGTCCGCGCGCTGCGCGCCCGTCAGTTCCCCGAGGACGCGGGCCCGATGGCGCATCCCGTGCGGCCCGACTCCTATATCGAGATCAACAACTTCTACACGCCGACCGTCTACGAGAAGGGCGCCGAGGTCATCCGCATGATGCACGCGCTGCTCGGCCGCGACGGCTTCCGCAAGGGTATGGATCTTTATTTCAAGCGCCATGACGGGCAGGCCGTGACCTGCGAGGATTTCGTCAAGGCGATGGAGGATGCGAACGGCGCCGACCTGAAGCAGTTCCGGCTGTGGTACAGCCAGTCGGGCACGCCCGAGGTGACGGCCGAAGGGCGCTATGACCCGACAGCGAAGGCTTACGACCTGACCGTGAGCCAGTCCTGCCCGCCGACGCCGGGACAGCCGGAGAAGCAGCCGATGCATATCCCGCTGGCCGTCGGTCTGATCGACGGTGCGGGACGGGCGATGCCGCTGCGCCTCGACGGCGAGACACCGGCGACCGGCGCGAACGCGCGCATGCTCGACCTGCGGGAGCCGACGCAGACCTTCCGCTTTACCGGCGTGGGCGAAGAGCCGACGCCCTCGCTGCTGCGCAACTTCTCCGCGCCGGTGAAGCTCAAGCTCGACCTGCCGCCCGCGCGCCGCCGCCAGCTCATCGCGCATGACGGCGACCCCTTCAATCGCTGGGAGATGGCGCAGCAATACGCGACCGCGCTGATGCTGGAGATGATCGGCGCGATCCAGGCAGGCAGCACGCCCGCGGCCGACCCGGCCTTCATCGACGCGCTGCGCGACGTCTTGCGCGACGCGACGCTCGACAAGGCGCTGATCGCCGAAACGCTGGTCCTGCCGCCCGAGGACTATCTCGCGCAGCGGATGACCGTGGTCGACGTGGACGCGATACATGCGGCGCGGGAGACACTGCGCCATGCGATCGCCGAACGGCTGAAAGCGGACTTCGAGGCGGCCTATGCGAGCAACGCGAGCAACGAGCCCTACAGCCCTGATCCTGTTTCGGCGGCGCGGCGGCGGCTGCGCAACGTGGCGCTGGGCTATCTCGGCGCGCTCGGCGACGGCAGCGGCATCGCGCGCTGCCAGGCGCAGGCACGCAACGCCGACAACATGACCGACGAGCTGGGCGCGCTCGCGGTGCTGAACGATCTCGACGATCCCGCCCGCGACGACGCGCTCGCCGCTTTCTTCGCGCGCTGGGAGAACGACCCGCTGGTCATCGACAAGTGGTTCGCGCTCCAGGCCATGTCGTCCTTGCCAGGGACGCTCGCCAATGTCGAGACGCTGCTCGCCCATCCGAGCTTCTCGATCAGGGTCCCGAACAAGGTGCGCGCGCTGATCGGCGCCTTCTGCCAGGGCAACCAGCTTCGCTTCCACGCGGCCGACGGCGCGGGCTACACCTTCCTCGCCGACCGCGTGCTCGAGCTGAACCGAATCAACCCGCAGGTCGCCGCCCGCATGGTCGGCGCGTTCAGCCAGTGGCGCCGTTTCGATACCGGCCGGCAGGCGCTGATGCGGTCGGCGCTCGAGCGCATCGCGGGATCGGAGGGTCTCTCGCCGGACGTCTACGAGATCGCGACCAAGACGCTCGGCAACGCCTAGCCGCTGCGCTATTCCCGTATCACGGTAATTTTAGCGGTTCGCGAGGCGGAGGTTGGTGTAGTACTCCGCTACGGTACCGAGGGGAGCCACGAGCGGGGACATGGCCGGCACAATCGAAACCGACATCTGCGTCATCGGCGGCGGGTCCGGCGGCCTGTCCGTCGCCGCCGGCGCATCGCAGATGGGCGCACGCACAGTGCTGATCGAAAAAGGCCGGATGGGCGGCGACTGCCTCAACTTCGGCTGCGTGCCCTCCAAGGCGCTGATCGCCGCCGGGCATGCCGCGCATACGCTGCGCCGCAGCAGCCGCTTCGGTATCCGCGCCGGCGAGCCCGCGATCGACTTCCAGGGCGTGCACGACCATGTGCAGGGCGTGATCCAAGCAATTGCGCCGAACGATTCGGTCGAGCGCTTCACCGGCCTCGGCGTCACCGTGCTGCAGGCGGCCGCGCGGTTCACCGGCCCGAACGAGCTGGATGCGGACGGCACGCGGGTGCGCGCGAAATATTTCGTGGTCGCCACCGGCTCCTCGGCGGGGGTGCCGCCGATCCCAGGACTCGACACGGTGCCCTACCTCATCAACGAGACGGTCTTCGACCTGACGGAAGGGCCGGCGCATTTGATCGTCATCGGCGGCGGGCCGATCGGCTGCGAGCTGGCACAGGCGCATCGCCGCCTCGGCGCCAAGGTCACGGTGCTGGAGATGTTCTCGATCCTGGGGAAGGACGATCCCGAGGTCACGGACGTGGCGAAGCGGCGCCTGCGCCAGGAAGGCATTGCGCTGCGCGAAGCCATCAAGGTTAAGCGCGTCGGCCCGGACGACGCCGGCGTGGCGGTCGAGATCGAGCAGGACGGCAAGACCGAGCGCATCACCGGCAGCCATTTGCTGATCGCCGCGGGCCGGTCGGCCAATGTCGACGGCCTCAACCTCGAAGCCGCGGGCGTGACCTATTCGAAGAAAGGCATCGAGGTCGACGCGCGGCTGCGCAGCAGCAACAAGCGAATCTATGCCATCGGCGACGTGGCGGGCGGGCTGCAGTTCACCCATGTCGCCAACTACCACGCGGGCATCGTCATCCGGAACATCCTGTTCTGGCTGCCCTCCAAGGTCGACTACCGCGCCGTGCCCTGGGTCACCTATACCGATCCGGAGATCGCGCATGTCGGCCAGACCGAGGCGCAAGCCAGGCAAGCACTGGGCAAGGACATCCGCGTGCTGCGCTTCGCGGTGCATGAGAACGACCGCGCGCAGGCGGAGCGCGAAACCGACGGGCTGATCAAGGTGGTGACCGACAAGCGGGGCCGCGTGCTCGGCGCCTCGATCGCCGCCGCGCGGGCCGGCGAGCTGCTGCTGCCCTGGGTCGTTGCGGTCGATCAGAAGCAGAAGATCAGCAAACTTGCGAGCCTGGTTGCGCCTTATCCGACCTTGAGCGAGATCTCCAAACGCGTTGCCGGCAGCTATTACATCCCCTCGCTGTTCAGCGAGAAGACGCGCAAGATCGTGCGCTTCCTCATGAAGTTCTAAAGGCTCAGCGCGGCCCCAACCCGTAGGGCTTGCCCCACGACAATCCTTCGAGCGTCGTCGTCTTCGGCCCGTACTCGCAGCCGATCCAGCCGTCGTAGCCGAGCTGGTCCACGACGTCGAACAGGAAGGGCATATTGACCTCGCCATGCTGCGGCTCGTGGCGGCCGGGGACGCTGGAGAATTGGATGTGGCCGATGACGTCCCAGTCGCGGCGCATGCCCTCGGCCAGATTCCCCTGCATGACCTGCATGTGATAAAAATCGTATTGCATGAAGACGTTGTCGCTGCCGACCGCGTCGATGATGCGCCGCGTATGTGCCGTCTTGGTGTGCAGGTAGCCAGGCACGTCCTGCAGGTTCAACGGCTCCAGGTTGAGCCGCACCCCTTTCGCCTTTGCAATCGGCGCCACCTCTTTCAGATTTGCGATGAAGACCTCGTCGCAGGCTTCCGGCCGCGTCCCTTCCGGAACCACACCGGCCATCACGTGGATCATGCCAGCACCGAGGCCGACGGCGTAGTCCAGCGCCTGGTCGAAGACCGCGCGGAAATCCTTCTCGCGGCCGGGCAGCGCCCCCAGCCCACGCTCGCCCTTGTCGGGATCGCCGGACGCGGTGTTGAGCAGGATCATCCGCAGCCCGGCGGCGTCGAGCCACTGCTTCACCTGGGCAACCGGCCAGGCGTAGGGCCGGAGGAACTCCACCGTGTCGAAGCCGACATCGCGGGCGGCCTGGAAACGCGCCGGCGGCTCGAGCTCGGTAAACATGGTGGACAGGTTGGCGGCGAATTTCGGCATGTCGGCTCCCTCGCTCTTCGTGTTTCGTTTTCCGTCAGCGGCGGCGGGCGTTTCGCGCGGCGTCGACCAGCGCGCGCGGCGCGCGCACCGGCATGGCGAGTAGATGGAAGGACAGGCTCTTGCCGTGCCCGTCCAGGTTCAGGCTGCCGTTCACGCCGCCCTGCAGCACGTCGTCCAGGACGAAGTTGAAGGCCGGCAGCTTGGGCAGGTCGTAACGCACGACCTTGCCGGCGTTGCGATGCGCGAACCAGGCCTTGACGCGCTCGGCGGTGATCTCCTTGCGCAGGAAATCCCAGGCCGCCGGGTCATAGGGCACGAGGCTGATATTCGCGCGGTCACCCTTGTCGCCGGTCCGCGCATGCGCCAGCTCGTGCAGTTCGACCTCGATCAAATCGTCAGGCGTCATCGGCGGTCACCAGGCGGAATTTCGGATCGACGCTTTCGCGCGGAATGAGGCAGGACGCGGTGCGCACGCGCCAGGTCTGCCGCCGCCGCACGCCGCCGCCCCCGGCGGGGCCGGCGCAGTAGAGTCCTTCCAGCTCGCGGGTCGCGCGCTCGACCGTGCGCTCGTCGGCCGCGTCGACCGCGAGCCGCAGGCGCAGGTCCTGGCAGGCGCTGCCGTCGCGCGCCGCGGCCAGCGCGCCGCTGTCGCCGTCATGCACGCTGACGAAACCCATCAGGTCGGTGCGCACCCGGCAGTCGAGGCCGAGCGCGGCGATGCGCTTCTCGACCGTCTCCTTCGCGAGCCTGGCCCGGCCGAAGGCGTTCGGACCGGCGTAGGAGATCTCGCCCTCGCCGAGCCAGCCGCCGTCGAAGCAGATCGTCGCCTTCAGGGTCGCGGGCCGCTCGTGCCCTCGGGCGCCGGTGACGCGCACACGGTTCGGCCCAACCTCCTCGACCTCGACTTCGGTCAGGTCGAGGGTCACGTCCGGCACCAGATAGGCCGCCGGGTCGTGGATCTCGTAAAGCAACTGTTCGATCACCGTGCGGCGCGAGACCAGTCCGCCCGTGCCATCCGGCTTGGTGACGACGATGCTGCCATCGGCATGGCATTCCGCGATCGGGTAGCCGACGCGGTCGAGGTCGGGCACGTCCTTCCAGCCGGGATCGGCGAAGTAGCCGCCGGTCACCTGCGCGCCGCATTCGAGCAGATGGCCCACGACGGTGCCGGCCGCGAGATGGTCCCAGTCGTCCACCCGCCAGCCAAAGTGATGGATCAGCGGCCCCAGCGCCAACGCGGAGTCGGTCACCCGCCCCGTCACTACCACATGCGGCTCGAGCGCCATCGCCTTGGCGACCTCGCGCCCACCGAGATAGACGTTGGCTGAGATCACCTTGAGCGCGTCCAGCTTCGGGGCGTCCTCTTCCTCCCAGGCGCTCA
>CAZPFL010000256.1:0-5584 GCA_964585785.1 uncultured Rhodospirillaceae bacterium
GCGCGTACGAGACCAAGGACGGCAAGTACATCAGCATCGCGTCGATCGAGCCGCAGTTCTATGCCGAGCTCGTGGAGCGCCTGGAGCTCAAAAAGGAAGACCTGCCGGCGCAGCACGACCGCGAGCAATGGCCCGCGATGCGCACGCAGCTCGAGGCGCTGTTCCGCCAGAAGACGCGCGATGAGTGGTGTCAGATCCTGGAAGGCACGGATGTGTGCTTCGCACCGGTCCTGACGTTGGGCGAAGCGCCGAGCCATCCGCACAACAAGACGCGGAGCACCTTCATCGAGGTGGACGGCGTTGTCCAGCCGGGACCGGCGCCGCGGTTCAGCGGCACCCCGCTCAAGGTGCGATACGGCCCGCCGGCGCCGGGCGCGAACACCGTCGAGGTGCTGGGCGACTGGGGCTTCTCCAAGGCGGAGGTCGCCGCGCTGCTCGAGAGCGGCGGCGCCTGGCAGAATTCGAAGAAAAAATAAGCCGCATCGCGACCCGCGATCATACGCCGCGCACGGCCTGGCGCGCGTTTGCCGTCACGGGCCCTTGCGGGCGTCATTGAGCGACCAGTCATAGGCATGACCGTCGATTTCGGTTCGTCCGCGCAGGGCCGTGCGCAGCGGCGCGTCGGCATAGCGCCGCAGATGGTCGATCACCGCCGCTTCGCTGCCGCCGAAATCGTCTTCGAACCAGACGTAGAGGCTTGAAACGATCAGCCCGTCCTCGCCGATACGGACGCCGCGCGGACTGTTGACATAGCCCCGCGCGGCGGCGTCGAGCATGGTGTCCAGCGTCCCGGCGGTATAGGCCCGGCGCGCAAGATTGGGGCAGCCGACCGAGGCGCAATTGACCGCGTAGTGGATGCGCGGATCCCGCCAGATCGGCCGTAGGATGCGATGCTCGATGTCGTTCAGACTGAGCGCCTGTCCTTCGACCGTAACGAGGTCGGCGCCCCACGGACCATCCGCGAACAACCCGGGCGAGATATCGATGTCGCGGATGCTGGCGACCGGGTAGTGATCGAGCACGACCTGAACCGTCAGCGCGTTATAGAGGTTGATCCAATAGGCGAGCTGCTCCGGCCGTCTATAACGGCTGATCGGCACGTGCGAGAGCCGCTCGATGTAGCGCCGCAGCTCCGCGCGATCCGCCGCCGTCACGCGCGCGTAGGCGACACGATTGACGCCCGCCGCATCGGTCGTCACGTAGCGCGCCAAGAACGCGCTCCACGCCATGTGGTCGATCGTCACCGTGGCGGACGGGTCATGCGCGGTCCAACGCTGCCAAAGCTCGGCTTTCGGCGCGAACAGCGCCTCGATCGAGGCAAAGCCGGCGAGCGGCAGCGCGATGATGGCGACGGCGAGGATCTTCACGGCAGAACAGCGGAATGTCATCGGCTAGGGTCGGCAGCGATCGTCGTTGGTTTCGGTCCGCACATGCATTAGCTGAACGGCCGGACCGCGGCCAATCACCTCGCCACACGACCGCGTCAGCCGCGCGAAAAATCGGGCCGAGTATTCGCGGTGAAATAGCGCTATACTTTAACTACCATGACGGAACGAACCGACATCGACCTGTCTCGGTTTCGCGCTCTGTTGGAGCAGCGCCGGCAAGAGCTGCTGGAGCGCGAGGTCGCGACCAAGGAAGCGCGCGAGCCGGTCGAGCTCGATCAGCAGCAGCTCGGCCGCCTATCCCGCATCGACGCGTTACAGAACCAAGCCATGGCGCAGGATGCCGAGCGCCGCCGCAAGATCGAGCTGCAGCGCATCGATTCCGCGCTGGAGCGGATCGAGTCCGGCGACTACGGCTATTGCCTCAATTGCGACGAGGAGATTCCGCTGGCGCGGCTCGAATTCGATCCGGCGGTCGCGACCTGCGTCAACTGCGCGAAATAAACCGGACCGGCGTCTGCGATCGGAAAACCTACGCGATTTCCGCCCGCCTCAATGCGCGCTTGCGCATATGCGGATCGAGCTCGCGCTTGCGCAGCCGGACATAATGCGGCGTCACCTCGACCATCTCGTCGTCGGCGATATAGGCGATCGCCTTTTCCAGCGTCATGCGGATCGGCGGGGTGAGCGTGACCGCGTCGTCCTTGCCGGCCGCGCGGATATTGGTGAGCTGCTTCGTCTTCAGCGGGTTGACCTCGAGGTCCGATCCCCGGCTGTGTTCACCGATGAGCATGCCGCCATAGACCTGGTCGCCCGGATCGACGAACAGCGGACCGCGTTCCTCCAGATACCAGAGGGCGTAGGCGACCGTCTTGCCCTTCTGCATCGAGACGAGAACGCCGTTGCGGCGCGCCGCGATGTTGCCGCGATAGGGCGCGTAATCGTGGAACACCCGGTTCATCACCCCGGTGCCGCGCGTATCGGTAAGAAACTCGCCGTGATAGCCGATCAGGCCGCGTGACGGCGCCAGGAAGACCAGCCGCTGCTTGCCGCTCCCGGCTGGACGCATCTCGGTTAGCTCGGCCTTCCGCTCGCTCAGCTTCTCGACGACCGCGCCGGCGTATTCTTCATCGACATCGACGACGACCTCCTCGATCGGCTCGAGCCGCGCCCCGCTTGCCGGATCGTTCTTGTAGAGCACGCGCGGCCGGCCAATGGACAGTTCGAAGCCTTCGCGCCGCATCTGCTCGATGAGAACGGCGAGCTGCAGCTCGCCCCGGCCGGCGACCTCGAAGGAATCGGACTCCTCGGTGTCGCGCACCCGGATCGCGACATTGCCCTCCGTCTCGCGCATCAGGCGCGCGCGGATCACGCGGGAGGTGAGCTTGTCACCGTCCTGCCCGGCCAGCGGCGAGTCATTGACCGAAAAGGTCATGGCGAGCGTCGGCGGGTCGATCGGCTGGGCCTCGATCGGCTCGCTGACGCCCGGATCGCACAAGGTGTCGGAGACCGTGGCCTCGGACAGCCCGGCCACCGCGACGATGTCGCCGGCCGTCGCCTCGTCCACCGGCACGCGCTCCAACCCGCGGAAGGCCAGCAGCTTGGTGATCCGCCCCTCCTCGCGCAGCTCGCCATCCCGGGTCAGGGCCTTGATCGACATGTTTTGCTTCACCGTTCCGGCATGGATCCGCCCGGTCAGCACGCGCCCGAGATAGGGGTCGGCCTCCAGCGTCGTCGCCAGCATGCGGAAGGGACCATCGAGATCCGCATCCGGGGCCGGCACATGGCGAATGATGAGCTGGAACAATGGGCTCAGGTCGGTTTTCGGCCCTTCCGGCGATTCCGCCGCCCAGCCGTCCCGGCCCGAGCCGAAAACCGTGGGGAAGTCGAGCTGCGCATCGGTCGCGCCCAAGGCGGCGAAGAGGTCGAATACCTCGTTGTGGACGTCATGGGCGCGCTGGTCCGGCTTATCGACCTTGTTGATCATCACGATCGGCCTGAGGCCGAGCTTCAGCGCCTTGCCGAGGACGAATTTGGTCTGCGGCATCGGCCCTTCGGCGGCATCGACCAGGACCACGACGCCATCCACCATGCTGAGGATCCGCTCCACCTCGCCGCCAAAATCGGCATGGCCCGGCGTATCGACGATGTTGATCCGGGTGTCCTGCCAGCGAATCGAGGTGCATTTCGCGAGTATCGTAATACCGCGCTCGCGCTCCAGATCATTGGAATCCAGGGCGCGCTCAGCCACCTGCTGGTTGGCGCGGAAGGTGCCGCTCTGGCGCAGCAGCCCGTCGACGAGCGTGGTCTTGCCGTGGTCGACATGGGCAATTATCGCAATGTTGCGCAGATCCATGGCGCTGGGGTTTACTTCCATATTGAAAGGGAATTGTCTGGCCGCGGGAATATAGCTTTCGCCACCGGCGGGGCAAGCGGTGTTCGCTCCCTTTTCGCCCCTCCTATGCCGTTTATTTTGCACTGCAACAACTTAAAAATCGATAACGAGAGGTTCCGATGCCTAGCCCTTCGACCATGTTCGACAAGATTTGGCGCCGGCATGTGATCACCGCCGAGCAGGACGAAACCCTGCTTTACGTGGCCCGCTGCCTGATTCACGAAGGCTCGCGGCACACCTTCGACCGCATGGAGGAAGAGGGCCGGACCGCCGCCGAGCCCGACAAGGTCTTCGCCTTTTCCGACCATTACGTCCCGACGACGAACCAGGCCAAGGGGCTGTCCGCGATCGGCGATCCCAAGATCCGCAACATGATCGAGCTGCTGACCGAGCACTGCCGGACATACGGCATCCGCCATTTCAACATGGGCGATTCGGATCAGGGCATCCTGCATGTCGCAGGGCCGGAACAGGGCATCAGCATCCCGGGCATCGTGCTGGTGGGCGCGGATTCGCACACCGCCACGCACGGCGCCTTCGGCAACCTCTCCTTCGGCGCGGGAGCGTCCGAGATCTACCACATCATCGTCACCCAGACGCTGTGGCAACGGAAGCCCAAGTCGATGCGCATCCGCGTCGACCACCGGCTGCCCTTCGGGGTCGCCGCCAAGGACGTGATCCTGGCGATCATCGCCAAGATCGGCCATGGCGGCGCGGCGGGCCACGTCGTCGAATACACCGGCGAGGCGCTGTCCGCGATGTCCATGGAGCAGCGCATGACGGTCTGCAACATGTCGATCGAAGCCGGCGGGCGGGCCGGCATGGTGGCGCCGGACGACAAGACCTTCGCCTATCTGCACGGCCGGCCCTACGCGCCGAAAGAGGCCGCCTGGGATCGCGCGCTCGCGCATTGGAAGACGCTGCCGAGCGACAACGAAGCGAAATTTGACACGGATGTCACGCTCGACGCGGCCGAGATCGCGCCGATGGTTACCTGGGGCATCAACCCGGAGCATGCGTTGCCGATCACCGGGCGCGTGCCCTCCCCCGACGGCGCCCGCGACGCCGCGACCAAGATGGAGATCACCAACGCACTCGACTACATGGAGCTGAAGCCGGGGACGGCGCTCGACGACATCGCGATCGACCGCGTGTTCATCGGCTCCTGCACCAACGGCCGGATCGAGGACCTGCGCGCCGCGGCGGAAGTGGCCAAGCTCGGCAAGGCGAAGATTCCGGCCTGGATCGTGCCCGGCTCGGCCACCGTCAAGCGCAACGCCGAGGCCGAGGGGCTCGACCGTATCTTCACCGCCGCGGGCTTCGAATGGCGCGATCCCGGCTGCTCGCTCTGCACGGCGATCAACGGCGACATGCTGCGCCCGGGCGAGCGCTGCGCCTCGACTTCGAACCGCAATTTCAAGGGCCGCCAAGGTCTCGGCGGCCGCACCCACCTGGTCAGCCCCGCCATGGCCGCCGCCGCCGCGATCACCGGCAAGCTCACCGACGTCCGCACGCTCGCGAAAGGAGCCTGACGATGCAGCCCTTCACAACACTCACCGCGCCCGCGGCCCCCTTCGACCAGGCGAATATCGACACCAACCAGCTCTGTCCGACGCGATTCAACAAGGTGCCGATCGGGGACCCGGAATATCCGAAGATCCTGTTCCACGATCAGCGCTTCAACCCGGACGGCAGCGAAAAGCCGGAGTTCGTGCTGAACAAGCCGTCCTACCGCAAGGCGCAGATCATCGTCGCCGACCGCAACTGGGGCGGCGGCTCGTCCCGCGAGTCCGCGGTCTATGCG
>CAZPFL010000257.1:0-5572 GCA_964585785.1 uncultured Rhodospirillaceae bacterium
CGCGCCGCGCGCTACGGCGACGGCTGGCACCCGGTGGGCGCGGTCGCGGCCTCGCCGCTGCCGCCGGAGGAGATGCGCCAGAAGCTGGACGAGCTGAAGCGGCTCACCGAGGCGGAAGGCCGCGACTTCTCCGCGCTCACCATCTCCTTCAAGGCGCCGCTCTACGAGCCGAACATGAAGGAGGTCGCGGGCGCGCGCCGCCGCTTCACCGGCTCGCCGGAACAGGTCGCCGACGACATCCGCGAATACGGCGCGCTCGGCATCTCGGAGCTGATCTTCGACTTCCGCGGCGACACGATCGAGGCCAGCACGGAAGGCATGGACCGCTTCGCGCGCGAGGTCATGCCGCTTACGCGCGGCTGACCTGGCCGCGCCGGGCCAGCAATACGACGGTAAGCAGGGCAGCGACCGGCAGCGCCAGATCTTGCGGGATGTGGATCAGCCAGCCCGCCGCGCCGGCGATCAACGACCACAGCACCGGCAGCACGAGCAGATGCATCGGCACGCGCTGCTCGGCCAGCAGCAGCATGCCGAAGGTGAAGAGCGTGGTGGGGCAGGGGGCGACGCCAACCAGCGCCAGGCGGTGTAGTGGCTCGCCGTCGAGCAGCCCGATGACCGGATAGGCGACCATCGCGTAGGCGTTCAGCGCGAGCCCGGTCCAGCCCGCCGCGTCGCCCGCAAAGCGGAAGGCGAGCGGTGCGCGCTTCATCCCGGCCGCGAACAGCAGCAACCCCTCGACCACGAAGAAGAAGCCGAACGGCCACGCCGCCCAGTTGATCGTCGCGAAATGCAGCATTTGATAGGCGACGCCGTTCCAGATCCACGCCGCGGCGAGCAGGAAGGCGATGATTCTACCGCTGGCGCGCGCAGGCCGCAGCGCGAGGAGCAAGGCAATGGCGCAGAGCGCGTAGGCGACGATCTGCGCCGGCCAGATCGCGGCGTTGTAGATCTCGAACAGGCGGAGGAAGACGTCGCGCGAGAACGGGATGAATCGCATGGCCCGGCTACAGGCTCTCGACGTATTTGATCATCCGCGCCCGCGTCTCGGCGTCGGGCAGGCGGCCATAGCAGGCGCCCATATTCTCCTGCATGTGGTCGACCCGCGAGGTCGCGGGAATGGCGCAGGTGACGGCGGGGTGCGAGACGATGAATTTGAGAAAGAACTGCGCCCAGTTCCGCGCGTCGAATTCTTCCGCCCAGGCGGGGAGGGGATGCTTCGCGAAGCGGTCGAACAGCGCGCCGCCCTGGAACGGCCGGTTGGCGATCACGGCGAGGCCGCGCTCGGCGGCCTGCGGCAGCAGCCGCACCTCGGCCTCGCGGTCGAGGATGTTGTAGGTGAGCTGCACGAAGTCGATCGGCTGCGTCGCCATGATCTGCGACATCTCCGCGTGCCGGCTGCCGTGCGAGGTCGTCATGCCGATGTAACGGATGCGGCCCTTGGCCTTCCAGTCGCGCAGCGTCTCGAGATGGCCTTCCCAGTCGAGCAGGTTGTGCACCTGCATCAGGTCGAAGCGCTTGACGCCCCAGAGGCTTTCGGATTCCGCCATCTGCCGCACGCCATGCCATTGCAGCGGCGTCCACACCTTGGTTGCGGCGAACAGCCCTTGTTTGTCGGCGATGTGGCGAAGGCAGTAGCCGATCACCGCCTCGGACGAGCCGTACATCGGCGAGGAATCGATCAGACCGCCGCCGCGGTCGAAGAAGGTCTGCAGCACCTTGAGACGCGCGGCGCGCAGCGCGGGGTCGTCACCGACGTTGAAGGTGATCCAGGAGCCCATGCCGATCACCGGCAGCCGCTCGCCGGTCTTGGGGATCGCGCGCCGCAGCAGGGCGTCCGTCGCCGCCCCCGCCCAATGCGGCCGGAAGCCGGCGGCGAGGCCAAGCGCGCCCATCGCTTTCAGCACGGCGCGGCGGCCCGGATCGTACGGGCGATGCGTTTTGGGATGCGTCCTTGGATGGGTCATGCGATGCGTCATGGCCGGGGCCCCCGACGGCAATGCCGGTGCGTGTTCCCCCTTCATGTAGGGCGTGCGGGTGGCCGTCGCCACTCTCGGCTTAGATGTGAAAATAACCGCCCGTGCGCAAAACAATGGTCTACTAGTAGATATGCGGGCGAGGGGGCCGGCGCCGCCGCAGCGGCCGGCGCCCTGTCCGTAAGGGGTAATCGCGGACGAAGAACAAAGGCTTAGGCAGCTTGTCGCACCTGTACCGAATGGCTAGTCGGTTAGAAGGAATTGCCCCTTTTTCCCCTGGCCCCCATCCTCCTGTCATCGGCTGGTCACACACGGTCGGTATGCGGGCTTTATCGGCCCGATGCCGCCACCACCGTCCGGCCGCAGGATGGGATCGAGAAAAATGCACAAGACACATGCTTACAAGACGTGTGACGGCCAACTTTTCGATAACGAGGCGGAAGCGGCCCGGCACGAGGCGGCGATCAAGATTCGCGATTGGGCGAAGCGCCGGAACATCAGCCAGAACGGCGGGACGACCTGGGACTCCATCGCCAAGGCGATGATCGAGGACGCCGACGAGCTGGCCTATCTGTTCATCAGCCTGGCGCGGTCGCTGCCGCGTAACGGCGGGCCGGCCTACATCAACGAGGTCGTCCCGATGAACGGCGGCGAGAGCACGATGTGGCTCTACAAGAACACCAGCGAGGCGCGGGTGGCCGGAGAGGGCTGAGCGCCCTTTCCACGCCGGCCACAACGACGATCGAGTGGCGGCCGGCGTTTTCGCCTGCCTTTAGGCGAATGGGATAGGCATAGTGCGTGCTTCGACAAGCTCAGCATGAGGCTTTTCTCAATGCCACTAAGAATCCGCCTCATCCTGAGCTTGTCGAAGGACGCACGGCGCTAAAGCAACAGCGACAAATGTGATTGCCCCGCGCGCCGGCGGCCGGTTTCGCCCGGCCGCCGTCTTCATTAGACCGGCGCGCGACGACACGCGCGCCGGCGGCAATTGCAGCCATACAATTCTCCGTTTGAAGGCCCGCGCCGGTTGGTGCTAAGCAGCGCCCGCATGCGCCGATGACCCGGCCCGTTGCCGCCGGGCGTCGGCGTCGGACAGCACCATAGACAGCACCAGACAGGGCGTTTGCCATGACCCGTCTTGCGGAGATGACCGCTGCCGAGCTGCAGCAATGCCACGCGCGCATCCGCGCGGACTACGACGCCTTCCAGGCCAAAGGCTTCAAGCTCGACATGACGCGCGGCAAGCCCTCGGCGGAACAGCTCGACCTGTCTAACGACCTGCTGCGCCTGCCCGGCAATCTCGATTGGCACCAGGCGGACGGCGGCGACACGCGTAACTATTTCGGCAGCATCCAGGGCCTGCCCGAGGCGCGCGCCCTCTTCGCCGGCATCATGGGCGCGCCGCCGGAGCAGATCCTGATCGGCAACAACTCGAGCCTGGCGCTGATGCACGACTGCGTTGTGTTCGCGCTGCTCAAGGGCGTGCCGGACGGCGCCGGGCCGTGGAGCAAGGAAAGCCCGGCCTTTCTCTGTCCCGTGCCGGGGTACGACCGGCATTTCGCGATCTGTGAGACCTACGGCATCGAGATGATCCCGGTGCCGCTGACCGGACACGGCCCCGACATGGACGAAGTCGAGCGCCTGGCCGCCAACCCGGCGGTCAAGGGCATGTGGTGCGTGCCGAAATACTCCAACCCGACGGCGGAGATCTACGCGCCCGAGGTGGTCGAGCGGCTGGCCGCGATGAAGACCGGGGCGCCCGACTTCCGCCTGTTCTGGGACAACGCCTATGCGTCGCATCACCTGACCGATGCGCGGCCGGGGCTGGTCAATATTCTCGACGCCTGCGCCGCGGCGGGCCAGCCCAACCGCGCCCTCGTTTTCGCCTCCACCTCGAAGATGACCTTCGCGGGCGGCGGGCTCGCGATGTGCGCGTCGTCGCCGGAGAATATCCGCTGGCTCTGCGAGCGGCTGTCGAAGCGCACGATCGGGCCGGACAAGCTCAACCAGCTGCGCCATGTCCGGTTTCTCAAGGACCAGGCGGGGATCGACCGGCTGATGGCGGCGCATCGCCGGCTGCTCGTGCCGAAATTCGCCGCGGTCGATGCGGCCTTAAGCCGGCGGCTCGAGGGCACCGGTGTTGCCGTGTGGACCAAGCCGCAAGGCGGCTATTTCATCAGCGTCGATGTGATGGACGGCTGCGCCAAGCGCATCGTGGCGCTGGCGGCCGAGGCCGGGCTTGCGCTGGTGCCGGCCGGGGCGACCTTTCCCTACGGCCGCGATCCGAACGACCGTAACCTCCGCATCGCGCCGTCCTTCCCGAGCCTGGGCGACGTCGCGACCGCGGCGGACGGTATCGCGATCTGCATCCTGCTCGCGGCGACGGAAGCCCTACTGGACCGAGGCCGCTGACGCGGCGCTTCTTTGCCCCGGCCCCGGCCGGAGGGCCTGTCCGGCGCGGTATTTGGCTAAATCAAATATTACAAAGAGAGAATATAAATAGCGCGGTATAGAAACGCTATTATATTTAAGATTTGTCAATAAATTTTCGGCATCGTCCTGAAATATTTGTGTAAGTGCAATTTGTTCAATTTAATTATTACTCCAGAGTATAAGATGAAATTCATTGAGAATGTCCGGATCCGGACTCGCATGATGTGGCTGGCCGCCGTCACCATCGTCAGCCTGCTCGCGCTCGGAACGATCTACATGGTGGATGACATGCTGCTGGGGGAGGCCGCGCAGACCGCCGCCTCCAACCGCAATCTGGAAAAGGTCATCCAGCACGTCGAAGTCGGGATCTTCAATATGCGGCAGCTTGAAGAGGCGTTCCTGCTGCAGCACGATCCGAAAATTCTCGACGACTACAACGCCGTCGCCCAGAAGGTGATCGCCACGCTGACCGAAGCGTCCAAGGACGCGGGTTCCGCGGCGACGGTCAGTGCCATTCGCGTCATTCGCACGGGCGTCGAGCACGACCTGCAGGAATTTCAGCGGTACTCGACCCTTTATCGGAAAATCAGCGCCTCGCCGGACCAGGGCCTGCAAGCCCGTCTGCGCACGTCCGGCGAAGCCATCGAAAAGATGGTGCAGAGCCCGGACCTTCACACGCTGACGACCGAGGTGCAGTTGATACGCGCCATCGAGATGCGGTTCATGGAAGGCGACGAGAGCCAGTATGTCGCCAAGCTCGACAAGCAGCGGCAAGCGTTCAACAGCATGCTGGCCTCGAGCGCGGCGTCCCCGGCGTCGAAGCAGCAGCTCGCCGCGCTGATGGACAATTACCAGAAGGGCATTCACGACTGGGCCGACCTCAAGGCCGCGACGGTGAAGGAGATAAAGGATATCGCCAAGAACTTCGCCGCCATCTCGCCGGAGATCGTCAAGATCTACTCGCATGTGGAAAAGAAAGACGATCAGGCGGAAGCGAAGGTCGCGGCGGAACGGCAGATGACCAAGACCATGTTCATTTCCATCGGTTTGGTGATCCTCGTCCTGTCGGTCGGCCTGACCTTCATTATCGGTCGGAGCATTGTGAGCCCGATCTCGCGGATGACGTCGGTAATGTCGCGGATGGCGGAGGGCGACAACAACCAGGA
>CAZPFL010000258.1:0-5558 GCA_964585785.1 uncultured Rhodospirillaceae bacterium
AAGGCGTAGTCCTCGCCGCCCTTCACCGCCAGCGTCTGCTCCAGCGGCACGCCGTTGTTGAGCGCTACGTTCACCGTGCTTTCGGTGCCGATGACGACCGCGCCGGTCTTCTTGGCGATATAGGGCACGTCCATGCAATGGTTGAAATGCGAGTGCGACAGCATGACGTAATCGGCGCGCGGCACATGCGCGTCGACCGTGGCGGTGTTTGTCGTCGGCGGCTCGTTCATGGGGATGATGGGGCGCGGGTCGTTCGGCACCGAGGTCGCGTCGGTCGGGCCGAAGCGCCGCCCCTTGAAGCGGATGCGCGAGAGGTAGGGGTCGAGCAGGAAGACCATCTCGCCGTCGGTGATCGACCAGCCGGCCGCGCCGAAATGCGTCATCCGCAAAGTCGGCCGGTTCTCCGGCGCATGCCCGTTTTCCATCGCGCGCTCCAGTCTTCCTTTCCCAGATTCCGAGCCTATTCGGTTTCGCCGCCTTGGGGACATCGTTTTCTTCAATTGACGACCCTTCACCCGGCTTGGCACTCTCTGGGAGACGGTAGCCCGTCCGTACACCCCAGATCGAAAGAGTCAGCCGATGTCCGCAACGCCGAAGCCCCATGATCCCGTTTACGCGCATGCCCGCGAGGTCTTGCCCGGCGGCACCTTCGGCAACACCGGGGCGGATATGATCATCCGCGAGGGGAAGGGAAGCCGCGTCTGGGACGAGGACGGCAACGAATATGTCGACTTTCTCATCGGCTCCGGCCCGATGATCGTCGGCCACAACCACCCCGAGGTGACCGCCGCGGTCGTCGAGCAGCTCCAGCACGGCACCACCTTCTTCGCCAACAACAAGAAGGGCATCGACCTCGCGCAGGCGATCATCGACGCGGTGCCCTGCGCCGAGAAGGTGCGCTTCGCCAGCACCGGATCGGAGGCGGACGCCTTCGCCATGCGGCTCGCGCGCGCCTATACCGGTCGCGACAAGATCCTGAAATTCGAGGGCGGCTACCACGGCTACAGCGACTACGGCCTGATGAGCCTGGCGCCCAAGAACCCGGGCAACATGATGCACGCGATACCGGACTCCGCCGGCATCCCGCGCAACGTGGCGGAAAACATGGTGATCGCGCCCTACAACGATGCCGCGGCGGTCGAAAGCCTGATCCGCGAGCATAAGGGGCAGATTGCCGCCGTCTTCCTGGAGCCGTTCCAGCGCATCATCCCGCCGCGCCCGGGCTTCCTGGAGGACATGCGCGAGATCGCCACGAAGAACGATATCCTGCTGGTCTTCGACGAGGTGGTGACCGGCTTCCGGTTCAGCTATGGCGGCGCGCAGGAATATTACGGCGTCACCCCCGACGTCTGTACCCTCGGCAAGATCGTCGGCGGCGGCTTCCCGCTTTCGGCGATCACCGGGCGCGACGAGGTCATGGCGATGTTCGACCGCGACCGCGCCGCGCCGGACCGCTTCATGCCGCAGATCGGCACGTTGTCGGGCAACCCGATTGCCTCGGCGGCCGGGCTCGCCACGCTCGAGATCCTGCGGCGGCCGGACAGCTACAAGAAGATTTTCGCCACCGGCGAGCGGCTGATGAAAGGCCTCACCGAGCGCCTGGCGCGCCACGGCGTCGAGGCCCAGGTCACCGGCGTGCCGCCGCTGTTCGACCTCGTCTTCACCGGCGGCGAGATCCGCAACTACCGCGACACGCTGCGCGGCGACGCCAAGAAGATGGCGCGGTTCAACGCGCTCTTGAAGGAGCGCGGCATCCTCAAGGGCGAGAGCAAATACTATGTCTCGCTGACCCTGACGGAGGCGGACATCCAGCAGACGCTGGATGCCTGGGACGACGCGCTGAAGGTCCTGGCGCGCGGGTAACGCCGCCGGCACGAGCGGGAGCGCGGAGCTGGCGAATGGCGGAGACGGCGACACACCGGCATTCGGAGACCCTGGCGCGGTGCGCGGTGCTGGGCGATCTTCCCGATAGCGAGATCAACCGCCTGAATACCCAATGCGTCTGGCGGCGCTTCGATGCCGGCACCGAGATCCTGAGCCATCAGGACGACACGTCCGACGTCTATTTCGTGGTCGCCGGGACGGTTCGCGTGGTCATCGCCTCGATCCAGGGCAAGGACACGGTCTTCCGCGATATCGAGGCCGGGGATTATTTCGGCGAGCTCTCCGCGATCGACGGCAAGGGGCGGTCGGCCAGCGTGGTGGCGCGGACCAACACCACGGTCGCCAAGATGCCGTCCCATGTGTTCCGCGACCTCGCGATGACCTATCCGGCGGTCTGCTTCCACATCCTCGAGCGCGCGGTCCGGCAGATCCGCTATCTCTCCGAGCGCATCAACGAGTTCCGTACGCTCGACGTCCGCCACCGCATCTATGTGGAGCTTCTCCGCCTCGCCCGGCCGCCGGCGGCGGGAAGCGGCGAGGCGGTCATCTCGCCGCCGCCGACGCATCAGGAGATCGCCGACCGGGTCAGCACCCGGCGCGAGGCCGTGGCCCGTGAGCTGAAGCAGCTCGAGCGGGACGGCCAGCTCAGCCGCCGGCGGGGCGCCCTGGTCGTCACGGATGCCGCGGCGCTTGCCGAGATGGTCGAGAAGGCCCGCCAGGGCGTCGAAGAAGACGATTGAAATAACACAATAATTTTGGTCGCCGCCGGCTCAGGACCGCGCCCTGAGCCGGCCCGTTTCGGTGTGTGCGAAATCGCACGCGCGCGCTTCTCCGTTTCGCCGATGATCCACGCAATCGGAAAGCCGATGAACCGGCTCAGAAGGAGATTTGAAATGTGCACCATCATGCATCACAAGCTGCTGACGATCGCCCTCACGCTCGGCCTGGTCGCGGCCTCGGCGGGCGCCTATCCGCTCGAGCGGCTCGTCGCCGGCAAGCTGCCGATCTTTCAGAGCGCGACGGCTACCGTCACGACGACCGACGACCAGGCGCCGGCCTATGTCGGGACGAGCCCGCTGATTTGGCGCGGTGACCTGGAAGACTTCTAGAAACGCCGATGCGTTCTCGCCTGATCGTCTTCCAAGGCCCCGTGTCCAGTCATAGCCCCACGGCGTGGCGCGGGCGGCCCCAGTTCTGTGCCTCCTTCGCCGCGCGGGGCACGTCCTCTTCCAGCATGAGCCGCTCGGCGACCAGCCGCTTCGCCGCGGCGACAATCGCTTCGACATAGCCCTCCGGCGAGCCGTAGCGCTCCAGCACCGACTTCCGCGGATCTTCCGTGAACGCACGCTCCTCCGGTGAATCCGGGAAGGGGATGTAGCTGCCGTTGAACTCGTAGTTCGCCCGCGTGCCGTAGCCGCGCGCCCGCAGGCTCCAGCCGGTATAGGTGCCGAGCGGCGCCTGCACCATGGGCGCGCGCACGCCCGCGATGTCGTTGCCGTCGGCGTCGGTCGCCGGGATCTGCACGACATAGCCGTCCGGGTTCAGCACGTCGGGCGGCTCCTTGGAGAGGATGCCGCGCTCCACGTCCGGGCCGTGGTCGAGCAGCGGCAGCGCCGCCGGGCCGGCCGAGATCATCTGCCCGGGGATGCGGGGATATGTCTCGCGCCATTCCATATAGGTCGCGAGCGTGCCGTCCTTGCGCATGGGGATGCGCGAGTCGGGCGGCGGCGTGCCGTCCGTAACCCAGGCGTCCATGGCGTCGAGCAGCGCGCGGAACAGCATCGAAGTGCTGACGATGTTGCTGAAGTTCTGGCAGATGCCCTTGTTCGGCACGGTCGGCAGCGGGCTCGACATGTGCTGCGAACTGGACCAGAGGTAGCAGCGCACGTTGGCCGGCTGGGCCAGGTCGTTGCCCTGCGTGTCGGTGTGCACGAGCGAGCCGCGCCGCTGCCAGTATTCCGTCGCGCTCTGGCTGTGCAGGACATGCGGATCGGTCTCCGGCCGCTTCAGAATAGCGTCGGTCTTGCCGGTCAGGTGGTCGGTCGATTCCGCGTAGGAGAAGGGGAAGCGGTCGGCGAGGATGTAGTGGTCCTCGTATTGCTGCCCCGCCATCGAGACGGCGTTGGCGAAGCGGTGGTTGAGCCACATCCGCCCGGCGCCGGCGACATGCGGCAACACGCCGTCGAACACCTTGCGGCCTTCCGCGTCCGCATTGAAGCCGAGATAGACGAAGTCGCGGAGGCAACGGCCCGTTTGCGAGCGGCCCCAGCCATAGGCCTTCTCGACCGGCGCCAATGGGTTGGCGTTGCCGGCGGCGTCCTTGTCACCGTATTTAAGGAAGCTGACGAGGTCGCGCACCGCGACATGGCCGAGCCCCATGACCAGCGGATCGCGGCCTTCGTAGACCAGCTCGTAGATCCAGCCCGGCTGGAAGCCCTTCGCCATGTAAATGAAGCTGTCGGACGGCATGATCGCCGTCTCCTCGGCGCCGCGGTTTTGGCTCTCGCCCGTCACCGCCGCGCCGCTCAGCACCTGGGCGAATTGCCATTCTTCCGCCGGGACGGGGATGCGCTCGTTATGCGGATAGCGGCGCTTGGTCAGCCGCGCCTTCGAGGTGTCGAGCGAGACGGCGGGATGGCTGCGCGTGCCGGCGCGGCCCGACAGCGGGAAGCAGAGCGTCGGCGCGACCGGCGTGAATTCCTGGCGCACCGGGCCGGTGATCGGCTTACCGCTGTCGGTCGCGACCGGAAGCTGCATCGTCACCCGGTTGTTGCCCGGCAGCAGGTCGCCCTGCCAGGCGCCCCAGACGAAGCTGTAGCCGCGGCGGAACAGGAAGCCGTTGCCCGCATGCTCCAGCGTCTTCGGATCGTTCGAGGCGCGCGCATCGTTGAAGAACTGCAGCGCCCGCAGATTGCCGCGGTTGCCGTAGTCGAAAAAGACGCGCCGGTTGCCGCGAGTCCGATCGGCTGGCCGCAGCATCAGGAAGTCGGCGGTGAACTCGACCAGGCCGTCCTTGTTGACGGGCGCCTTGTCGATATCGGTGACGACGGCCTGCGCGGCGGCCTTCGGGTGCACGGCGTAGCGCGCGCGGCCGCGCAGCCGCTCATAGGCGCCGGTGTCGCCGAATTCATGGCCGTCGGCGAAGGAAGTGCATTCTGCGATGTCGAGTGTGATCTTGCTGGTCACGGCTTTTCTGTCCCCGAGCTTGGAATGTGCTGGGGACAGTATGACACATCCACGCCGTGCGTCTCTCGCGCCGCGACGGCTTCAGAGCGGCTTGCCGATCTCCTCCGGCCCCGCGACCGTCACGTTGAGGTCCTTCACCAGGCCGTCGGCGAGCGAATAGACCCAGCCATGTACGCGCAGCTCCTGGCCGCGCGCCCAGGCCTCGTGCACGAAGACGTCGGAGGCGACGTTCCTGACTTGGCGCATGACGTTGAGCTCGCACAGGCGGTCGAGCTGGGCGCTGCGCTCCGGGATGGCGTCGAGCTCGTGGCGGTGCGCGTGGCAGACCTCGCGGATCGGATGCAGCCAGTGATCCACCAGGCCGCGCCGCACGCCGTCTACGGCCGCGGCCACGCCGCCGCATCCGTAATGCCCGACCACCAGGATGTGCTTGACCTTGAGCACGTCGACGGCGAACTGCAGCACGGACAGATAGTTGGCGTCCTGCG
>CAZPFL010000259.1:0-5433 GCA_964585785.1 uncultured Rhodospirillaceae bacterium
GCGACCAGCCGGTGCGAGGTGATCATGCGCTGGTACGGATCGGTGATGTCGAGAGAGTCGTGGTAGAAGGCGGAGAGCGCGCCGACCGTCGCGACCATCACCGCCATCGGGTGGGCGTCGCGCCGGAAGCCGCGGAAGAAGAAGTTGATCTGCTCATGCACCATCGTGTGGTGCGTGATCGTGGTCTCGAACTCGGCCTTTTCCTGCGCGTTCGGCAGCTCGCCGTTGAGCAGCAGGTAGCAAACTTCCATGAAGTCGCTGTGCTCCGCCAGTTCCTCGATCTTGTAGCCGCGGTGCATCAGCACGCCGGCCTCGCCGTCGATATAGGTGATCTTGGATTCGCAGGCGCCGGTCGAGGTGTAGCCGGGATCGAAGGTGAAGTGGCCGGTCTGGCCGTACAGGCTTCGGACGTCGATGACTTTGGGGCCCACCGATCCCGACATCATCGGGAAATCGTAGGTCTTTCCGGTGGTGTGGTCGGTTACGGTGACATATTCATTGGAAGCTGCCGGATTGGCTGCTTTGCTTTTTTCCGTCATGAGTGGACCCTTCTATCTGGCGAAAAGCCGAAATTATGAAACGGGATAAGGATTAAATTGCCATTACCTTTCCCGCACCCCTCATTGTGTTGCGGTGCAGTATATACCGCGAGCGGTCCGTGTAGCAAACGCCTGTAATTTAATCAGTGACCCCCGGCACAGCTCGGATGCGCGCGATTGTCTCTTCTTTTCCAAGGACTTCCATAACCTCGAAAATCCCCGGGGAGGCGTTAGAACCGGTCAAAGCTGCGCGTAATGGTTGCGCGATCTTGCCTAATCCAAGGGCATGGGCCTCGGCATAGTCGCGGACGCGGCCTTCCAGGCTTTCCGCCGTCCAGGGCGCCACCTCGGCGAGCTGGGCCGCGGCGTCGGCCAGGATCCGGGGTGCATCCTCGGCTAGCATCTTGGCCGCCTTGGCGTTGGCGAGCGGATGCTGCGGGCGCGAAGTGTAGAAGGCGGCGTTCTGGGCGAGCTCGACCAGCGTCTTCGCCCGCGGCTTGAGGCCGTCCATGCCGGCGCGCAGGCGGGCCTTGCCCTCGGCGCTGAGGGGCTCGCCGGTCAGCTTTTCCAGGAAGGGGGCGACGAGCGCGACGAGCCGGTCGTTGGCGGCGGCCTGCATGTAATGCGCGTTGACGCTTTCCAGCTTGGCGAGGTCGAAGCGCGCCGCGGAGCGGCCGATCGCGTTCACGTCGAACCATTCGATCGCCTGCTCGGTCGAGATGATCTCCGCGTCGCCGTGGCTCCAGCCGAGCCGCAGCAGGTAGTTGCGCATCGCCTCGGGCAGGTAGCCCATGTCGCGGTAGGCCTCGACGCCGAGCGCGCCGTGCCGCTTCGACAGCTTCTGCCCGTCCGCGCCGTGGATCAGCGGGATATGGCCGAAGGCGGGGACCGGCCAGTCCATCGCCTGGAACAGGTGATACTGGCGGAAGGCGTTGTTGAGGTGGTCGTCGCCGCGGATGATGTGGGTGACGCCCATGTCGTGATCGTCGACCACGACCGAGAGCATGTAGGTCGGCGTGCCGTCGGCGCGCAGCAAAATGAAGTCGTCGAGCTGCTCGTTGGCGACCGTGACCTCGCCCTGCACCAGGTCGGCGATGGTGGTCTTGCCCTCGCGCGGCATCTTCACGCGCACGACCGGGTCGACGCCCGCGGGCGCCTCCGCCGGGTCGCGGTCGCGCCAGCGGCCGTCATAGAGGGTGGGGCGGCCTTCGGCGCGGGCCTTCTCGCGCATCTCGGCCAGTTCCTCGGGCGTGCAGTAGCAGCGGTAAGCGCGGCCCTTGGCGAGCAGCTCGCGGGCGACCGCGGCGTGGCGCGCGGCGTTCTGCGTCTGGAACACGACCTCGTTGTCCCAGTCGAGTTCGAGCCATGTCAGACCGTCGAGGATCGCGTCCACCGCTTCCTGGGTCGAGCGCTTGCGGTCGGTATCCTCGATGCGGAGCAGGAATTTGCCGCCGCAGTGGCGCGCATAGAGCCAGTTGAACAGCGCGGTGCGCGCGCTGCCGATATGCAGGAAGCCGGTCGGAGACGGCGGAAAGCGGGTAACGACGGTCATGGGACGGTGACGGGCAGCCCGGTTGTCGCGAATGCGCGCGGTTTAGCACAGGCTTGACCAGGGCAACAGTGCCGCGGCGCGCCCGCGGCCGAAACAAATGAAACGAAACGGCCGCCGTCGCGACATCCGGCAGAAACACGCCGGGGGCAGGGTGCCGCATGGTCGATGGACGGATCGGCCGATTGCAGGAGATAAGCCCGATGTTCGCTGGAATCGCCAGTATCGGCCGGCGCTATGCCGAACGCCGCCGCCAGCGCCGCGCCTACCACGAGCTGAGCGCGCTCGACGACCGCATGCTCAAGGATCTGGGCGTCCATCGCTCGCAGATCGGGACGATCGTGCGCGGCATCGACCGGCCGTATGGGCGCAGCGGCCGCTGAGGCGCTCGTTTCGCGGCCTTTCACGAACGACGCCGCCCGGCGGTCTTGATGCCGACTTGATGCCGAACCGTTAACGGTTATGCTGGCCTGGGGACCCGCAAGGGTCGAGGACAGCCGCAACAACTTCGCGTCTAGCTTAGAGCCATGACCGATGCGACGGTATCGGCCGCCGGTCGACTTTCCGCCGGGGAGCGCGCGGGGACCCATTGGGCCGCGCGCTGCCTAGCCGCCTTCGTCGAGCAGCGCGACCGCTGGGCGCTGTGGAGCCCGGTGCTGTTCGGGACCGGCATCGCGACCTATTTCGCACTCCGCTTCGAGCCGGCGCCCTGGGCGGGCGCCGCGGTTGTGGCGGTTTGCCTCGTCGCCCTGGCCGGCGCGTGGCGGCGGCCCGGGTGGCGGCTGGCGGTGCTGGGCGCGCTGCTCGTCGCGGCCGGCTTCGCGGTTGCGCAAGGGCGGACGCATTCGGTCGCGGCGCCGGTGCTGGCGCACGCCTTAGGGCCCGGCCGGGTCGAGGGGCGGGTGGTCGCGGTCGAGAAACTACCGGACGGGACACGCGTCCTGCTCGACCGGGTGGCGCTGCAGGGCCTTGGGCCGGCGGCGACGCCCGCGCGCGTCCGCCTCCGCCTGCGCAAGGGCGACGACGCGGCGATCGGCTCCCGCATCCGGCTGACGGCGCGGCTGTCGCCGCCGGCGGCGCCGGCGATGCCGGGCGCTTACGACTTCCAGCGCCATGCCTGGTTCGCGCGGATCGGCGGCGTCGGCTTCGCCTACACCCGGGCCGAGACGCTGCCGGCGCCGCCGGGGCAGGCGGCCTTGGCGGTCCGCTTGGGACTTGCGCGGCTCCGCCTCACGGTCGCCGACCGCATTCGCGCGGCGATCCCGGGGGAGGCGGGCGCGGTCGCCGCCGCGCTTCTGGTTGGCGATCGCAGCGCCATTCCCGAGGACGTGACCAACGCGATGCGGGATTCGGGACTGGCGCATCTGCTCGCCATCTCCGGGCTGCATGTGGGGCTGGTGGCGGGCATCCTTTTCTTCGGCATCCGCCTGCTGCTGGCGCTGATCGAGCCGTTGGCGCTTCACCTCCCGGTCAAGAAGGTCGCGGCGGGCTGCGCCTTCGCCGGCGCGCTGCTCTATCTCTTCATGGCCGGCGCCACGGTGCCGACGCAGCGCGCCTTCATCATGACCGGGCTGGTGCTGACCGCCGTGCTGCTCGACCGCACGGCGATCACGCTGCGCCTCGTCGCCTGGGCGGCGATGGCGGTCCTGCTGCTCGCGCCCGAGAGCTTGATGGGCCCGAGCTTCCAGATGTCCTTCGCCGCGGTGCTCGCGCTGGTCGCCGCCTATGAAAGCCTGCGCGGGCCCTGGCGGCGCTGGAGAGCCGGCGGCCGGTTACGTCCGGCCGCCGACTTAGGAACACCGGCGCGCGACGACACGCGCGCCGGGGGCGGCGGATGGGCGCGGCGGGTCGGGCTCTACCTTCTGGCGCTAGGGCTCACCACGCTGGTCGCGGGCACGGCGACGGGGATCATCGCGCTGCATCATTTCGGCCGTTACAGCGCCTACAGCCTGATCGCCAACCTGATCGCGATCCCGCTCGCCGCTTTTTGGATCATGCCCTGCGGCGTGCTCGCCTGCGTGCTGATGCCGCTGGGGCTGGAGCAATGGGCGCTGCAGCCGATGGCCTGGGGCATCGACCTGCTGCTGGCCGCCGCGCGCATGGTGGCATCCTGGCCCGGCGCCTCGATCCTCGTGCCGGCGATGCCGACGGCGGGGCTCGTCCTGGCGGCGCTCGGCGGGCTCTGGCTCTGCCTCTGGCGCGGCGGGCTGCGCTGGGCCGGGCTGGCCGGCCTCGCCGCGGGGCTCGCCACGATCCCGCTCGCCGACCGGCCGGATATCCTGGTTAACGGTGACGGCAGCCTGATGGCGGTGCGGCTCGCGGACGGCCGTCTCAGCCTGTCGAGCAAGCGGGCGGAGCGTTTCGCGGCGCGGATCTGGCTCGAGCGGGACGGCGCGGCGGAGGAGGACGCGTCCGTCTGGCCTAAGGCGGAAAGCGCCGACGGGCGCTTCGCCTGCGACCTGATCGGCTGCCTCTACCGCGCCGGCGCGCGGGAAGTGGCCCTGGTGCGCGATCCCCGCGCTCTCCAGGACGATTGCCGGCCCGGCGTGATCGTGGTCAGCGCCGTGCCCGTGCGCCGGAACTGCCGCGCGGCGGAGCGCGTCATCGACCGCTTCGACCTGTGGCGGAACGGCGCCTACGCGCTCTGGCTCGGCCGGGACGGGGTGCGGGCGCTCAGTGTCCGGGAAGCCCGCGGCGACCGGCTGTGGACGCATGGGCCCGGACCGCCTTCGCAAAGGGGCAGGCGGCGCCAGGCGGGGGAAGACAGGGACGGCGGAACAGGGCAGGGACCGCGGCGCGCGGCCGCCGGCGCCCTCAGTATTGCCGCATCAGGCCGACGAGGCGACCCTGCACCTTGACCCGGTCGGGGCCGAAGATGCGGGTCTCGTAGGCCTTGTTGGCGGGCTCGAGCGCGATCGAATCGCCCTTGCGCCGCAAGCGCTTGAGCGTCACCTCGCTGTCGTCGACCAGGGCGACCACGATGGCGCCGTTCTCGGCCGTGTCGCAGCGCTCGATGACCACGGTGTCACCGTCGAAGATGCCGGCCTCGATCATCGAATCGCCCTCGACCTCGAGCGCGTAATGCTCGCCGTTGCGCAGCAGGGTCGCCGGGACGTCGACCTGGATGCTGTCGTCGCGCAGCGCCTCGATCGGCGTGCCGGCGGCGATGCGGCCGTAGAGCGGCAGCGAGACCGCCTCGGCGCTGGAATCCGGGGCCGCGCCCAGCAGCGGGTTGCGGTTGCTGGAAACGATGCGCGGCGAGAAGCGGCCGACCTGGGGCCGCTCGGTCTGCGGCGCGTTCTCCGGCAGGCGTAGCACTTCCAGCGCGCGCGCCCGGTGCGGCAG
>CAZPFL010000260.1:0-5419 GCA_964585785.1 uncultured Rhodospirillaceae bacterium
GAGGCGAGCGCGGCTTCGGTCGCCCAGGCGGTAATCCCCCCGACGTCCGTCATGCCAAGGGAAATGAGGACGCGCGAGACCGGCCGCCCGACGGCGCGTTCGGCCAGCGCGGCCGGCCGGCTGCGGGCGAACTCCGGGCGCAACAGCGCATATTGGGCGCCGAGAAGGACCGTTGCGGCGGGCGGGACCAGCGGCGCATAGTCGGCGACCGTGCGGCCGATCGTCTGGTCGCACAGCACGTCGCAATCATGCGAACGGTTGGCGAGATCGTCGATCACCAGGACCACCGGTGCAATACGGCGGAACGCGGTCTCCTGGCGCGCGTCCAGCGCGTAGTGATCGACCACGACCGCATCCCAGTGCCGGCCGGGGACGGTGATCTCATCGGTGTCCAGCGGACGATCGAGCGTGATCCGCTGATACCCCGATGCAACGAGCCCCGGTACGGTTTCCAGCGTTTGAAAGGTCGATGCGAAGGTGACGCCGGCACCGCGCTCCACGAGCGCTCGCGCCAGAGAGAGGCATCGCATAACGTGGCCGCTGCCGAGCGCTGGACCGGCATCGCAGCGTATCAGGATTTGCGCGCGCATTAGGCCAATCTCTTGTTGAGCGCCTGGAAGAGCGCCTCGGCCCGCACCCAATCGTCGGGCGTGTCGATGTCCTGGACACGCCAGCGCGGGATGCGAAGGGGTCCCGAGCCTGGACCGAATAGCGGCTTGTCCGACAGCCAGGCCTCGGTCTGTCCCCAATAGAACTGGCCGGCATCATGCAGCGTTTCCGGAAGATCCTGCGAACGCTTCGAGAAGTGCTCGGGAAAGAACATCTCGAGTCCGCCGTCCGGCGTTTGCCGGAAGGCGCGGAATATCGGCGAGGCGTAGGTCGTGACCGTCAGGACAAAGTCCCAGCCGCCTTCGCTCAACATGCGCATACCCTCGACGATATCCGTGGAGGCGACCATTGGCGCGGTTGGATAGAGGCAGCAAACCGCCTCGACCGGCCAATCCTGGTTCAATGCCCAGCGCGTGGCATGCGCGACGACGGCCGTCGTGCCCGTGTGGTCGTCGGCGAGTGCCGCCGGGCGCGAGAAGGGCACCTCCGCACCGCAGGCCCGCGCGACCGCCGCAATTTCCACATCGTCCGTCGAGACGATTATCTTGTCGAATGCGCTGCTCTCGATGGCAGCGGCGATTGGCCAAGCGATCATCGGCTTTCCGCAAAATTCGCGGATATTCTTACGCGGGATGCGCTTGCTGCCGCCCCGGGCGGGTATGATCGCTAATCTCATGCGGCGACTTCGCGAGAAAGAACATCGATTACGCGCTGCTGTTCCGCCTTGGTGAGACCCGGAAAGATCGGCAGGCTGATCGCATCGCCGTAATACGCTTCCGCTTCCGGACAATAGGCTTCGGGAAATCCGAGATCGCGATACCAGGGCTGCTTGTAAACCGGGATGTAGTGCAGATTCACGCCGATACCTTTGGCGCGAAGTGACTCAAATATCGCGCGGTGGCTGCGCCTAATACGGGCCAGATCCAGGCGCACGATATAGAGGTGGAAGGACGAGCGCGTTTCCGGCTGGCGCCAGGGCACTGTCAACGGCAGGCCGGCAAAGGCTTCGTCATAGGCCGCGGCGATTTCATGGCGCCTGTCCACCAGTTCGTTCAATCGCGCAAGCTGACTTCGACCCAGTGCCGCGGCAATGTCGGTCATGCGGTAATTAAAGCCCAGCCGCACCTGCTCATAATACCAGGGCCCGTGGGAGGTCGACTGCATGAGCGCGCTGTCGCGCGTAATACCGTGGCTCCGGTCAAGACGTAGCCTCTCGGCCAGCCCCGGATCGTTTGTCGTCGCGATCCCGCCTTCGCCCGTCGTGACGATCTTCACCGGGTGAAAGCTGAACACGGCAATGTCGCTGAACTTGCAGGACCCGACAGGATCGCCGTGATAACGGCCGCCAATCGCGTGCGATGCATCCTCGATAAGCCGAACGCCATAGCGATCGGCAAGTCTTTTGATCGGCGCCATATCGCAGGATTGGCCGGCAAGGTGGACGGGTATGATTACCTTGGGCAGTGCGCCGGCAATGTCCGCCTGCCGAAGCTTTTCTTCGAGACGATCCGGCGACAGGTTGTAGGTTTTCGGGTCGATATCGACGAAATCCACGCGTGCGCCGCAATACAACGCGGCATTCGCACTCGCCACGAACGTGATCGGGCTCGTCCAGACGCAGTCGCCCGGGCCGACGTCGAGCGCCAAGCAGGCCAGATGGAGCGCTGCGGTCGCGCTATTCGTGGCAACAGCATGTTGGCAGCCGCAATAATTCGCAACCGCGCCCTCGAACGCCGGAACGACCGGTCCCTGCGTTATGAAATCCGAACGCAGCACCTCGACGACCGCGTTGATGTCGTCTTCGCTGATGTCCTGGTGTCCATAGGGGATCACGGCCCATACGCTCCTAGTGGAGGTGCGCCTTCTCGACATACGTCCGGATCAGTTGGCGCAATTCGTCAAGATTCAAGAACGTCTCGTTGGATCCGCTGTTGTATGAAAACCCGTCCGGTACGCGGTTGCCGGGATGTTTTTGCAGATAGGCGTCGACCGAGATGCCCGCGGCACTGTTCAGAATCGCATAATATTTGCCTATATCCACGGTGCTGTAGCTGTCGCTCGCGGTGATCATCTCTTCGTGGATCTTCTCGCCGGCGCGGATGCCGATGATCGGCTTTTCGCAGCCCGGGCAGATCGCTTCGGCAACATCGACGACCCGGTAGCTCGGAATCTTGGGCACCAATATTTCGCCGCCCAGCGCGTGTTCCAGCGCCCACAGAACCATGTCAACGCCATCTTCCAGAATCACGTTGAAGCGGGTCATCTCCGCGTGCGTGATCGGCAGGACGCCGGACGGGCGTCTCTCCAGGAAGAACGGGATGACGGAGCCTCTGCTTCCCATGACATTGCCGTAGCGGACGGCCGAGAACCGGATGTCGCGTGCGCCCTTGAAGTTGTTGGCTGCCGTGAAAAGCTTGTCGGAACACAACTTCGTCGCGCCATAGAGATTGATTGGCGCGGCGGCCTTGTCCGTCGAGAGCGCGACGACTCTCGATACGTGCGCGTCGAGGCATGCTTCGATGAGATTCTGTGCGCCGAGAATATTGGTCTTGATACACTCAAACGGGTTGTATTCGGCGGCGGGCACCTGTTTCAGCGCGGCGGCATGCACGACGATATCGATGCCCTCCAGCGCCCGGCGCAAGCGGTTTTCGTCCCGAATATCGCCGAGGAAATAGCGCAGGGACGGATGTTTCTCCGGCGAAAACCGCTGCGCCATCTCGTACTGCTTCAACTCGTCGCGCGAGTAGATAACCAGGCGCCGAACAGCCGGAAACCGTTCCAGCAATGTCTTGACGAATTGCCGACCAAAGGAGCCGGTGCCTCCGGTAACAAGTATGCCTTTGTCAGAAAGCATGGCCGACCGGGATCCCTTGCTCGCCTGGGCCAATGCAACCGTTCCCGTCACAAGCGGGCGGCTCGGAATGACGGAGCGCCGACAGCACGGATGATGGGCCAGTCAAATGCCTTTGGATAATGAGCAAGATACCGCCATCCAACATGCAAGCGTCTTAGGTGGATCAAAACGTCCCGGAAAGTCAAGAAACACTGAAATGGTTAACAAACGATTAGGGGCCTCGGCGGACGAAGGGCTCCACCCGGTTGGTGGTGGTTTCGGCAAATGAGACTCATGACGGGGCGAGTCGGGCTGGCGCCTTCAGGGCCCACCCAGGCCAGCGTAAATTTCCGTCATGTCCCGCGCGACGCGTTGCCAGGAATACCGGCGTTCGATGGCCTCCAGCGAGCGATCGATGAAGCGGCGGCGGTCGGCCGGCGACCAGCGGCGGATCTCCGCGATCTTTTCGGCCCAGGCCCGGGCATTCCCCGGCTCGACGAGAAAGCCGGTCACGCCGTCGAGGATCGAGTCCCGCAATCCTTCGGTGTCCGAACCGACAACGGGAACGCCCAACGCGGCGACTTCGACCGCAACGAGGCCGAACCCCTCAATATCCAGTCCCGAACGGTTTTCCTGGTTCGGCAATACGACGGCGATCGCCCGCTCGCACAGGGCGCGCTCGTCGCTTTTCTCCAGCACGCCCAGGAATTCCGAGCGCGGCGACGCCTCGACCCGAGCAAGCTCGTCCGGCTCCCAGACGGTGCCGAGCACTTTGAACCGAACCCCGTCGGGAAGCGCATTCGCGACATGCTCGGCAAACCATCCGGGCCCTTTGCGCCGCATCACGCGGCCGAGAAAGAGCACATAGTCGTCCGGCCGATCGACGCCGCGCTGACGCGCCTCCGGCTCGAGGCGCGCGCCCAGCGGCACGATGACGGCAGGGCCTATTCCGGAATCGGCAAGCGCACCCCGCGTGGCGCGGCTGTTCGCGACATAGACGTCGACGCAATCGCTCGACGCCGCCCAGGACATCAAGCGGCCGTACAGCCAGGGCATGAAACCGCGTCGACGGTGGTAGACCGTATCCAGGCCGTGCAGCGACAGCACATTCTTCGTCGCCGGCGAGATCAAGCGATTCCATCGGGCCAATGCGAACAGCACCATGTCGCCGAAATGCACGACGTCGTATGTACCGCGCGCCCTGGCCAAATGACCGCCGACGCGAATCAGAAAGAAGAAGAGGGCAATCAGGCTGGGTCTACGCCCGCGCTCCTTACCCGGCAGTGCGAGCACCGAAAGATCGACGAGCGGCTCCAGCGCCTTGGCCAGCTCGGCGCTATAGGTCTCCATCCCGCCGATTGCGGGCGGCCATTTTCGGGTGACGAACAGCACCCTCATCGGGCGCAGCGCCGATCTACTCAAGGTAGAGAATGCGACGCTGTCTGTTTCCCGGCCCGCGGCCAGCGCTGGTCCGGCGGGATCACCCGGAGCCCGCGATCGATCCCGGCCTCCCGTTTCCAGTGCCGGTTGAGACCACCGTCCGACAGCGTGTTTTCGCCAGAACGTCATAGCCTTGCAGGTAAGTAGGTGCCCATAGCCGGCTGCCGATCCGCCCCAGGACTAAAGAAATGCGGAAATAGTTAAAAGTTCATTATCGATTATCACTTAGGTTGCGGGCCTTGGATGAGCGGGCATCCGGGGAATGGAAAGGGGGCAGGCCTTCACAAGCGGGCACGGCCCGCCACCCGAAAATTCTTGCATGCCCATACAGGATCCAACGCGCTGTCGCCGAAGCGGGAAATGGCAAGGATGAAGGTGGGACGACCGTGGTCGCCGAAGCAAATACGCGAGCCTATGAACGCATGACGGTGCCGCTTAGCGTCCGCCTGCTTGCGCTCGGGCTCGCCCTGGTCGCGGCGACGGCGCTGTTCGCGATCCCCGGACATCTGACATGGGACGCCGGGACCTACCATC
>CAZPFL010000261.1:0-5399 GCA_964585785.1 uncultured Rhodospirillaceae bacterium
GCACGCCCGCCTTGCGGAAATACTTCTGTGCGAGGACGTCGCAGGCGACCTGGCTCCAGCTGTCGGGAACCTCGATATCATCAAGCTTGAAAACGAGCGAGCCATCGGGATTGCGGATCTCACTCTTCGTGCGGCGGAACGTCAGCTCCGCATACGGCGACTTGTCGGCTTTCGTGAAACGACGCTTGATGCGCATTCACCCCATCTCCCAAACTGAACGATCGTGCCCGCAACAGTCCACGGGCCCCCACCATGTTCCGGTTACTGGGAGTCGTTGAGGCGTGATCCTCGCGACAGCTTCCCCGATCCCCCCACGCTTCCCAGCAATCGCTTTACGTTCCCCAACGCGCCAAACAGCGATTGTCAATATCTGGGAACCAAAAAGAATGTTACCCACAAACTATTGACCATTGCAATATATTTTGTGCTTACTAGTCTCTATTCAACAATATGTAGCGTTCTCGTAATCATGGCGGAAGACTTCGTAAATAAATCAAAGCCTTCTCCTGCGGCCGGTAGGGCGATCGATTTCGGCGCCGGCGTTCCCGTCCATTGTTTATAGATGGCCGCTCGCGCGGTCCTGCGGGCGGCGCGGCGCTAGACGGATTTCGCTTCGGATGCCATATTCCGCTGCGTTCGCCGTAACGTGTTGCAGAGCGCTTGAACGGGAGAGCCGATGACCACTTTGATCACGCGTGTCACTACGTGGCTGCAGGGCGAGCGCGTCGGCACGGACGGCTTCGGCAATCGCTATTACCAGGAGCGCACGGTGCCGACAGGCCGCCGCCGGCGCCGCTGGGTCGTGTACAAGCAGGACGACGATGCGAGTCGGGTGCCGCCGTCATGGCATGCCTGGCTGCACTACACGACGAACGACATTCCGAAAGCGAGCGACACGAAGACCGCGGCCTGGCAAAAGGATCACCAGCCGAATCTCACCGGGACGGCCGCCGCCTATCGCCCGCCCGGACATACCCTGGAAGGCGGGAAGCGTGCGCCGGCGACCGGCGACTACGAGCCCTGGCGGCCAGTGTAAAGCGGGTAAGGGGGGTATGGGCAAACAGACCGTAAACACTCTCGTCGGCGCGCTGGTCGTGGCCGTCGGCGTGCTTGCGATCGTGCTCTCGCAGCGCGCCGCGCATAGCGACGCGCCCGCGGGCTATGAGCTGAAGGCGAGCTTTGGCTCGATTGATGGCATCAGCAGGGGCACCAAGGTGCTGCTGACCGGCATTCCCGTCGGCGAGGTGACGAGCTTCCGCTACAGTGAAAAGCGTCAGCGCGCCGTCGTCACGCTGACGATTCAAAACGGGATCGAGATCCCCGACGACTCGGTCGTGATGATCGTGACGGACGGGCTGCTCGGCAGCAAATACATGAAGATCCAGCCCGGCGGCGACACCGAGATGATGAAGCCGGGCGGCCAGTTCGATTACACGCAGGATTCGATCAACTTCGAGGATATTCTGCAGAAGGTCATCCTGAACGCGGAAAAGACCCGCCAGAAACAAAAAGAAGAAAAAGAAAAGCAGGAGAAAGAGCACCCGACGGAGAAGAAGGGCAATCGCGCCTCCAACGAAACGACGCTCCCCTTGGTCCCGGTGACCTATTCCGCCAGTACGTGGGTGAATCAATGAGCCGAAACATAATCGAGACCGGAATGGGAGCGATCGTCATTCTGGTCGCCGCGTTCTTTCTGGTCTTTTCCTACAGCGTCAGCGATCTCCGCCCGGCGCAGGGCTACGACGTCATCGCGAAGTTCAATTCCATCGACGGCCTGACGGACGGCAGCGACGTGCGGATCGCCGGGGTCAAGGTCGGCACGGTGGTCGGCGAGCGAATCGATCAGAAGGAATACCGCGCCGTCGTCACCATGAAGATTCACAACAACATCAAGCTCGCCGACGATACGGTCGTGAAGGTGTCGTCCGCCGGCATCCTTGGCGGCAAATATGTCAAGCTCGAGCCCGGGGCCGCGAAGCAATACGTCAAGGCCGGCGGCGAGTTGAAAAACACCAGGGACGTCATATCTCTAGAGGAATTGTTGGGCAAAGTGATCTTCCTCGTCACGGGCGACGACAACGCCCCGAAATAGGGCCCGCGCAGCCGGTTTTGTATTCGTCGCCAACATATCGATATATCGGGTCCCGCCGTTCTTGGGCCGGGACCTCAACGCGGGAGGCGGTGTGAGGCATACGCGCGCGAGGCGGCCTATTCCGTTGCCGGTCAAGGCGGCGCCGGGACGGCTATCGCGACTCGGATGGCTGTCGGTCATTCTCATCGCGATGGCAGGCACGCTGCTGCCGGCGTCGGCGTGGGCGATCGAAGGCGATACCGTCGTTCTGCAGGGGCTCGACAAGGTCACCGCGCGCGTCTCGACCTTCGAGGTGAAGATCGGACAGACGGTGCGCTTCGGCACGTTGGAGATCCGGCCACGCTACTGCGACCGCGCGCCGCCGGAGGATCCGCCCGAATCGAAGGTCTTCCTCGACATCTACGAAGCGCGCCCCGGCGAGAAGCGGGCCGACCTCTTCCATGGCTGGATGTTCGCGTCCAGCCCGGCGCTCAATCCGCTCGAGCATCCCGTCTATGACGTCTGGGTGATCGACTGCAAGAAGACGCAGGACGTCACGCCACCGCCGCCGGCGGCGCCCGCAACGCCCGCCGTGCCTGCGGTTCCCGAAGCGCCCGGCACCAAACACTAGGCACGCCGCTGGGGGGCCGGTGACGCCTCCACACGTGCCCCGCCATCGAATTCCCACACATGGTCCCGTGTGTACGACGTGCCGGGGTATACGTCCCAACTCCGGACGTAGGTGGCTCGTGCTTCATACGGTGCCCACGTCTTTATCGTGGACATTCCTGGAGTCCTCCGGCGCCTCGGCGCGGTCGACCATCCCGTAGTCGCGAATGACGGATGCGACCCGCAGGCGATAATCGTCGAATATTCCGCCGCGGCCGGCCCGTTGGGCATCCCGATGTTTGTCCAAGGCACGCCAAGCCGCGACAGCGGTCTCGTCGCGAAAGAATGAGAGCGACAGGATTTTACCCGGCCTCGTCAGGCTCTCGAATCGCTCGATCGAAATAAACCCGTCGATCTCGCCGAGCAAGGGCCTGAGTTTCGCCGCCGTGTCCAGGTACGCCTGCCGCTTTCCATCGCTTGGCTCGACCTCGAAAATGACCGCGATCATGGCTCGGCGCGTTCGGCGTGCGGCAGGGATACGTTCTTCAGGAAGATCCGATCCTCGCGCAGGATGAATTTCTCGCGCTGTGCGAAGGCATAGTTCTCGCGGCCAAGCGGGTCTGCGGCGAGACGTGCGCGATAGGCTTCGTAGGCCGCAAGGCTTTCGACGCTGTAGACGCCATAGCCGATCGAGATGGAGCCTTCGTGTGGCGTGAAATAGCCGATCAGGTCCGCGCCGCAGCGCGGGATCGCCTGGCCCCAGGTCTTCGCATAGTCGTTGAACTGGGTCCGCTTGTACGGGTCGAGCTCGTAGCGGATGAAACAGGTGATCATTGTGCCCTCCGTTTCTCGAACGGAAGGAGTGTCGCATTGCGTCACGATTTGATGCTTCGGCCTGGATCGAAGTATTCCCCAAGGCCTCAAGGGACGCCCGGGCGCGAACGCCGCCGCCGAGGATCAGCGCATCAACACGTGCTCGATGTATTTCGGGCTGGGATTGGCGATGAATTGCGCGCGGGTGCCGAGGCTGTGGCTCAGCAGCTTGCGGTATTCGTTGCGCGGCAGCTCGATCGCGCCGAACCGCGCGAGATGCTTGGTGATGAACTGCGTGTCGATAAAGCGGTAGCGGCCGAGCTTGAGCGACGCCACGAGATAGACCAGCGCGACCTTGCTGGCGTCGGTGACGCGGCTGAACATGCTTTCGCCGAAAAACACGCCGCCCAGCGAGACCCCGTAAAGCCCGCCGACGAGACGCCCTTCGATCCGGCACTCGACGCTGTGCGCGTGCCCCATCCGGTGCAGCGTCGCATAGAGCTCGATGATCTTGTCGTTGATCCAGGTGCGCGGCCGTTCCTCGGTCGATTCCGCGCAGGCCTCGATGACCGCCTCGAATTCGCGGTCGTAGGTGACCTCGAAAACGCCGCGCTTGATCACCTTGCGCAGGCTCCGCGGCACGTGGAACTGGTCGAGCAGGATGACGCCCCGCATGCGCGGGTCGACCCAGAAGAGCTCGGGATCGTTGCGGTCCTCCGCCATGGGAAAGACCCCTACCGCGTAGGCCTTGAGCAGCATGTCCGGGGTGAGGTCGGGCATTTCCATCGGCTCAGCCCCTGCTCTTGTCGGCGAGCCAATGCTCGAGCCAATGGATGTGGTAGTCGCCGTTGATCACGTCGCTGTCGCTCATCAGCCGCTGGTGCAGCGGAATCGTCGTCTCGATCCCGCCGATCACGAACTCCTCGAGCGCGCGCCGGAGCCGCATCAGGCACTCGTTGCGCGACTTGCCGTGCACGATGAGCTTGGCGACCAGGCTGTCGTAATAGGGTGGGACGCTGTATCCGGAATAGAGCGCCGAATCGACCCGGACGCCGAGCCCGCCGGGCGCATGGAAGTCGGTGATCCGGCCCGGCGACGGCACGAAGGTCTCCGGATGCTCGGCGTTGATGCGGCACTCGATGGCGTGACCCGACAGCACGATGTCGCTTTGGGTCATGTCCAGCGGTCCGTCCGCCGCAACGCGGATTTGCTCGCGCACCAGATCGACGCCACTGATCATCTCGGTTACCGGATGCTCCACCTGCAGGCGCGTGTTCATCTCTATAAAATAGAAATGGCCATTCTCGAACAAGAACTCAACCGTTCCGGCGCTGCGGTATTGCAGTTTCGCGAGCGCGGCGCAGACGGTCTCGCCGATCGCGTCGCGCGCTTCCTGGTTCAGCGCGGGTGAGGGCGCTTCCTCGAGCACTTTTTGGTGGCGGCGCTGCAGCGAGCAGTCGCGCTCGCCGAAATGCAGCACGCGGCCCTTGCCGTCGCCCAGCACCTGCAGCTCGATATGGCGCGGCTGCACGAGCAGCTTTTCGAGATAGACCGTGTCGTCGCCGAAGGCGGCCTGCGCCTCGGCCCGGCAGGTGGAAAGCGCGCGCGGCAGGTCGTCGGTGTTGTGCGCGATCTTCATGCCGCGGCCGCCGCCGCCGGCCGCCGCCTTGAGCAGCACCGGGAAGCCGATCTCCTTGGCGATGGCGACCGCCTCGGCGGCGTCGTGCACCGCGCCCGGCGAGCCCGGCACGACCGGCAGGCCGATCTCCACCGCCGCTTCCTTCGCGCGGACTTTGTCGCCCATGAGACGGATGTGCTCGGGGCTCGGCCCGATGAAGACGAGCCCGTGCTCCTCGACCATGTCGGCGAAGGTCGCGTTCTCCGACAGGAAGCCGATGCCGGGATG
>CAZPFL010000262.1:0-5397 GCA_964585785.1 uncultured Rhodospirillaceae bacterium
CCCTAATGACGGCTGGCCCTAATGACGGCTGGCCTCTCAAAGCCTAACAGGACCCGGCCATCGGCACCATTTTCGCCCCTGCGCTGGAGGACCTGCGCTTGGGGCATGTCTGCCTCCCGCCCGAGCGCTTTGCATGCCGCTCGACGGCACGGTATTTTGCCGGCGAATTGGTACGGACAAATCAGCAAATCCCCCAAAATTTGGCGAGCGAACGTCGAATGCACGAGATCCTGCGCACCCCGGTGACCGGCCCCTCCGCGTGGAAGGCCGCTGACTTCCTGAACGATACCTCATGGATCTTCCAACTGAGCCCGGCGCATCTGGCCGAGCTCAAGCGCGCCAGCCATGCGCTCAAGGCGCGCGGCATCGGCCCGCTCGAGTTCACCAAGGCGGATTTCCCGCTGCCGACGCTCGGGCCCGCGCTCGCCGAGCTGCTGCAGGAGATCGAATACGGCCGGGGCTTCGTGCTGCTGCGCGGCCTCAACGTCGCCGACTACGACCTGGACACGCTCAAGGTGCTGTACTGGGGGCTCGGCACCCATCTCGGCCAGATCATCTCGCAGAACTCGTTCGGCGAGCTGCTCGGCGTCGTCACCGACATGGAGGGCGGCAAATACGCCGACGGCGGCTATTACGAGGTCGGCGTCCGCGGGCACCGGACCAACGCCCATCTCGAGCCGCATTCCGACAGCTCGGACGTGGTCGGCCTCATGTGCGTCCGGCCGGCCAAGGTGGGCGGCTACAGCCGCGTCTGCAGCTCGATGGCGATCTACAACGAGATCCTCGCCACCCATCCGGAATTCATCGCGCCGCTGACCGAGGGCTTCCATTTCGACCTGATCGGCAAGGGCAAGACCGCCGCCGAGATCAGCAACAGCCGCATTCCCGTCTACAGCTATTTCGCGGGGCTGCTGAGCTGCCGCTTCAACAAACGCCAGATCGAGCTGGGCGCGGAGAAGAGCGGCATCCCGCTGACCAAGCTGCAGCAGGACGCGATCGACTGCGTCCGGGCGCTTTCGGTCCGCGAGGACTTCCTGCTGCACATGGATTTCCAGCCCGGCGACATCCAGCTGCTCAACAACCACATGACGCTGCACTCGCGCACCGGCTACGAGGATTACGCGGAGCCGGAGAAGCGCCGGCTGCTGCTGCGGCTGTGGCTGAACATCCCGAACGGACGCCCCCTCGCGCCCGCCTATGCGGACAGGCTAAACTCCGGCGGTCGCGGCGGCGTCACCAAGCGGCTCTGACCCGAACGTCCGGGCCGCGCCGGCCGCCACTCTGAAGGAGAGGGTTCGATGGCAATCGGCGTGGGCTTGGGACTGGCGCATTTTCCGTTTTCCGGCATAGACGCCTTCTGGCGCTGGGTCGACCTGTGCGAGGCGGAAGGCATCGACTCCCTCTGGCAGACCGACCGGGTGCTCTCGACCCAGCCCTTCCTCGACTGCATGAGCGTGATGGCGGCGCTCGCGGGGCGGACCAGGCGGCTCAAATTCGGCATGAATGTCGCGTCCGTCGCCCAGCGCGACCCGATCGTGCTGGCCAAGGAATGCGCGACCATCGACGTGCTGAGCAACGGCCGGCTGCTGCCGGCCTTCGGCGTCGGCAGCAAGGCCAACCCCTATTGGCGGGTGACCGGCCAGGCATTCAAGGGCGCCGGCGCCAAGGCCGAGGAAGGCATGGAGATCATCTCCCGCCTGTGGAGCGAGGAAAAAGTCACCTTCCACGGCGAGCACTATCACATCACCGACGCCTCGATCTCCCCGCGCCCGAAGCAGCAGCCGCTGCCGCTCTGGATCGGCGGGTCGAGCAAGGCGGCGATCCGGCGCACCGGGCGGCTCGGCACGGGCTGGCAGGCGGGCAGCGAGACACCGGGCGAGCTGAAGCCGATCATCGCCGCCATCAAGCAGGCGGCGGCCGATCACGGGCGGACGATCCCGGCCGACCACTACGGCGCGGGCTTCCACTACCGTTTCGGCTCCTGGGACGACGCCGCGACCAAGCCGGTGGCGGCGTCCTACCGCGAGCGCTCGGGCGGCCGCGACCCGCGCGACCATCTGGCGGTCGGCGACGCGGCGGACATCATCCGGCGGATCGATCAGTATATCGACGCCGGGGTCTCGAAATTCATCCTGCGGCCGATCGGCGCGAATGACGAGGATTTCATCAACCAAACCCGCCTGCTCGCCACCGAGGTCATCCCAGAGGTCGCGGGCCGGAAGGGGCCTTAGGGATTCCCCGCCCCCAAGCCTTGCCAACCGCGGGCGGGTCGGCTATACAGCCGCTCGATTTTGGAGCGCGTAAGATGAGAAAAGACATTCACCCCGACTACCACGAGATCACGATCGAGCTGACCGACGGGTCGTCCTACAAGACGCACTCGACCTGGGGTGAGCCCGGCGCCGTGCTGAAGCTGGAAATCGACCCGAAGTCGCACCCCGCCTGGACCGGCGTCCAGCGCCTGGTGGACAGCGGCGGCCAGGTCGCGAAGTTCAACAAGCGCTTCGGCGGCATCGGCCTGAAATAACCCGGACACCCGGGCCGATCGTCCGGCCCGCCCCGGAATACAGCAAAGGCGCCCAAGCGGGCGCCTTTTGTCGTTTCATACGATGGGCGCGCCGGCGTCAGTCGGCGGCGGCGAGCTGCTGGTCCAGCCGGTGGATGCGCACATAGAGGCTGTGGCTGCGCTCCAGCAGCTTGCGAAGCTGGATCGGCAGGATCTCGTAATCCACCCGGCCACGGTCGAGGCAGATCTTCTGGCCGCCCAGGCGATAGGCATGCTTCGCCGCCTGCTGCGGCGTCAGCTCCTCGAGGAAGACCGCTTTCTGCGTCAGCAGCCAGGCCATGACCTGGGTGAGCCGCGTGGTCAGGCGCATGGTCTCCACACTGATGACCATCTTGTAGGCCTGGCTCGCATGGCGGCGGATCTCGGGCATCCGCTTCTCGATATAGTCGCGCGTTTCGATGAGGAGGTCGTAGGCCTCCTCATAGGTGCTCTCGAGAAAGAAAGCTGACTCCGCCATTGACACGGTTCCCGTCTGTTTGCGGGCGCCGGTTCCGGCCGTGCCGTCCGCCGCCCTTTCCCAAGACTATAGACCGGCGCTGTGACGGTGAAACAGCCAAGCGTCTAAAATTGTTGGCTAATATCTTCGGACAGGGGGATGTCCAAAATGGGGGTATCCCTTTGGGATTAGGGCCGTATTAACTCGATTGAAGGGCCTTCGGCGAGGTCTTGAATCGCGTCCCGCCTTTACCACATATGGGACGTTGCCGGGCGCTCATGCGAGGTCCGGCGTAAAATTGGTTAAGGAGTTCGACCATGTCGGTGGCTCCAATTGTCCATGTCGCTTGATCAAGGAGGATATGGTTATGCGTACCTACGATTTGTCTCCGCTTTTCCGCAGCTCGGTCGGTTTCGACCATATGGCCCGCATGCTCGACGGCCTTTCGTCGGAAGCCGCGCCGGCCTACCCGCCCTACAACATCGAGAAGACCGGTGAAGACGCGTATCGCATCACGATGGCGGTCGCAGGCTTCGGTGATAAGGATCTCGAGATCCGCACCCAGGAGAACAAGCTTGTGATCACCGGCCGGATCGAAAAGGACGCGGATGCCGAACAGCGGACGTTCCTACACCGCGGTATCGCCGAACGCGCTTTCGAGCGTCAGTTCAGCCTGGCCGACCACGTGAAGGTGGTCGCCGCGAGCCTCGAAAACGGGCTTTTGCATGTTGACCTTGCCCGCGAGGTGCCCGAGGCGATGAAGCCGCGCACCATCGAGATCAACACCGCCAACGGCAAGTCACGGCGGATCCAGAGCAACGCCGCCTAAGTCCCCAAGCAAAGGCTGGCCTTCACACAGGACGCGCCCCGGCACCCCCGGGGCGCGTTTTCTATGGCGCCGCTCAGACCACCAGGGGGGTCATCACCGCGCGGACATGGTCGGGGATGCGCACCGGGCGGCGGTTCTCCCGGTCGACATAGACATGGATGAAGTAGCCGAAGGCCGCGGGCTCCGGGTCGCCTTCGCGGAACAGCCCGATCTCGTAGCGCACGCTGGAATTGCCGAGCTTGGCGATCCGCAGCCCCGCCTCGACGACGTCCGGGAACGCCAGCTCCTTCAGGAAGCTGCATTTCGTCTCGACGACGATGCCGAACGCCGGGGCGCTTTGGTAGTCGAGCACGCCGGACTCGACCAGATGGCCCGTCACCGCCGTGTCGAAATAGGAATAGTAAACGACGTTGTTCACATGCCCGTATACGTCGTTGTCCAGCCAACGCGTCGGGATCCTGCGGAAGGTACGGAAATCCGCGCGCGTAATCTGCTCTGAGTCCGCCATGCTGCGCTCCGGCAAGGGAATCCAGGCGGAAGGAATGGCCCGGACAGCCAGACCTTAACGACGGGCGGGCGCGGCCTCAACGGCGTGCGCAAAAAAAAGCCGAGCCACGTGGGCTCGGCGAGAGACAGGGAGGTATCAAGTACAGTGGATCCGAGAGATCCACATGAGGCACTAAAGTGGCACAAGTGTGCGCCCTCTTTATCGCCGGAAACCCCTAACAAACCGTTAACGGGTCGTCCGGCCAGCGATCATATAATCGATTGAAAGAATGATATTATTTTAGGCGTGACAGCCCATTAACGCACCCGTGGGCGCGGTTGGCTATTTCTTGAAGAAGGATTCGGCCGCCGCCTTATGGCTCTGCTTGGCGGCGATCGCGCCCCGGGCGCGCTCGATCTCGGCCTCGAGCGTGGCGATATAGTCGTTCAGCGCCTCGATCGACATCACGTCGAGGTCCTTGGGCTTCTGCCGCTTGGTCCGCGGCTCCAGGTCCTGCTCGTCCATGACCGTCCCGTCCTCCGTCACGGCTTGCATGTCCGCGGCCAACTCGCTAGACCTGCAAGGCCATTCAAACAATACGACAATCCGGGGATTCGCGCCATGACCGTGCCGCAGACAATGACCGTAATCGAGGTGCCGCAGGCCGGCGGGCCGGAGGCGATGACGCTCGGAACCCGGCCGGTGCCCAAGCCCGCGCCCGGCGAGGTCCTGATCGAGGTCGCGGCCGCGGGCGTCAACCGGCCGGACATCGTGCAGCGCGCGGGCCACTATCCGCCGCCGCCCGGCGCCACCGACCTGCTGGGGCTCGAGGTATCGGGCAAGATCGTGGCGGTCGGCGACGGCGTCACGGCCTGGGCCGCGGGCGACGCGGTATGCGCGCTCACCCCCGGCGGCGGCTACGCCGAATACTGCGTCACGCCGGCCGCCCATTGCCTGCCGATCCCGGCCGGCTTCGACATGGTCGCCGCGGGGGCCTTGCCGGAGACCTGCTTCACCGTCTGGCACAATGTCTTCCAGCGCGGCCACCTCAAGGCGGGCGAGACCTTCCTGGTCCATGG
>CAZPFL010000263.1:0-5381 GCA_964585785.1 uncultured Rhodospirillaceae bacterium
AGCCGGTCGCGGCGACGCCGATCGCATTCGACACAAGGAAGGAGGTGATGATCCACCCTGCCTGATCGGGGGTCGCCGACAGGTTTCCCTTCATGTTGGGAAGCGCGATGTAGGCCGTGGTCAGCGCCAGCGAGTGCAGGATCGAGGCGATGAGGACCGGGACGGTGATGAGCACCCGCTCGGCGCTGGTGAACGGTCCCGTCGCGGGCTTGGCGATCATCATTCCGCGGAAGGCGTTCCTCGCCGGCGGCCGGGCGGGACAAGCCGGACGGCATGGCCCGCAAATTGCGTGCAATTCGGTATCATGCGAATTCGGAAGGACTTGGTTCCATTGAAAGGCATTAGCCTAACAACTTATTGTGTCATCAATCTTGCGACCAGGGCTTTTCGCCACAACGCTGCCGAGCGCGGCTTGCAGGGCGCAGGCATGCAGACGGAGGGACGGCGATGAGGCTGGAAGAGGTTCGGATCGATCAGGACCGGCTGTGGCGGGACCTGATGGACATGGCGAAGATCGGCGCCACGCCGAAGGGCGGGGTGGCACGGATTGCCTTGACCGATCTCGACCGCCAGGCGCGGGATTTGTTCGTCTCCTGGTGCAAGGCAGCGGGCTGCGAGGTCCGCGTTGATCGCATCGGCAACGTCATCGCGCGCCGCGTGGGGCTCGACGCCGACCGTCCGCCGGTGATGACCGGCAGCCATCTCGACACCCAGCCGCTCGGGGGCAAGTTCGACGGCATTTACGGCGTGCTCGCGGGACTGGAAGTGGTGCGCACGCTCAACGACGCGCGGATCGACACGCTCGCGCCGATCGAGGTCGTGGTCTGGACCGACGAGGAAGGCGCGCGCTTCGGCGGCGGGACGATCGGCTCCGGCGCCTTCGCCGGCCGTTACGATGTCGAGACCGGGCTCGGCCGGGCGGACAACGACGGCATCACCGTCGCCAAGGCGCTGGCCGCCATCGGCTATGCGGGCGACGCGCCGGTCGGCGGCTATCCGGTCGAGGCCTTCTACGAGGTTCACATCGAGCAGGGGCCGATCCTGGAGCGCGACGGCGTGCCGATCGGCGTCGTGCTCGGCGCGCAGGGCGGGCGCAACTTCCGCGTCACCGTAGACGGTGAGGAAGGGCATGCCGGGACGCTGCCGATGGAGCTGCGGCACGACGCGCTACTCGGCGCGGCGCGGATGATCGACGCGCTCAACGCCGTCGCCTTCCGTCACGAGCCGCATCCGGTCATCACGGTCGGCCAGATCCATGTGCGCCCGAATTCGCGCAACACGATCCCGGGCCAGGCGGTGTTTTCGATCGACAGCCGCCACCCCGACAACCTTACGCTCGACGCGGTGGAGCGCGACATGCGCGCCGCCTGCGCGGAAATTGCCGGCAAAGCAGGGCTCACCGTTACCGTCGACCCGGTCAGCCGGCGCGATTCGGTCGCCTTCGATCGGGACTGCGCCCGCGCCGTCGCGCGCGCCGCCGATGTGCTCGATTTGCCGTGGCAGGAGATCTATTCCGGCGCCGGCCACGACGCCTGCAACCTCGCCATGATCGCGCCGACCGGCATGATCTTCGTGCCCTGCGAGGACGGCATCAGCCATAACGAGCGCGAGAACGCCCGCCCCGAGCATGTCGCGGCCGGCTGCGACGTGCTGCTTCAGGTCATGGCCGAGCGGGCGGAGGTCGCCTGACGCGGCGCTCTACGGCACGGTTTCCGCGATGTCGGCGCAGGTGAAGAAGACGCTGCGCGGCTGCTCCTTGATCAGGCGGAGGAAGCGGTCGAGCATGCGCAGCCGTCCCGGATGGCCGATCAGCTGCACATGCAGGGTGAGGTGAAAGAAGGCGCCGGGCCGGTCGGCGTAGAGGCCGAGGAATTCCTCGCTCCAGATTTCGTAGGCGGCGGAAGCGGGGCGCGGCATGCGCCCCGGCAGCGCGCCGTCATAGAGGAAATAGGGCGCATCCGCGAGATGCCACTGCACCGGCAGCTCGACCACGGGCAGCGGCTTGCCGTCGCGGCTATGCCGGTAGGGACGGCTCGTATCGTGGTAATTCGCGGAGACGGTGACGCCGGCCTCGATCAACAGGTCGAGCGTGTTCTCGGAGAACTCCCAGGACGCCGAGCGCCATGTCGTCGGCCTTTCCCCGGTGATGCGCTCGAGCGCGTCGATGCCGGCGACGAGGTCCCGCTTTTCCTCGTCACGCGGCTTTCCGACTGCGCTCATATGGCTGTAGGTGTGGCTCGCAATCTCGTGGCCGTGCCGTCGGATCTCCCGCACCGCGTCGGGGTAGCGCTCGGCGGTGACGCCCGGCAGGAAGAAGGTCGAGCGGATACCGTGGTCGTCGAACAGCGCGAGCAGCGGCGTCAGCCCTTCGCGGATGGCGTAGGCGCCGTTCGACAGCATGACGGGGCGGTGCTCGCCGGGGCCGATCTTGTTGAACCAGATGGCCTCCGCATCGAGGCAGGTGCCGATGACGACGGGGAAGGGGTCGGTGGTCACGGGTTTCTCCCTGGGCGCGAAGGCGGCATTGCACGTTGCCGGCCGGAGCGATGCTAGCACGGCTTCGCGGCGGTGCGCGCGCCACGCTATAGTCGCAGTCGAGCAGCGGCGGCAGTCCGCCGGTCAGCGGGGAGCGGCATGTACACGACACTCATCACCGGCGCCAGCAAGGGGATCGGGCTGGTGCTCGCCGAGCGCCTGGCGCGGCAGGGCCACGCGGTCGTCGGCATCGCGAGGAGCGAGCCCGAGCGCGATTTCCCCGGTGCCTATTACCGCGTCGATCTGGAAGACGCCGCTGCCGCCACCGCGCGGCTGGAAGAGATCACGGCGACGCACGCGATCGACCATCTGGTGAACAACGCGGGCTACCTCAACCCGAAGCCCTTGGAGCAGATCACGCTGCAGGATTTCGAGGACCAGATGGGCGTCAGCCTGCGCGGCTCGCTGATCTGCGCCAAGGCCTGCATCCCGGCCATGAAGGCGCGCGGGCGTGGCCGCATCGTCAACATCTGCAGCCGCGCCATGCAGGGGCGGGAGGACCGCACCGCCTATGCCGCGGCGAAGGCGGGCCTCGTCGGCTTCACGCGGGTCTGGGCGCTGGAGCTGGTCGAGGACGGCATCACCGTGAATGTGGTCGCGCCGGGACCTATCGAGACGGCGCTGTTCCTGCGCAATCATCCGCCGGGCTCGGAGATCCATCGCCGCATGACGCGCGCGACGCCGATGAAGCGCTTCGGCAAGCCGGAGGAGGTCGCGGCGGCCGTCGCCTTCTTCCTATCCGACGACGCGGCCTTCGTGACGGGCCAGGTTCTTTATGTCTGCGGCGGCCTTAGCCTGGGGAAGCAGCTCTTCTAACGCCGCCTTGCAGTGCGCGGGCGGCGGTCTAATATGGCGCGGTCTCAGCAAGTCAGGCAAAAGATGTTCGAGAATTTCAAGAACCGGCAGGTCGAGACGAAAGGCGCGCGGATCAATCTCGTGATCGGCGGCAGCGGCCCGCCCTTGCTGCTCTTGCACGGCTATCCGGAGACGCATGTGATGTGGCACCGGGTGGCGCCGGCGCTCGCCAAGCAATTCACGGTCGTGGCGCCGGACCTGCGCGGCTATGGCGACAGCGCGAAACCGCCCTCGGGCGAGAATTTCTGCAACTATTCCAAGCGCGCCATGGCGCAGGACCAGGTCGAGGTGATGGCGGCGCTCGGCTTCAAGCGCTTCCGGCTGGCCGGGCACGACCGCGGCGGACGGGTCGCCTATCGCCTCGCGCTCGACCATCCGCAGGCGGTCGAGCGATTGGCCCTGCTCGACATCGTCCCGACCTGGGAGCAGCTCGAACAGGTCGATATGACTGCGGCCTTCGGCAGCTTCCACTGGTATTTCATGGGGCAGGACCCCGGTTTCCCGGAAAAGCTCATCGGCGCCGACCCGGAATTCTATCTCCGCTACATGATGGACAAATGGGCGGGGACGCCGAACGCCTTCGCGCCCGAGGCGATGGCGGAATATCTGCGCTGCTTCAAGGACCCGGAAACGATCCGCGCCACCTGCGACTGCTATCGCAACAACGCCCGGACGGATTACGACAACGACGCCGCCGACCGCGCCGCGGGCCGCAAGATCGAATGCCCGGTGCTCGTGCTCTGGGGCGGCGGCGGCAGGCCGCACAAGGCGCGCGGCGTGATGGAGACCTGGGGCCGCTGGGCGGCGGACCTGCGGGGCCAGGGCTTGCCGTGCGGCCATTTCCTGCCCGAGGAAGCGCCGGAGGCGACGCTGGCCGAGCTCATTCCCTTCTTTTCCGCATGAGGCGGCGCACACCATGACAGGAAGAAAACGCCGCCCGCGGCGCCGATCCAATGGCGGAGTCGATGTCTTCGGAATCCTCCGGGAGCGCATCTCGAGCCATGCGCTGCCGCCGGGCAGCCGGCTGCGCGAGCAGGATCTCGCGTCCGAGTTCGACGTGTCGCGCGCCCGCATCCGCGAGGCCTTCGGCGCGCTGGAGCAGCGGGGCCTGATCGAGCGCATCCCCAACCGCGGCGCCGTCGTCGTCCGGCTCGATCCGAGGCAGATGTTCGACCTCTATGACGTGCGTCAGGTCCTCGAGGCCTATGTCGCGCGGCTCGCGGCCGAGCGCGCGCCGAAGGGCGCCTGGGACGAGCTTGCGGCGCGTTTCGGCGAGCCGCTGGAAGAGGCGCTCGCGGACGGCAATTTCGAGGCCTATCTCGACTGCCTGGAGGCGCTGCACGCATCCATGGTCGCGCATGCGGCCAACGGCATCCTCGCCGACATGCTGGACCTGATTGGCGACCGGACGCTGGTGATTTCACGGCGCGTGGTGATCCTGCCGGGCCGCGCCGAGATCGGGCTCAAGATGCACCGGCGGCTGCTCGCCGCGCTGGCGCGCCGCGATGCGGATGCCGCGGAAGCCGAAATGAAGCAGATCCTGAGCAGCGCCCGTGAATATCTGGAGAAGTACCAGAACTACGTGATCTGACGCATCGCAGCCGGCGTCCGGTCCGCGCGGCCGAAAATAGTCTACACGATTGTTGACAATATTTCGCTGGACCGGCAAAGTCGAAGCCGCGCCGGAGCTTGCCCTGAGCCCGGGCGCGCCGAGCCCCGCGCATGAACGGCAAAATTCGACAAGCGGGGACGATACAGGAATTCGGAGGAAGACGTCCGCCATGCCGGCCGCGACGACCGCTGAACCGCTAGACAAATTCCGTGTGCTCGAGCTCGGGACCATGGTGGCCGGGCCTTTTTGCGGCCGCATGCTGGCGGATTTCGGCGCCGAGGTGATCAAGGTCGAGATGGCGGCCGGCGATCCCGTCCGCGGCATGGGCAAGCGCGTGGACGGCAAGTCGCTTTACGCCGCCAGCATCTTCCGCAACAAG
>CAZPFL010000264.1:0-5277 GCA_964585785.1 uncultured Rhodospirillaceae bacterium
GTAAGCAGGCCGCGCTCCCGATGCCGCGCGACCCGTTCCGCCCCGCCCAGTTGATCCGCCCAAAGACGGCGCTGTTTGATCTCATCGACTTCGCGCTGCCACGACATGGCGCCTGTTCCTCCATGTTTTCCACCGTGGTTTCCATCATACGGGTTGCGCGGTGGGGCGTGAAACGAGCAGCCAGCCCCCGGTTGGACAGCGCGGAAAGGTCGCGTGTATGCTCGCGAAATCGCGGTCGGCCGCCGGCACGGCAGTTCGGCCTCCTGTCCATTTGCAGCCAATTCCGACCGATACCCTCATGACTGACCAGGCGACTTCATCGGGCTTGCGGCATTACGCCAAGAAGGCGCGGGCCGCGGGCCGGCTCACGCTGGCGGAAGCGGACGGCAAGGCGATTCTGGCGGATTTCGGCGTCGCCGTTCCGGCCAATGTCTTCATCACGTCGCCCGACGACATCGAGACGGCCTGTGCGCCGCTGACTTTTCCCGTTGCGGTCAAAGGCGTGTCGCCGGCGCTCGTGCACAAGAGCGACGCGGGCGCCGTGCGGCTCAATCTTCGCGATGTCGCGGCGGTCCGGGAAGCATGCGCGAAGATCCGCGACGCGGTCGGTGATATCGCGCTCGACGGATTCCTGATCGAAGAGATGGCGCCGCCGGGGCACGAGGTCATCATCGGCGGCGTCATCGATCCCCAGTTCGGCCCGGCGATCATGGTTGGGCTCGGCGGCGTCTTCGTCGAGATCTTCGCCGACGTCGCCTTTCGCATCTGTCCGATCGATCGCGGCGACGCGGCCGCTATGCTGAACGAGCTTCGCGCGCTGCCCTTGCTGGAAGGCGCGCGCGGCGGCCTCGTCGCCTCGCGCGAGGCGATCATCGACGCCTTGATTCGGGTCGGCGGGGCGGATGGGCTGTTGTATCGACAGCAGCATGAGATCGCCGAGCTGGACATCAATCCGCTGATCGTCTCGGCGCAGGGCGCGGTCGCGGCGGATGTGCGGATCGTGCTGCGGGAAACGCCGGTCGCGCCGGTCGAAAAAGCCTCGGCTCCGAAAAGTGCCGAGGAGATCCAGGCCATGTTCCGGCCGCTGTTTGAGCCGCGGACCATCGCGGTCATCGGCGCCTCATCGACCCGTCGGAGCCGCTCGAACGTCGTGATCGATCAGATCCTGCGCTACGGCTTCGATCGCGAAAAGCTCTACCCGATCCATCCGACGGCCGACGCGATCGACGGGCTTCGCGCCTATCCGTCGTTGCGGGAGACGCCTGAGCCCGTCGACTACGCCTATGTCGCCATCCCGTCGGCCCGCGTGCCCGACCTGCTGTCCGAGGCGAAAGGGCGCTTGCGCTTCGCGCATGTGATCTCGAGCGGCTTCGCGGAATTCGGCCGGCAGGATCTGCAGGATGAGCTTGTGGCGGCCGCGCACGGCGCCGGCGTGCGCGTCATCGGCCCCAACTGCAACGGCGGCTATTCGCCGCGCGGAAAATTGACCTTCTGCTATGACGCCCTGCCGGACGTGGGATCCGTCGGGATCATCCTGCAGAGCGGCGGCCTCGGGATCGACACGATCCGGCGCGGCAACAATCGCGGGCTGCGCTTCAGCGGCGTGATGACCGTCGGAAATTGCGCGGATATCGGCGTCGCGGATTTGCTGGAATTCTATCTCGTCGATCCGGCGACGCGCGTGGTCGGCATGTACCTGGAGGGGGCTGCCGAAGGCCGGCGCATGTTCGAGATGCTGCGCGCGCGCCAGCCGGTCAAGCCGGTCGTCATCCTAAAAGGCGGGCGCAGCAAGCGCGGACGGGACGCCGCGGTCTCGCACACGGGGTCGCTCGCCGGGGACGACCGCATTTGGGAGGCGCTTTCCAAGCAGGCCGGCGTTGTCCTCGCCTCGACCTTCGACGCGTTCATCGACAAGCTCCTGGCGCTGCAATACCTGACGCCGCGTCCGGAGAATCCGACGGTGCGGGCCATGATGCTGGGCAACGGCGGCGGGACGAGCGTGCTGGGCGTCGACACCCTGGCGCGTGCCGGCGTCGACGTCGCGCCGTTCGCGGCCGCGACGGTCGACGCGCTGAAAGCATTGGGACTCGATGCGGGATCGGCTTACGGCAATCCCGTCGATTTGCCGCAGGCCGTGCTCGTCGCGAACGAGGGGCGGGACACCGAGGCGGTTCTGCGCATGATCCTGGACAGGGAAGACCCGCAGGCCGTGGTCATGCACGTCAATCTGGCGGTCGTGATGAGCCTGGCGCGGGGGAAAGAAGACCCGCTCGCGGATCTCCTCGATGTCGCGACGCGTGTGAGACAGGATTTTCCGAACAAGGCGCATTTCCTGTTTGTCTTGCGCTCCGACGGGACGCTGGCGCTCGAGGAGGCCAAGCTACGCTACCGGGCCTTGGCGCTGGCGCGCGGCATTCCGGCCTTCGATGAAATTCCCGCCGCCGCGAATGCGGTCGCCGCAATCGCCCAGCACGAAGGCTACCTTGCGCGGCGGACCGAGCGCGCGTGAGGCTCGCGGCGTTGCGTCGGCTAGGCCTGTTCCATTGCGCTCGACTACAATGCTCCTTTAGGAACCGTTGGTAGGAACATGAAAATCACCGTCGCCGAGGCCCGGCGCCTCGCGGAACGAAGCTTGATGGCGGCAGGGCATGACGCCGCGGAAGCGGCCGTGGTCGCCGACCACCTGATCGACTGCGAATTGCGCGGGTTGAGCTATGGCGGGTTGCCGCGGGCGCTGAGCGTCTTCGAACGGATGACGAAGGCCGGATACAGCCGCGGTGCGATTGAAATCACGCATGAGACCCCGCTGTCCGCCCTGGTCGACGGTCACAACAATATCGGTTACCTGGTCGGGCGGCGCGCCGCCGAGATCGCCATCGAGAAGGCGGCGGCGCAGGGGATGGCGGTGGTCGGCGCCCGCGACACCTGGCACACGGGCATGCTGTCCTACTATGCCGAGATGGCGGCGCGTGCCGGTCTCGTGTCGATGATCGCCTCGAATGCGTCGCCCAATGTGGCGCCGCATGGCGGGACGGAGGGGCGGTTCGGCACCAACCCGATTGCCTTCGGTTTTCCCTCGACGGACGATCCGGTCATCTGGGACATCGGCACCTCGGCCATCATGCATGGCGAGGTCGTGCTGGCCGGCCGATTGGGCCAGGAACTGCCGGAAGGCAGCGCCTTCGATGCCGAGGGCAACCCGACGCGCGATCCGGTCAAGGCGCTGCAGGGCGCTATCGCCGCCTGGGGCGGCCACAAGGGCTCCGGGCTCGCCATCGTCGTACAGCTGCTCGGGATGCTGTGCGCCGTTCCGCCGATGCCGAAAGACATGTTCGGCTATGGCTGCCTGTTCGTCATGATGCGGCCCGACCTTTTGATGCCGGCGGAAACGTACAAGGCGAACGTCGCGGAGTATGCGGCCGCGATCCGCCGGACCCGGCCGGTGGCCGGCGGGCCAGCCGTTCGGATGCCGTACGACCGCTCGATTGCGGAGCGGAAGCGGCGCTTGGCGGAAGACTCGATCGAGGTCGCGGACGTCGTCTGGCAACGACTCAGCGCGATCGCAGCGTCGAATTCATAAGCTTCGAAGGTGAATTAGCGGCCGTTCTACGCGGCAGTGGGCAGGCCCGGAACTATTATCCGTCGTCTGCCTCGGCTGGACGATCGGCCGCGCGAATCTGCTCATTGGCGACTTGACGACCAAGGAGGCGCGCCAGGGCGATCGCAACGGATCGGCTCTCGAGGTCCGTTGAGTCCCATCGCACGGTCAGTCGGGCCGGATCACGGGACTTGGGCGGTTTCGTTGATTTTTTCATCGGCATCAGCGATTTCCCATTGGGCCGATTTTACGTGCATCTGGGAGGTAAAACCGAGCAATGTTCACCCATATTTTGGATAAAAGCGCGTGGCTATGGGAGCAAGCAGTTATCCATGACGCGGCATGCGTTCGGGCATCCTTGCATGGACAACCCGAGAGGCACCGTCACCGCCGTGCGCTCCCATCTTAAGTCAAAGCGACCGCAGCGTCTTCCTGGATGACATGTCGTTCGACGGATTTGAGATGCTTCGCTACAGGGCGGCCCTGATGTGGAGGTCTTCGAGCACTATGCGAGCGAACTAGAGGGAAGAAAGCATCCTTGTGTCTTAGGGAAGGCCAATAATCTCCTTTTTTTGAGGGGATCTGGGTGCCCAGGATGATCGTTAAAGGCCCACCTCATCCTTTGTGAATACGTCATACGTGACATTTGCCCTATTCAAAAGAGACCTCGACCCGTTGTCCGTCGGAAACGAAGGAGAGATGTCCGGCCGGATCCAGAATCATGAGACAATTGGCACGACGGGCCGGGGCGAATTGGTCGCACACGCATAGTCCATATGGCCCATTGCAGACAAATCCCATTTTCGGTTGTATGACTTACGGCGCGGCCCGGGCGCGGCGACCGATCCCCCGAACCGGTGCGATTGGATGTACGAGACCTTTTACGGCCTGAAAGAGAAGCCCTTCACCATCCTGCCGGACCCCGACTTCTTGTATTGGTCGCGGTCGCACGAACTGGCGTTCGCCATGCTGGAGTATGGGGTGCTCAACCGCGCCGGGTTCACGGTGATTACCGGCGGCGTCGGCTGCGGCAAGACCACGCTGGTGCGCCATCTGCTGAACCGCCTGGGCGACGACGTGACGGTCGGCCTCCTGTCCAACACCCCGGACGAGAGCGGCGACCTGCTGGAATGGGTCCTGATGGCCTTCGGCCAGCCCTTCGAGAGCCGCTCGGCGGCCGCGCTTTATGACCAGTTCCGCCAGTTCCTGATCAGCGAGTATTCGCAGGGGCGGCGCACGCTGCTGATTGTCGACGAGGCGCAAAATCTAGGCCCGCGCGCGCTCGAGAAGCTGCGCATGCTGTCGAACATCAACGCTGACAAGGATCAGCTGCTGCAGCTCATCCTGGTCGGCCAGCCGCAGCTCAAAGACCTGCTTCGCCAGCCGGACATGACGCAGTTCGTGCAGCGGGTGTCCTCGGACTTCCACCTGCAGCCCTTGGCGCTGGACGAGATGATCGCCTACATCGCCCACCGGTTGGTGGTCGCGGGCGGCAAGCGGCGCTGCTTCACCCTGGATGCCTGCCGGCGTATTCACGAGACGAGCGGCGGCATCCCGCGCCTGGTGAACGTTCTATGCGACACCGCGATGGTCTATGGCTTTGCGCGGAATATGCGGGTCATCGACGCCCGCATCATCGAAGAGGTCATCAAGGACAAGGTGGAGCACGGCGTGTTCGA
>CAZPFL010000265.1:0-5265 GCA_964585785.1 uncultured Rhodospirillaceae bacterium
CGCCCCGACGCCCCCTTTGCAGGACGCGTCGAGAACAAAGCGCGGCGAACGCTCGGTACGCCGCGTCCTGACTGCCTTTCACCGTGTCGGACAATTCCGGCTTCTATGAGGGGTCGAGCCCACGCGTACAATAACGCGATGCTTCAATCGATTAACGACCGTATCTCCTATTTTGCGCGAACCTATTATCGACACCGGCGGGACCTGTTCGGCATCCGCCGCCGCGACCGCCTGTTCCATACCTACATCATCGGCAAGACCGGCACCGGGAAATCGACCCTGCTGGAGACGCTGATCCTGCAGGATATCCATAACGGCGAAGGCCTGACTCTGATCGACCCGCATGGCGACCTCGTCGAGCGCGTCGCCGCCGCCATTCCCGAGCACCGTCGCCAGGATGTGATTTATTTCGATCTGACGGACCCGCACCAACCCTATGGCTACAATCCCCTCAAGCATGTCGCGCCGGCCTACCGGTCACTCGCCGCGTCCGGCCTGCTCGAGGCCCTCCACAAGCTGTGGGGCGACAAGGCCTGGGGACAGCGGCTCGAATACATCCTCCGCAACGCGCTGCTTGCCCTGCTCGAGCAGCCGCGGGCCGATCTGACGGATGTCCTGCGCCTGCTGCGGGACGACGCCTATCGCGAAGAGCTGGTTGCGACCCTGCAGGACGGTCCCGTGAAGGATTTCTGGCAACACGAATACGCGGGCTACGCCCCCCGTTACCGTGCCGACGCCATCGCCCCGATCCAGAGCAAGATCGGCGCCTTCCTCGCCGATCCCGTTCTCCGCCGTGTCCTGACAAAACCGGACCGGCCACTCCACCTGCGCAAGATCATGGACGACGGCAAGATCCTGCTGATCAATCTCTCCAAGGGCGTGCTCGGCTCGGACAGCGCGGCGATGCTCGGCGCCCTGCTCGTCACGACCCTCGGACTGGCCGCGTTCAGCCGCGCCGACAGTGCGCCCGCCACGCGCCGTCCCCACTGGCTGTACATGGACGAGTTCCAGTCCTTCACCACGCTCAGCATCGCCGACATGCTGTCGGAGCTGCGCAAATACAATGTCGGCCTCACCATGGCGCACCAGTACCTCACCCAGCTGCAGCCGGACGTCCGCGATGCGGTCATCGGCAACGCGGGCACGCTGATCGCCTTCCGCCTCGGCGGACACGACGCGCCACTCATCGCGCGTGAGTTCCGCCCGAGCTTCTCGACCGACGACCTGGTGAACCTGCCGAACCACCACATCTATCTCAGGCTCATGATCGGGGGCGCGCCCTCGCAGCCCTTCAGCGCGTTGACCGTCCGCTGGGAGGCCGTCGTCGAGACCCGTTAGGGTCCACCCCCGCCTTTGCGGGACCAATGTGCCGTCACGCCCGTCGCCCGGCAGCGCCGGTGCGGTGTTGAGACCCGTCAGGCACGGCTTGCTATGTGCCCTCAGGCGAACGGTTCCGATGGGGCGTCCTGGGCCGGATTTGCAATCACCCGCCGTCACGGGCCATCCTGTGGGTTCCCGTCCAGCCGGTCGACCGTTCCAGAATTGCCAGGCGCCGGGACGCGCAGAAGGCTTTCCTGCACGCCGGGTGGTCTGGCCACTTACTGGGACCTGTCGGTTCACTGGCATTCTCGTCATTTGGAGTTTCGTATCGGAAACGCCCGCGCGCGCCGTATCTCTGGAAAGGTACCGACTTGGCAAGGCTGCCCGGCCGGGGCGTGTTTTGGGGAAATTGGGACATGCCGGACCGTTCTTTTATGGTTCGGATTTAGAGTGTGGAATCAACATTTAAAGCATAGGGACGCGCCAGGGCCATGAACGACGATGACACCAGCACGCACGCCAACTACGGTTGCCTTGACGGGTATGTGGTGCTCGATTTGACGCATTACCTGGCTGGACCGTTGTGCACCAAGATTCTTGCGGCACTGGGTGCGACGGTCATCAAGCTCGAGCCGACGGAAAACGGCGACGGCAGCCGGCTTCAGCCGCCCTTTGTCGGCCCGTCCGGCTTTGTCCATGAGCGCATCGACGATCGCCTCGTTGGCCTTACCTATCTCAAACGGAACCAAGGCAAGAAAAGCGTCTCGATCGACCTGAAAGTCGAACAGGGTCAGCGCATCCTGCGTCGGCTGGTCGAACGTGCCGACGTGGTCGTGCACAATTTTCGCGCCGGCGTGGCGGAACGGCTTGGCGTCGACGAGAAAAGTCTCCGTCAGATCAAGCCGAACATCGTGTATCTCGAGATCAACGGGTATGGCCCCTATGCCGAGAGCGGAAAAGACCCCGGTGCCGTCGATATCCTGATCCAGGCGTTCAGCGGCATCATGGGACATTCCGGGTTTCCCGACGGTCCACCGATCCGGTGCGCGGCGCCCATTGCCGACGAAGCGGCGGCGCTCTTCGCGACCATCTCGATCCTGGCGGGGCTGATCCGGCGCGACGCGGCCAGGGGTGACGGGCAGGCCGCGAACTACTCGGTCTCCCTGCTCGGCTCGCTGTCGGCCCTGTTCTGGGACGAGCAAGTTGATATCTACGCGGCGATGGGGCTTCCGCACAGGAACGGCAATACGACCCCGCGCATCGCGCCGTTCAATGCCTACCGCACCAGCGATTCCAAATACGTCGCGGTTGCAGCGGTCAGCGAACGGGAGTGGGGCGCCCTGGTCACGGCGGTCGGCGATGACAGGCTGGCAAAGACCGAATGGAAGACGCTGCCGGTCCGCATACGGGACAGGGCGGCGATCGATACGCTCCTGTCGGACTGGGTCTCCCGGAAAACGAGGGACGAGGTCTGCGCGCACTTGACGTCTTTCGGCGTCCCGGCGGTGCCGGTGAACACGGTCGACGATCTGTTATCGGACACGCGAATGGTTTCGCGGATGCTCTGCCCGGTGGAGGATCCGAATTTCGGACCGACTCCGGCCTATGAGGCTCGGTTCCCCATCGTCGAAAACGGCAGACAGCTGACGCAAACGGGCCGAGCCGCGCCTCGGCTTGGCGCTGATACCCGGGACGTGCTCACGCAGATGTGCGGCTTTACCGAAACCGAGGTCGACCACATGCTGGCGTCTGGGGTCGTCCGGGAAACGCCGCCACCACCGCAAGCAACGGCCGCCCCGTCCACCGCCGCACCCGATTTGCCATCACACAGGAGTTCAAAGAATGGCTGATGACGCAGCACCCGTCGTAACGACCCGGCACGGCAGCGGCGGTCGCATCCTTATCGTGACCATGAATCGCCCGCAGGTGTGCAACGCGATGGACCGGGCGATGTACCAGAGTTTGATCCAGGTCCTCGAGGACGCAGTGCGGGACGACGCGATCCGCAGCGTGGTGCTGACCGGAGCAGGCAAATACTTTTCGTCCGGGCGTGACCTTGACGACGCGATCCACGGGCGGCAGGCGGCGCACGATCATTTCGAGCATACGATGTACCGCGAAGGCGGCGTCGCCCACTTCTACGGCTTCCTCGCCCGCTACCGGAAACCGCTCATTGCCGCCGTGAACGGACCCGGAGTTGGCGGCGGCGCCGTTACGGCGGTTCTCGCCGATGTGGCGATCATGTCGTCGACGGCCTACCTGGTCTACCCGGAACTTCAGCGCGGAACGATTCCCATTGGCGCGTCGCTGGCGTTGCCGCGCCTGATCGGCCGGCAGGCCGCGATGCTCATTCTGTATACCGGTGGGCGATGCTCGGCGGCCGAAGCCGAAAGACTGGGACTGATTGCGCGGGCGGTAGAACCGGAGAAGGTGATGGAAACCGCGCTCGCCATTGCCGAACGGGTGTCCGAAGCCAATCCGATCGCCGTGCGTCTGTTCAAGACCGCGCTGCAAGCCGGGCCCTGGGGGTGCCATCAGTCGGAAGACATCGCGCGGGAGGCCTCGGAAGCCATCGTGGAATCGAGTGCCGAGTACGAGAAGGCGTGGCGGGAAGCCGCCGAAGGCGCGCACCGCGATTACACGGCGTTGCGCAAAGACGAATAGCGGCCCCTCGGGTCCGTCTGGCGGCGTTCAGCCTTGCCGATAGCGCACCGGCCGCCTGCCGCCCCCACTGGCTGTACATGGACGCGTTTCAGTCCTTCACCACGCTCAGCATCGCCAACATGCTGTCCGAACCGCGCAAATACAATGTCGGGCTGACCATGGCGCACCGGTATCTCACCTAGCTGCAGCCGGACGTCCGCGATGCGGTGATCGGCGATGCGAGCACGCGGATCGCCTTTCGTCTCGGCGGGCACGACGCGCCGCTCATCGCGCGCGAGTTCCGCCCGAGCTTCTCGACCGAGGACCTGGTGAACCTGCCCAACCATCACATCGACCTCAGGCTCATGATCGGGAGTGCCCCGTCGCAGCCTTTCAGCGCAATCACGGTTCCCTGGGAGACCGTCATCGAGACCGGTTAGGGTCTAAAGGGATGCACGCCATTATTTTCCCATCTTTGCACATGGACTAGGCGATTGGGCCTTTTCCCACATCTGCGTCGCGCCGGACGGATAGCGGCCTCCTCGCTTCATCGTCGCGTGGCATGGGCGCGCGTCACCAGGCCACAGCGCGTGCGTGGCGCTAACGGTCACGCAGCGCATAGTTGAGATAATATCTTCAGAAATCCAACTTTTCTTAAATATTATTCCTACATTGAACAATAATTCATCGTATTACACTGTATTATATTATATAAAATTGTATTTATTATATGCCGTTTCGTCATAGTTTTGGTGACATTATGTCTTAGTTTCATGCCAAAATGTCACACATACTTTGCAGAGAGCCTCGCATGTCATGGTCCCTGACATTTTGTCAGCCGGTCTTCTTTTCATGACGCAACGACCCGACCGCGCCTTCTGCGTGCATGGATCCTCACTGGCGCGCGGCCGCCGCGTTCTTGGCGCCGCTTTGAATTTCACCGACCCGTTGTTTGTGCCCGTTGGGCCCGACACGGTCTATGTAACCTACTTACCCTAGACTTGGATCGTGATGACGCTGCTGTGGCGCCATGTGCCATGGAGCGCGGCGGTTATGCATGCGGGCTGGCAGGGCAGCCCTCGGGGAAGGGTTGGGATGATCTTTCACAGCACCGCGGTATCGCTTCATCGGCAACACCCTTTGATCAACAGCGTCGACGGTGTGTAGGGCTTAGCAAGGTGCTGTCGGACGCGCGTGGACATCCGTGCTGCCGCAGGCCTGGCACCGCAGACGGCCATGGACCATCGGAAATGGCAGCATTGACCTCAACCGTGACAGCAGCTCGCCGATCGGCAGCACAGC
>CAZPFL010000266.1:0-1018 GCA_964585785.1 uncultured Rhodospirillaceae bacterium
GCTCCATGCGCAGCAGGCCGATGCGGTACTGGTTCTCCATGAGCTCGCCGACCGAGCGCACCCGGCGGTTGCCGAGGTGGTCGATGTCGTCGATGTCGCCGCGGCCGTCCTTGAGCTCGCACAGCACGCGGACGATCTCGAGGATGTCCTGGCGGCGCAGCACGCGCATCTGGTCGTTGGTCTGCTGGCCAAGACGGGAATTCATCTTGACCCGGCCGACCGCCGACAGATCGTAGCGCTCGGAATCGAAGAACAGGCTCTTCAGCATCGCTTCCGCCGTCTCGAGCGTCGGCGGCTCGCCCGGGCGCATCACCCGGTAGATGTCGATCAGCGCGTCTTCGCGGCTGTTGTTCTTGTCGGTGGCGAGTGTGTTGCGGATGTAGGCGCCGACGTTGACATGGTCGATGTTGAGGGTCGGCAGCTCCTTGACGCCGGCCTCGGTCAGCGCCTCCAGCAGCGCCTCGGTGATCTCGTCGCCGGCCTCGGCGAAGATCTCACCGGTACCCTCGTTGACCAGGTCGAGCGCGACGTAACGGCCGACCATGTCGGTCTCCGTCACGCGGATCTCCTTCAGGCCGCCTTCCACCAGCTTGCGCGCCAGCCGCGGCGTGAGCTTGGCCCCCGCCTCCGCCACGACCTCGCCGGTCTTGGCGTCGACCAGGTCGGTCTCCATCTTGTGGCCGCGCATACGCTCGGGATCGAAGCCGGTCTTCCAGCCGTCCTTGGTGCGCGTGAAGATCACCGTCCTGTAGAAATATTGCAGGATGTCTTCCTTCGACATGCCGACGGCGGCGCCGGGCTCGAGCTCGCGGCTTTCCTTGGCAAGCTCGGCGCGGCGCGCTTCGGTCGCGTCGTTGTCGAGCGCGAGCAGCAGCGTGGTCGCCGGCTGCTTGCGGCGCCGGTCGATCATGCCCAGCGCGTTGGTGAGCCGCCGCAGCACGGCAATCACCGCGTTGTCGGCGATCGACTGGTCCTCGATCAGCCCGAGCGTGAGCCGGTCCTCGGAGACATAGGCGAT
>CAZPFL010000266.1:1028-5226 GCA_964585785.1 uncultured Rhodospirillaceae bacterium
TCGCGTCGAACTCGAAGTCGAGCCACGAGCCGCGATAGGGAATGACGCGCGCGGCGAACAGATACTTGCCCGACGAATGGGTCTTGCCCTTGTCGTGGTCGAAGAACACGCCCGGCGAGCGGTGCATCTGGCTGACGATCACGCGCTCGGTGCCGTTGACGATGAAGGTGCCGTTCGCCGTCATGAGCGGCATGTCGCCCATGTAGACGTCCTGCTCCTTGATGTCGCGGATCGAGCGGGCGCCAGTCTCCTCGTCGATATCCCAGACGACGAGACGGAGCGTCACCTTGAGCGGCGCGGCGAAGGTGATATCGCGCTGCTGGCACTCCTCGACGTCGTATTTCGGCTCCTCGAGCTCGTAGCGCACGAATTCGAGCTGCGCGCGGCCCGAGAAGTCGCGGATCGGAAACACCGTGCGAAACGCTTCCTCGAGCCCGGACGGCAGGGACGTGTCGCCCCCGTTCTGGGTCGGCAGGAGAAAGCGGTCATAAGAAGTCTTCTGAACCTCGATGAGGTTCGGCATCGGCGCAATTTCGAAAATGCGCCCAAAGGACTTGCGAATACGCTTACGACCGGTGAAAGACTGCGGCATTTTTGATCCCCGACTATGAACCGGGAAAATCCCGGTTACACGCTTCTAAATTTCTAAATCACGTCAAACATGGCCAGGGGCGGCGCCGGATGGCGCGCCCCTGTCCGTAATGGCGATGCGCCGCCGCCGCATTACTTCAGCTCGACGGCCGCACCTGCTTCCTCGAGTTTCTTCTTGAGGGTCTCGGCCTCGTCCTTGGTGACGCCCTCCTTGACGGGCTTGGGCGCCCCTTCGACGAGATCCTTCGCCTCCTTAAGGCCGAGCCCGGTGATCGCCCGGACTTCCTTGATGACGTTGATCTTCTTGTCGCCGGCCTTGGCCAGGATAACGTCGAAGCTATCCTTGACCTCGGCGGGCGCGGCTTCGGCGGCGACCGCCGCGACGGCGACCGGCGCGGCGGCCGAAACGCCCCATTTCTCTTCGAGCATCTTGGAGAGCTCGGCCGCCTCGAGGACGGTCAGGCTCGAAAGATCCTCAACGATCTGCTGTAGATTAGCCATTCTATTCAATCTCCTAGGCTTGAACTTTCAGGTTCTGGTCGATGAGCCTGCTCAGGCCTCCGATTTCGCGTACGCACCAAAGACACGGGCGAGCTGTCCGCCCGGCGCCTGCAGCACGCAGGCAATCTTGGTAGCGGGAGCCTGGATCAGTCCGATAATCGACCCGCGAAGTTGATCCAGCGACGGCAGCTTCGCGAGCGCCTTGACGGCGTCCGCATCCAGTGCATTCGCTTCGAGCGAGCCACAGATGATCTGCAGCTTCTCGTTCTTGTTCGCGAACTCGACGGCGACCTTGGCCGCAGCAACCGGATCCGCCGACACGGCAATCGCCGTCGGTCCGGTAAAGCTGTCGGTCAGGCCCTCGAACTTGGTCCCCTTCAGCGCGATCTTCGCGAGCCGGTTCTTCGTCACCTTGAACGAACCACCGACCTCACGCAGTTGCTTCCGGAGCTCCGACACCTCGGTTACCGTCAGTCCCGACTGGTGGGTCAGGACCACGAGGTTGTTGGACTCGAAGGTCTCTTGCAGATCAGCGACCATTGCCTGTTTTTTTGCTCGGTCCACTGACTTCTCCGATGCCTGTAACCGCGTCCCGCAACGGAACCGTTGACGTAACGCGGCCGGTTGCACCTGAACGCCGGGTCCGCTTGGGCTCGCGCCTCCGCTTCTACGGCGTTCGACGGATCCTGCCCCAGAGGTTCAAGCCACTACGGGTCTCGCCCAACATGTCCTGTACCCCTGTCTATTGCCGGCCGGTTTCCCGTTTAAGCGCTCGCTGGCGGCCCATTGTCGAAATTTCGGGCCGGGCGGGCGCACCCGCAGTCTCGGACAGGTGGCGAAGCGCGGCATGCCGCTCCTCGCCGAACCGTCTCCCAGCGCCTGCCGGGAGACGGAAACTCAACCGACGCTGGTGGCGTCGGCAATATCCAGCTTGATCCCCGGACCCATGGTGGAGCTGATGGCGACCTTCTTGATGAAGGTCCCCTTCGCGCCAGCCGGCTTGGCCCGGTTGATCGCAACTACGAAAGCGCGGACATTCGCGACCAGCGCGTCCTCGCCGAAGCTCGCCTTGCCGATGCCGGCATGGACGATGCCTTCCTTCTGGGCGCGGAACTGCACCTCGCCGCCCTTCGCCGCCTTGACCGCTTCGCCGACATTCGGCGTCACCGTTCCCAGCTTCGGGTTCGGCATCAGACCGCGGGGGCCGAGGATCTTACCCAGCCGGCCGACGACCGCCATCATGTCCGGCGTCGCCACCACGCGGTCGAAATCGATCTGGCCCGCCTGCACCTTTTCCGCCAGGTCCTCGGCGCCGACCAGGTCGGCGCCCGCCGCCTTCGCCTCTTCGGCCTTGTCGCCCTTGGCGAAGACCGCGACGCGCATCGTCTTGCCGGTGCCGTGCGGCAGCAGCACGACGCCGCGCACCTGCTGGTCGGCGTGGCGCGTGTCGACGCCGAGATTCATCGCGATCTCGATCGTCTCGTCGAACTTGGCCGTCGCGCTCTGCTTCAGCGCCTTGACCGCGTCGACGACCGAATAGGTCGCGTCCCGATTGACCGTCTCGTTTGCCTTGCGAAGCCGCTTTCCGATCTTTGTCATATCGCTTACCCCACGACCTCGAGACCCATCGACCGCGCCGAGCCTTCGATGATCTTCATCGCCGCATCGATGTCGTTCGCGTTCAGGTCCACCATCTTCGTCTGCGCGATCTCGCGCACCTGCGCCCTGGTCACGGTGCCGGCCTTGTCGCGCCCGGGATTCTTCGCGCCCTTCTCGATCTTCGCCGCCTTGCGCAGGAAATAGCTCGCGGGCGGCGTCTTGGTCACGAAGGAGAAGGTGCGGTCGCCGTAAGCAGTGATGATCACCGGCACCGGCATGCCCGGCTCCATCTGCTGCGTGGCGGCGTTGAACGCCTTGCAGAACTCCATGATGTTCAGGCCGCGCTGACCCAGCGCCGGCCCTACCGGCGGCGAGGGGTTCGCCTTGCCCGCTGGAATCTCCAGCTTGATGTACCCTTCAATCTTTTTCGCCATAGACTTAAGTCCCTTTCTTCGGACTGCGCGGTACGGTCCCTCCTGGTCTTCGGAGGATGACCTCCCGCAAGTTGCGGCAGCCGGCGGCGCCGGCCCGCGATCACATCTTCTCGACCTGCCCGTACTCCAGCTCGACCGGGGTCGACCGGCCGAAGATCGACACCGAAACCTTGAGCCGCGCCTTCTCCTCGTCGACCTCTTCCACGTTGCCGTTGAAAGAGGCGAACGGGCCGTCGCAGACCCGCACCTGCTCGCCGATCTCGAAGGTGACGGACGGCTTCGGCCGCTCGACGCCTTCCTTGATCTGGTGCATCAGCCGCTCCGCTTCCGCGTTGCTGATCGGCGACGGCTTGCCGCGGCTGCCGAGGAAACCCGTGACCTTGGCCGTGTCCTTGACCAGGTGCCAGGTCTCGTCGGTCATGTTCATCTTCACCAGCACGTAGCCCGGAAAGAACTTGCGCTCCGTGCTGACCTTCGCGCCGCGGCGCATTTCGACGACCTCCTCGGTCGGTACCATCACCTCGAGGATCTCGTCCTCCAGTCCCTTCTGGACGGACTGCTCCTGGATCGACTGCGCGACCTTGCGCTCGAAGCCCGAGTAGACGTGAATGACGTACCAGCGATGCGCCATGTCAGCTCCCCAGACCGAGAACGAGCTGGATGGCCTTCGCGACAATGGTGTCGACGAAGAAGAAGAACAGCGCTGCCAGCACGACCATCATGAACACCATGAGCGTGGTGACGCCCGTCTCCTTGCGTGTCGGCCAGGTGACCTTGTTGGCCTCCTGCCGTACTTCCCGGATGAACTGTGCTGGACTCGTCTTCGCCATGTTCCGCCGCTAACGTCCTTTGGTTTCCGCTTCCGCGCTCGTTCCGCTCGTCTACCGCCTGATCCGTGGCCTGGGCGCCGTGGCAGGAGTGGAGGGTCTCGAACCCCCAACCTCCGGTTTTGGAGACCGGCGCTCTACCAATTGAGCTACACTCCTAATGAGCCGGCCGCCCAATATGCCCCGGTTACTCCACGATCGCGGTGACGACGCCGGCGCCGACGGTGCGGCCGCCTTCGCGGATCG
>CAZPFL010000267.1:0-5182 GCA_964585785.1 uncultured Rhodospirillaceae bacterium
ACCACCGACACCATGATTTTCAGTCATGTGCTCTACCAACTGAGCTACCTGGGCATGGCCGCGAACGCGGACCGCACTTCATAGTCAAAACCCGCCGGGCTGTCCACTGTCAAGGGCCCGAGCCGGGCTCGTCCTCGCCATCCTCGGGAATCGGCCATTCCTCGCCCTCGGGCGGCTCGACCGCGGGCACGCTGTAGCTGCCGTTGAGCCAGCGGCCGAGGTCGATGTCGGCGCAGCGCTTGGAGCAGAAGGGGCGGTATTTCTCGGCCGCGGGCTTGCCGCAGATCGGGCAGGCGCGGCCCTTGGCGGAACGGTCCCCGGCGCCGGTCATGCCCGCCCCTCCCGCAGCAGCTCGAAATCGCGGCAGGCCGCGTCGGCCCGCACCGTCAGCGTCTGGCCGAGGCGGCGCTCGGTCTCGGCCAGGGCGGGCGCCAGCATGCCTTCGAGCGCCGCGGCGACCGCGGGATGGCAGCGCAGCACCGGCCGGCCGCCGCCCAGCGTACGAATCGCCGCGCGCAACGCCGCGCAGGCGAGCGCCGCCGGCTGCAGCGCGACCGCGCGCTGGACCGGCACGCACATCAGGTCGGCGAGCGAGCGTCCCCGCCGCTGGCGCGTCACCTCGACCAGCCCCGCCGGCGTCATGCCAAGCACGTCGACGACCACGCGGTCGCGGGAAAAGGCGCCGCGCACCGCCTCGACGAGGTGGCGGCGGTTGGCCTTGTTGCGCATCGACACGAAGTCGATGACGATCAGCCCCGCGATGTTGCGCAGCATGACCTGGCGCGCGGCCTCGGCGGCGGCGGCCCGGTTGAGGGTGAGAATCGCATCGTCCGACGCCCGGCCGGTGCCGGCGCCGCCCATATTGACGTCGATCGCGGTCAGCGCCTCCAGCTCGTCGATCACCAGGCTGGCGCCGCGCGGCAGGTCGACCCGGCGGGCCAAGGCTTCGTCGATCTGCTCGTCGATGCCCGCCTCCTCGAACAGCGCCTTGCGGCCGTCATGCAACGCGATGCGCCCGGCGAGGTCCGGCGCCGTGCGCTCGGCCAGTGCGGCGAGCTCGGCCACCAGGCGGCGGTCATCGACGACGATGCCGCCAACGGGCGCCTCGTCCCGCAGCATGCGCTCGGCAAGGCCCGGCGCCGGAACTAGCACCATGGCCTTGCCCGCTTCCTTGGCGCGCGCGCCGATGTCCTGCCAGAGCGCGCGCAGGCGCTCGGCTTCCGCCGCCAGCGCGCCGTCCTCCGCAAGCCCGACGTTGCTGCGCAGCGTGAGCCCCTCGCCTTCGCGCACGATGGCCGCCACCGCGGCTTCCCGCTCGCGCCGTACCCGCGCCGGCACGCCGCGCGACCAGCGCACCTCCTCTTCCGTCGGGTGCAGCACGAGATAGCGGCCGGTCAGCGCGACGCGCGGCGTCACCGCCGGCCCCTTGTCGCCCCAGCCGTCGCGTTGCACCTGGACGACGAGCCTCTCGCCCTCGTGCAACCCCTGCGCCCGGTTGATCAGGCCGGGCTGCGCCATCCCGATGTCGACAAAGGCGGTCTGCGTCGCCTTCTCGATCCGGGTCACCCGGCCATAGCAGATGGCGCCGACTTGGCTTTCCTCGCCCATGCGCTCGATCTGAAGCCCGATCAACTGCCCGTCGCGATCCACCAGCGCGGCGCGCGTCTCGCCCGGCGAGACTTCGATCAGGACATCCTCGATCGCCATGCTCATCGCCAGCCCAGCCCTTTCAGGATCTGGGCGACCTCGAACAGCGGCAGGCCCACGACATTGCTGTAGGAGCCGTTGATCGCCCGAACGAACGCGGCGGCGCGCCCCTGGATCGCGTAGCCGCCGGCCTTGCCCTGCCATTCACCGGCGTCGAGGTAGTGTTCGATCTCGGCGCATTCCAGCCGCTTGAAGCGGACGACCGTCTGCACCAGCCGGCGCCGCAGCGATCCGTCCGGCGCGACAACGCACAGGCCGCCATAGACCCGGTGCGCCCGCCCCGACAAGAGTTGCAGGCAGCGCCGCGCCGCGTCCGGCGCCTCCGGCTTCGGCAGAATGCGCCGGCCGCAGGCGACCACCGTGTCGGCGCCGAGCACGCAGGCCCCGGGATGCCGCAGGGCAACGGCCTGCGCCTTCTCCGCGGCGAGGCGCGCGGCATGCGGCCCCGGAAGCTCGCGCCGCCGGGGCGTCTCGTCCAGATCCGCCGGATCGACCGCGTCCGGGACGATGCCGATCTGCGCCAGCAGGTCGCGCCGCCTGGGCGAAGCCGAGGCAAGTACCAGCTTGGGGGTACCGGCGAACGACTTCTCTGCCTTGGCGTTTGGTGTGGTCACAATGCTCATGGCGGGATAGGACCGGCGGACGCCGACCGCGTCAAGTATCGGAAGCCGGTTCGGCGCGAAAACGCTCTCGGATGCGGGCCATGAGCTGGTCGCGCACCTCGCGATAGGCGGCGAGCCGCGCCTCGCGCCCACCCTCGACGAGGCTGGGGTCGAAGACATGCCAGAACTCGAGCTCGGCGGCCGAGCTGCGCGTCAGCTCCACCGCACCGTGCTGCGCCTCCGGCGACAGGCTGATGACGAGGTCGAAGGAGGTATCCTCCAGGTCGTCGAAGGTCTTCGGCTGATGGCGAGAGATGTCGAGCCCGAGCTCGGCCATGACTTCGACCGCGAAGCCGTCGAGCGTGCCCGCGCGCACGCCCACCGAATCGACGAAGACGTGATGGCCGTGCAGATGCTTCATCATCGCCTCGGCCATCGGCGAGCGCAGCGCGTTCTCCGTGCAGGCGAACAGGACAGAGCCGGGGATTCGGTTTGCCATTGGCCCGCCTCGCCCATCACGCCCTGATATGCAGGACGCAGATCAGCGTGAAGAGCCGGCGCGCCGTCTCCTCGTCCACTTCGATCTTGCCCTGCAGCCGCTCGGTGAGGATCGACGATCCCTCGTCGTGAATCGCGCGCCGCGCCATGTCGATGGTCTCGATCTGCGAGGGCGACAGACGCTTGATGGCGTCGTAATAGCTTTCGCAGATCTGGAAATAGTCCCGCACGATGCGCCGGAACGGGACCAGCGGCAGGCTCATCCGGCCGTGCGCGCCGCTGCCGTCGTCGGTCACGTCGAAGACGAGACGGCGGCGCTCTTCGATGCTGAGATGGACCTGGTAGGGCCCCTTGTAGTCGCCCGCCGGCTTGAACAGATTGCGCTCGAGAATGTCGTAGATCGCGACGTTCAGCTCGTGCTCGACCTCCGGGCTGCGGCGAACCACCGTCCTGTCGTCGAGTGTGATGCCGACGATGCGATGATCCGACATTGCATGCGTCAGGCGTCGTTGCGCCCGTCCAGCCGGATGGAAACCGAGAGCGCGTGCGCGCCGAGCCCTTCCGCCTGGGCGAGCGTGACCGCATCCGGCCCGATGCGATCCAGCGCTGCTGCGTCGCAGGCCACGAGCGACGTCCGCTTCATGAAGTCGAGCACGCCAAGCCCCGACGAAAAGCGCGCGCTGCCCGATGTCGGCAGCACGTGGTTGGGCCCCGCGACATAGTCGCCGACCGCCTCCGGCGTGTGCCGGCCGAGGAAGATGGCGCCGGCGTGGCGCACCTTGGCGGCGAGCGCGTCGGGGTCCGCCACCGCGAGCTCGAGATGCTCGGGCGCGATGCGGTCGACGATCGCCGCCGCGCAATCCATGTCCTCGACCACGATCACCGCGCCGAAGTCACGCCAGCTTGCCGCGGCGATGTCGCGCCGGTCGAGCGTCCGCAGCAGCTGCTCGACGGACGCCGCGACCCGGTCCGCGAACGCGGCGTCGTCGGTGATCAGGATCGACTGCGCGGATTCGTCATGCTCCGCCTGGGACATCAGGTCCGCGGCGATCCAGTCCGGCCGGTTGTCGCCATCCGCCACTACCAGGATTTCCGACGGCCCGGCGATCAAATCGATCCCGACCGTTCCGAAGACCTGTCGCTTGGCCGCGGCGACATAGGCGTTGCCGGGGCCGACGATCTTGTCGACCGGCGGGATGCTCCGCGTGCCATAGGCGAGCGCCGCGACCGCCTGGGCCCCGCCCAGGCGATAGATCTCCGTCACGCCGGCGATATGGGCCGCCGCCAGCACCAGCGGATTGATCTCGCCATGCGGTGTCGGCACGACCATCACGATACGCTCGACGCCGGCGACCCGGGCGGGAATCGCGTTCATCAGAACGGAGCTGGGATAGGCGGCGAGCCCGCCCGGCACGTAGAGGCCGGCCGCCGCGATCGCCGTCCAGCGCGCGCCCAGCCGGACGCCCGCCTGGTCGGTATAGCTCATCGCCTCCGGCCGCTGCTTCCGGTGGAAGGACTCGATGCGCTCGGCGGCCGACCGCAGCGCGGCAACGGTCGCCGGATCGCAGCGCCCGGCCGCTCCCGCGATCTCCTGGGCGCCGAACCGGAGCCCGGTCTCTCTCAAGTCGACGTGGTCGAAGCGCAGCGTGAAATCGATCAGCGCGTCGTCGCCACGGCGCCGCACCTCGGCGAGGATGCCGGCGACGGCCGCATCGACATCCGCCTCGGCCTCCCGCTTGCGCGCGAGGAAGGCCGCGAAGTCCGTCTCGAAGCCATCCCGCGTCGCATCCAGCCTAAGCGGCATCGGCGACCTCTCGGAAGCGGTCCACCCACCCGCCGAGCTCTTCCGGCCGGGTCTTCAGCGCCGTCCGGTTGACGACCAGCCGGCTGGTGATCTGCGCGATCGTCTCCACCTCGACCAGGCCGTTCTCCTTCAGGGTCTGGCCCGTCGACACCAGATCGACGATACGGCGGCACAGGCCGAGATTCGGCGCCAGCTCCATCGCGCCGTGCAGCTTGATGCACTCCGCCTGGACGCCGCGCGCCGCGAAATGCCGGCGCGTCACGTTCGGGTATTTCGTCGCGACGCGGATATGGCTCCAGCGGCTGGGGTCGTCCTGCTTGATCAGCTCGGGCGGCGCGGCGACCGACAGTCGGCAACGGCCGATCTTGAGATCGACGGGCGCGTAAAGCTCGGCGTAGTCGAACTCCATCAGCACGTCGTTTCCGGCGACGCCGAGATGCGCGGCCCCGTTGGCGATGAAGGTCGCCACGTCGAAGCTCCGCACCCGGATGATCCGGAGGTTCGGGATGTTGGTCTCGAACTGGAGCGCCCGCGAGGCCGGGTCGTCGAAGGCCGCTTCCGGCTCGATACC
>CAZPFL010000268.1:0-5093 GCA_964585785.1 uncultured Rhodospirillaceae bacterium
CGCCAACGGCGTTTTCAACCGCATTCTGCCCCCGCCGTCCTTCGCGCGGCGGTGCTGCCACGCCTCTCGCCAGGCCAGCCCGACACGCCCGGCCCTCTCGACCGCGCTACCGGCCGGGACTAGGTTGTTCATCCGGTGAACGAGGTCCCGCGGAAGGGCTCCGCCCTGTTGCGAGAAGGTGCCCCCCGTTCCGGTTAAGGACATGCCGGCCGAGTGGGCCAGCGGCAGCCGGGGCGAAGCCGATCTTGGTGAATTCCGATTCACCAAATGTGTTCGGCGTGCCGATCGACGGCTGGCTCCGGGGGCCGCTGCGTGATTGGGCGGAGGATCTGCTGTCCGAAAAGCGGCTATCCGCCGAGGGCTTCTTCAATCCCGCTATGGTCCGCGAGAAATGGACCCAGCATCTCGGCGGCCGGGTCAATCACCAGTACCTGCTATGGGATATCCTGATGTTTCAGGCATGGAAGGCACGGTGGTCGTAAAATCTTAATTTTGTCAAAGTAATACCGCATAGTCTGTCCAACCGGCGGGTAGCGTGATTGCAGTTTTCCCATGATCCCGCGCGCCGGGACAGGCACATCAATCTGGCGATAACGAAGGTCTCGATTTTCTGATGGCGAACCGGCCGACGCATAAGCCCCGACGCTGGTTGATCACCGGCGCCGCCGGGTTCATCGGAAGCAACCTTGCCCGCTTTCTTCTGGAGCGTGGCGAGCGTGTCGTCGGCCTTGACAATTTCCTTACCGGCAAGCGCGAAAATGTCGAGCGGCTGGAAAAGCAATTTGGCCGCGATTTCGTCTTCCATGAGGGCGACATCCTGGATCCGGAATCGGTCGCCGGCGCGGTTCGGGACTGCACGACGGTCGCGCATCTCGCAGCGCAGATCTCGGTATTGCGCTCGATCAATGAACCGGAAGAGACCCACGCCATCAACGGAACCGGCTTTCTGAACGTCTATCTGGCGTCAGCCAGGACAGGTATTTCGTCCCTGGTCTATGCTTCGAGCTGCGCCGTCTACGGTGACAACCCAGCTTTGCCTCTGTCAGAAGACGCCGCGCCGCGTCCGCTTAGCCCGTATGCTGCTACGAAGCTTGCAAACGAAGCTTACGCCGCCGGGATAGCCATTGCGGCGCCGCAGATGACGGCCGTCGGCTTGCGCTTCTTCAACATCTTCGGCGCGTGGCAAGATGCTTCGGGCGGTTATGCCGCCGTCATACCGAAGTGGATCAACCTGCTGATGTCGGGGCGGCCGCCAATTCTGTACGGTGACGGAACCGCAACACGCGATTACTGTCATGTCGATAACGTATGTGAGGCGATCTGGCGGGCGGCCGAGCGGGACGAGGCAGCTGGCCACGCTGTCTTTAATGTGGGGACCGGCATTTCCACCAGCCTTGACACGCTCTACCATATGCTCCGCCAGAAACTGCGGGACGGGGGATTCCGCCAGGATCTCCCGGCGCCGGTGTACGAGCCGGCGCGCGATGGCGAGATACGCCAATCAGTGGCCGATACGACGAAAGCTGCGGCTGATCTCAACTTTCGGGCGGCAATCAATCTAGAAGAAGGACTTTGTCGGCTACTCAGCGAGCAACATGGGTTGTCGTTCGGCTCCGGTCCACGGGGTGATGCAAACAACGATATTGGATTGTGAGCAAGCGTAAGCAAATTTCTGGCGCAGCTGCTGATTTCATTCGCCGATTGCACGCTTTGCTCCACTGTGGATTTAGGTCGAAGTAGGATCGGCATCTTCTCTTCCTGTTGGAGCTGGTGCTCCAGCATCACCTTTCGGCTTTCCAGCTCTGCCGTCCTGTCCTTGACCTAGCCGCCCGGCTCCCGGTCCGGAATGGCTTGCGCCAGCCGGTTTTAATCGCGCGCTAGGCGGTCGAATGCCTCGGCCAGCACAATCTCATTCCACCGCTCAGATACCGCACGCAACAACTCCTGCACGCCGGGCTGCGGCGAGGACGTGTCGGAGATCACATGGTCGCAGTAGGACCAGGGTCTGTTCCATCCAAGTTGAGGCATAGCCTGCGTTGCGGATGTAACTTGCGCACTCGTCAGGGCGCTGTCCTGGCAGCTTCGCTCTGCTCGTCCTTCATGGCCGCACCTTATCTTCGTTGTTTCCAGCAAGGACTTAGGCGTCTTCTGGCCGTATCGTGCCGCGCACCGTAGGCGGCGATTTGTCGAATTTCGGTGACCGTTGTCACAAATGCCGCGGATATCCGGCCGTGGTGACGGCGGTCACGCGGCGGCAAAATTGCATCTAGGCGGCGACGCCCGAATTGCGCTTAAGTAGCGCTACTGCAATTCAACGGTGCGTTCGCCCATCCGTTCGCCGATGCCGACCATGAAGGATCTCGCTCCGGAAATTTTTCGCCAACGCCTCCTGATGGAGGCGCGCTGGACGATCGACGTGGATGCGGAATTGGTGCGCGGTTATCTGCTCGGCATGTCCGCGGAGCTTCGCCTGACACCCTATGGCGATCCCATCATCTTCACCCCTGCGGCGGGCGAGGGACGGCCGGAGAATGCCGGCTTCGACTCCTTTCTGCCGCTGATCAACAGCGGGATATCGGGCTATTTCTGGACGCAGTCGCGCTTCCTCTCGGTCGTGCTGTACAGTTGCACGCCGTTCGATCCGGACGCGGCGGTCGCCTTCACAAAAGGCTATTTCGGAATTCGGGACCGTGTCGCCTGTTCGGTGTTCTAGGCAATTACGGCGGAAGGGGTCGAGATGATCTACACGGTCGAATGCGCCTTCACCGATCCGGCGCGCGAAGACGAATGGAACCTTCATTACAGCGGCGAGAAGCTGGACAACCTGCTGCGTCTGCCGGGCTGGCGTACGTCGCAGCGCTTCCGTGCATTGACGAAGATCGACGCGCCCTATTTCGCGATGCACACGCTGCGTGACGGCGGCGTGCTGGGCGGGCAGTACCGCAGCGTTGGCGGCGGCGTCTTCGGCGGCTGGGAGGACAAGATCACCAACTGGCACCGCAACCTGTTCGCCGGCGTCGACGTGGCGCCCGAGGTGACGCCCGAGCGGTGCCTCGTGGTCGCGACCGACGCGACGGCGGCCTTCCGCTTTCCGTCGCTCAGCTTTCAATGGATGGAAGCCTGCGGCCTCGACCGCTCCGTCGCGATGCTCGGGATCGCGATCGTCGACCGGCGGGCGGGCGAAAGCCTTGCCGCAGATTTCGCCGATGCGCTCCGCGTCTACGCGCCGATCATGCCGCGGAAGGTCACGGCGCTCGAGGTGGTGGATTAGCCTGAAGCCCGCCTCTACCCCTTGAAGAACGGCTCCGGCAATCCCTTCGCGCCGGTATCGCGGATCGCGAACAGAGCGCCGGCGAGCGGCTGGTCCTTGGCCAACGCCGGCGTGAGGAATTTCCGCGTCGTGGTGACGTAGAGGATGTCGAGATCGTCACCCCCGAAGCTGCACATGGTCGGATGCTGGACCGGCAGGCGAATCGTTTCCATCTGCTTGCCCTTCGGGTCGTAACGGCCGACTTCCCAGCCCCCGACGAGCGCGCACCAGTAGCAGCCGTCGGCATCCACCGTGGCGCCGTCGATCTTGCCGGGCTTGCCTTTCGTGTCGATGAAGGCGCGGCGGTTGGCGATCGTCCCATGCGCGAGATCGAAGTCATAGGCCCAGCACACGTCGGCGCGGGTGCTGGCGTAGTACATGGTCTTGTTGTCGGGACTCCAGGCGATGCCGTTCGAGATGGTGACCCCGGTCTCCATGCAATGGACGCTGAGATCGGGATCGACGCGGTAGAGCTTACCGTTGGTGCCGCCGGTGTTGTCGAGGCTGCCGCACCAGTAGCGGCCGGCGCGGTCGCATTTGCCGTCGTTGAGGCGGTTGTCCGGCAGGCCGGGCTCCGGATCGTGCAATAGCTCGGCCGCGCCCTTGCCGCTATTCCCCTCGAGATCGATGAGGTAGAAGCCGGATTTGAGGCCGGCGATGACGCCGCCCCTCTCGCGGAAGACCATGGAGCCGATCTCGTCCGGCATGTCCCAAGTTCGGATCGCGCCGGTCTTCGGGTCGAGCCGCTGGATGCGCGGCTGGCCCTGGCTGTCGAGCCAGTAGAGTGCCTTCTCCCTGGTGTTCCAGAACAGGCCTTCGCCGAGCGTGTTCTTCGCCTCGACGATGCATTCGAGCCTGGTCATCTCCGCCTCCCCTTTCAGCCGTCAATCTTGCGCAGGAAGTCGAAATCGCAGCCAAGCGGCGCCTGCAGCACGTGGTCGGCATAGAGCCGTTTATAGCCGCGCGGCGGGTCCGCGAGGTCGGCCTTCGGCGTCCGCTTGGCGAGCTCCGCTTCGTCGACCAGCAGGTCGAGCCGCCGCTCCTTGACGCTGAGCCGGATGCGGTCGCCGTTCCGCACTTTCGAGAGCGGGCCGCCGACGGAGGCTTCCGGCGCGATGTGCAGGATGATCGTGCCGAAGGCGGTGCCGCTCATCCGCGCATCCGACAGCCGCACCATGTCCTTCACGCCCTGGCGCGCGAGCTTGCCGGGGATCGGCAGGTAGCCCGCCTCCGGCATGCCGCTGTTGCTCTTCGGCCCGGCATTCTGCAGCACCAGGAAATCGTCCGGCGCGACTTCAAGCTCGGGGTCGTCCATGCGAGCCGCGAGATCGTCGAGCGAGCTGAACACCACGGCGCGGCCTTCCTTTTCGAACAGTGACGGGTCGGCGGCGGAGCGCTTGAGGATCGCGCCTTCGGGCGCCAGCGAGCCGAACAGCGCGACCAGCCCGCCCTGGGGATAGACCGGATCGTCGAATTTGTGGATCACCTGATGGTTGACGTATTCCGGGACGATTTCGAGACGCTGGCCGACCGTCTCGCCCGTCACCGTCAAGCAGTCGAGATGCAGCAGCGGCCGCAGCTCGCGCAGCACGGGGCCGAGTCCGCCCGCCGCGAACAGGTCTTCCATGTAGTAGGGGCCGGTCGGCTTGAGGTCGACCAGGACCGGCGTCTCGTCGCTGATCTTGTTCAGCCGGTCGAGCGAGATTTCGATGCCACGCCGCCCGGCGACCGCGGTGAGATGGATGATCGCGTTGGTCGAGCCGCCGATGGCGAGCAGGACGCG
>CAZPFL010000269.1:0-5048 GCA_964585785.1 uncultured Rhodospirillaceae bacterium
ACCATGTGGAGCCGCCGTGCCCAGGAATACGAAGCGAAGATCAATTCGGGCGATCCCGTTTCGATTGCGGAAGTCGTGCGCGATCTCCACCGCAGCGCCGGCCAGCCTGACCAGTCCTACAGTGAGCGGCAGATCTACCAGGCCGCCCTCGAACGGCTGTCGCGGGAGCTTGCCGCCGTCGAATCGATCGACGAAGAGGCGGCCGCACAGAAGCTTGAGGAAATGCTCAAGGCCGCATAGGCTCATTCCGGGAGACGCAGTCTCGCCGCGCCGTGCTTCGTGAGGGAGCGGCGCCCGGTGGGCCTGCGTCGACTCACCGGGGGGTGTATGGCAGAGGTTGGAGTAGCGGCGGATCGGCTCAGCGAGCCGGGCCCCCGACGCTCGGGTATCGAACGCGCGGCGCCGGGCGCGGTGATCCGGAACGCGCGGCGGGTCTGGGCGATCGGCGCGGTGCATGGCGAGGCGGCGCGGCTCGCAGCGCTGCACGATGCCCTGGCGGATCGCATCCAGTATGGCGATTGTATCGTCTATCTGGGTGATTTGCTTGGCTACGGGCCACAGATCACGGAGGCGGTGGACGAGTTGCTGCGTTTCCGGGCGGCCTTTCTGTCGCGGCCGCCATTCGTGCACCGAGACGATTTCGTGTGCCTGCGCGGCCAACAGGAAGAGATCTGGCAGAAGCTTCTGCAGATCCAATTTGCGGTCAACCCGCTGGAGGTGATCGATTGGGCGCTGGCGCATGGCGCGGAGGCGACGGTTCGCGCCTATGGCGGCGACGCGGTGAGCGCGCGATCCGCGGCGCGGGGCGGCGCCCTGGCCTTGACGCGCTGGGCCGGCGAGATGCGCGAGCGGATGCGGCGGTGCCCGGGCCATATCGCGCTGCTCAACAGCCTTCGGCGATCGGCCCGTACGGAAGAGGGCACGTTGCTGTTCGTCAACGCCGGCATCGACACGGGTCGGCCGTTTGCCGCGCAGACCGACGGTTTCTGGTGGGCCAGCCGGGGCTTCGACGCGATCGACGCGCCCTATGAAGGGTTCCGGGCGGTGGTTCGCGGCCTCGACCCGGTCCGGCGCCAGTTCGCGCTGAGGCCGTGGTCGGTCACGATCGACGGCGGATGCGGGGCCGGCGGGTCGCTGATCGCGCTGTGCTTCGCGCCGACGGGCGAGATACTCGACCGTGTAGACGTTTGATCCGGCATCCGGTTTGGGCCGGATAAGCCGACAAATTCTCGGGTTTTATAAGCAAGGTTTGATCAAATTTTAGTGATATTCTCTATTTGCATATCTGGATGTAGGAATTGTTTTAGAACGATTCCATGAAAAGGGTTCTTAAAACCCGACTAATTTGATAATATATACATATCGACCGGGACCGTCCGGTCAGCAACGCCGTGAGGGTGTCATGGCATACAGAGACGATCCGGAAACCCAGCGCGCGAACCTGCAGTTCATTCGCTCGGCGATGCGCGAGCCTTTGCTGGAGCGCGACACGGAGTACGAGTTCGCTCGGGCTTGGCGTGAAAAGGGTGATGAGGAAGCGCTGCACAAGCTGGTGCGTGCCTATACCAGGCTGGTGATTAGCCTGGCGGGCCGGTTTCGCAACTACGGCCTGCCGATGGGCGACCTCGTGCAGGAAGGCAATGTCGGCCTGATGCAGGCGGCGGCCCGGTTCGAGCCGAGCCGCGGCGTGCGCTTCTCGACCTATGCGTCCTGGTGGATCCGCTCGGCGATGCAGGACTATATCCTGCGCAACTGGTCGATCGTCCGCACCGGCACGACCGCGGCGCAGAAGGCGCTGTTCTTCAACCTGCGTCGCCTGCGCGCGCGTATCAACGAGGATACCGGCGGGCAGCTGAGCCAAGAGGGCCGAGAGTACATCGCGACCGAGTTGAATGTGCCGATGGCGGACGTGGAGTCGATGGAGGTCCGCCTCGGCTCGAGCGACCAGTCGCTCAACGCGCCGCTTGCCGAAGAAGGCGAAGGCAATTGGCAGGACTTCCTCGCCGACACGCGGCCGACGCCGGAAGAGGTCGTCACCGGTCTGCGCGACGCGGCGACGCGCTCGCGCTGGCTCAACGAAGCGCTGAGAGAGCTCAGCGCACGCGAACAGACGATCATTCGCGAGCGCCGCCTGCAGGAAGAAGGGGCGACGCTGGAGGAGCTCGGCAAAGAGCTCGGCGTCAGCAAGGAGCGCGTGCGCCAGCTCGAGCAGCGGGCGATGGAGAAGTTGCGCAGCCATATCGAGCGGCGGATCGAGCATCGCCCGGAAGAGCCGGGCGACCTCATGGTCGAGATGGTCGACGCCTGAGCGATCCGACGTGAAGAGGTCAGCGAGCGGCCGGGCCTAGCCCGGCCGTTTCGATTTGCTCGGGGTGCGTCGCCTCGATCAACGGGCCGTTCCAGGACCTGACCCAGCCGCGCACCCGGATACGCTGGCCTTCCAGGCCGTTGAGCGACAGCCCGGCGTCCCGGAACGCCTTGGCGTTGCGCGCTTCCACGAGCACCGTGAAATCCGTTCGCCAGTCCGCGCCGAAGTTGAGGAAGGTCTTGCCCTTGCGGACCGCGACCGCGCGGACCGTGCCTTCGACGAGCTGGAAGCTGCCGATATCGTGCGCGACCGTCTCCGGCGTGCGCACCGCATAGTAGGACCGGGCCCAGATGCCGCGCTTGGCCTCCCGTGCGGCCCGTTCGAGCGCGAGCATTGCCGGGATGACGCTGCGGTTATCCTTGAAGGTGTAGACCCGCGCCATGCCCTGCGCGAGCATCGCGCCCTGAATCCAAAGCCCTGTTTCCGCGTCCGCGAGCTGCGCCAGCAGGCGGTGGTGGCGGTCGACCTCGCGCCCGCCGTAATGGAGCGTGAGAGGCCGTCCGCGCGTCAGGCGTTCGAGCGCCGCCTTCGATTCGGCGGCGAGCGGCCATGTCTTGAAACCGGGACGGCCGAGCGGAAGCTTCGGCGCCTGTATGCCGACCAGCCGCACCTGCTTCCCGCCGTCGAGCACGAGCGTGTCGCCGTCGATCACCTCGACGGCCTTGGCGCTGCCGCCTGGTTTCAAGCCCCCGGGCAGGCGAATGATATCCGCCGCGCCGGCAGTCGCCGGCAGGCCGAGAACGAAGAGCAGGATAAAGAGACCGCGCAACATGACCGGAAGTATACCCTGCCCTGCGCCTACGGGCCGCAAACGAGACTTTGCACCGCGCGCGGCGCGGCTTAGATTTACGTATTGGGGCCTGCCGCCATCGCGCGCCGCCCGGAACGTCCCGGTCCCGCACAGCCAGCGAGTTCACGCCAGTGGAAGCCGTTATCCAGAGCGATCTTTATCCCGAAATCGAGCCCTTCGAGACGGGCTGGCTGCGCGTCGACGATCGCCATACGCTTTACTGGGAGCAATCGGGCAACCGCAACGGCCTGCCCGCGCTCTTCCTGCACGGCGGTCCGGGCTCGGGCGCTACGCCAGCGCATCGCCGGTTTTTCGATTCCTCGCACTACCGCATCGTCGTGTTCGACCAGCGGGGCGCCGGGCGCTCGACGCCGCTCGGTGAGCTGACCGACAACACGACCGGCCATCTCGTCGCCGATATCGAGGCGCTGCGCCGGCATCTCGGCATCGAGCGCTGGCTCGTTTTCGGCGGCTCCTGGGGCTCGAGCCTCGCGCTGGCCTACGCTGAAGCGCATCCCGAGCGATGCCACGCGCTGGTGCTGCGTGGGATCTTCCTCTGCCGGCAACGCGAGGTTGACTGGTTCATGACCGGGATGCGCCGCATCTTTCCGGAAGCATGGCGCCGTTTCTCCGAATACCTGCCCGAGGAAGAGCGGCACGACCTGCTGGCCGGCTATTACAATCGGCTCACCGATCCGGACCCTGACGTGCACATGCCGGCGGCGCGGGTGTGGAGTCAGTATGAAGGTGCCTGCTCGACGTTGCGGCCGAACCCCGAAACCGTCGCGGCGTTCGGTGATCCGCGGGTCGCGCTCGGCCTCGCCCGCATCGAGGCGCATTACTTCGTCAATCACCTGTTCATGCCGGAAGGCCAGCTGCTGCGGGACGCGCATCAGCTGCGCGATATTCCCGGCGTCATCGTGCAGGGACGCTATGACGTGGTCTGCCCGATTGAATCCGCCGATGCGCTGGCGCGCGCCTGGCCGAAGTCGGATTACATCATCGTTCCCGACGCCGGGCATTCCGCGATGGAGCCCGGCGTCCGCGCGGCGCTCCTGGAAGCGACCAACCATTTCCGCAATCTCGGCTGACGGCCGGCGGTTGCACGCCGCCGTAGGAAAGCGCGGCCGCTGGCGTTATCATGCGCCCGTCCGCGCAAACGCGGAATCATCATGGCGCGGACAGGCCTGCATCGGGACGCGGCAACAGGGAGCGATAACGGTGGCGAAAGCATTCGGCGTGGTTGCCCGGATCGCGGCTGGGGTTTTTATTCTGACCGCTCTCATGCGTGCGCCGGCCTGTGCCGCTGAAGATCCCGGATACGTCGAGCTTTCCGGCGGCGCGATTGGGCTTCTGCCCGCCGACCGCAACAAGGCGGGTTATTTCGGCCTGGAGTTCCGTGGCGGTCCGAGCCTCGAATGGTGGCATGTGCGGCCCTCTATCGGCGTCGGGTTGACGATGGATGCGACAGCCTACGGGTATACGGCGCTCAATCTCGACATTTTTTTCGGTCCGCGACTCGTCCTCACCCCATCGGTCGGCATCGGGCTTTATCATACCGGCAGCGGCCAGGATCTCGGCAGCGTTCTCGAATTCCGCAATGGCGCGGAGCTTGCCTGGCGCTTCGACGACCATTCCCGGGTCGGCCTTGGCTTCCACTACCTCTCGAATTTTGGCATCGGCGACACCGACCCCGGCACGTCCACCTTGACGGTGTTCTACGCCCATCCGCTGGGCTGGATTTTGCCACCCTGAGGCCGGGCCGCCGGCCATTCCCGTTCAGCTTACGCTGTTCGATGTGCTATAACGCCGGCCGACGCGCTCGTAGCTCAGCTGGATAGAGCACCAGATTCCTAATCTGGGGGTCACAGGTTCAAGTCCTGTCGAGCG
>CAZPFL010000270.1:0-4991 GCA_964585785.1 uncultured Rhodospirillaceae bacterium
CGGCCTCGAGCTGGCGAACGCAGAGGTAGACGCCCTCCAGGATGTCGAGGGGCTCGAAGCCGGTCACCACGATCGGCACGTGATAGCGTTGGGCGATCGGCTCGTATTCCTCGTAGCCCATCACCGTGCAGACATGCCCCGCGGCGAGGAAGCCCTGGATACGGTTCGACGGCGCGTCGAGAATCGCGCGCATCGCCGGCGGCACGAGGACATGCGAGACGAGCATGGAAAAGTTGCGGAGACCCTCCTGCTTCGCGCGATGCGCCGCCATGGCGTTCGCCGGCGCCGTCGTCTCGAAGCCGACCGCGAAGAACACGACCTCGCGCCCGGGCTCGGCCTTTGCGATGGCGAGGCAGTCGAGCGGCGAATAGACCGCGCGCACGTCGGCGCCGCGGGATTTCGCGGCCAGCAGGTCGCCCTCGCTTCCCGGCACGCGCAACATGTCGCCGAACGAGCAGAGGATGACGCCCGGCCGCGCGGCGATCTCGATCGCCTTGTCGACATACTCCACCGGCGTGACGCAGACCGGACAGCCCGGCCCATGCACCAGCTCGACGCCGGACGGCAGGAGCTGGTCGATGCCGAAGCGGACGATGGCGTGGGTTTGCCCGCCGCAGACTTCCATCAGCGTCCACGGCCGCGTGACCGTGCGGGCGATGGCCTCGGCGAAGCGCTGCGCCGCCGCGCCGTCGCGGTATTCGTCGCGGAACTTCATGGGCGCGCGCTCCCGGCGCCGGGCTCGTCCGCGTCCAGCAGCGCGTCGATCTCGCGCAGATGCGCGAAGACGCGCGCGGCCTCCGCCTCGTCGATGACGGTGATGGCGAAGCCGACATGCACCAGCACGTGGTCGCCGATCGCCGCCTCGGGGACATAGGCGAGGCTGATCTCCTTGACGATCCCGCCAAAGTCCACGCGGCCGACCCGCATCAGCGGCTCGTCGCCCGCAATGCTGAGGATCCGTCCCGGTACCGCTAGGCACATGATCCGCTCTCCTTCGCTTCCCGCCACGCCGCCCAGGCCGCCTGGCCGAAGGCGATGCCGCCGTCATTCGGCGGAATCCGCTGGTGCCATAGCGGTTCGAAGCCCGCTTCGCACAGCGCGGCGACGGCGCTCTCGGTCAGGCGCGTGTTCTGAAAGCAGCCGCCGGTGAGAGCGACGCGCCGCTCGCCGACTTTTTCGGCAACCGCGACGGTCGCCGCGGCCAAGCCAGCATGCACCGCCGCCGAGATCGCGCCAACGCCAACGCCCGCGCGCCGGTCGGCGAGCAACGCTTCGAGCGCCGGCTGCCAATCGATGACCAGGCTCCCGCCGCCGTCCACGGCGTCGCGCAACGGAAAATCATAGCGCCGCGCCGACGGCCCGTCGTCGGTAGCCGCCCACTCGAAGGCCGCTGCCGCCTCCCCTTCGTAGCGCGCCCGCTGGCGCAGGCCGCACAATGCGGCGAAGGCGTCGAACAACCGGCCCATGCTCGACGTGCGCGGGGTGTTGACCGCGCGCTGGATCATCCGCTGCAGCACCGCAAGCTCGGTGGCGTCGAATGCGGCAATCGGCGGAAGCTTGGTCATCGCAATGGCGTCTTCACCGAGCGCTTCATGCAGCAACCCCAGCGCCGCGCGGCGCGGCTCGCGGACCGCGGCGTCGCCGCCCGGCAGCGGAAACGGACGGAGATGCGCGACGCGGCGCCAGCCGCGCTCGGTCACTCGCAGGAACTCGCCGCCCCAGATCGTCCCGTCCGGCCCGTAGCCGGTGCCGTCCCAGGCGACGCCGAGCGCCGGGGGGCGACGCCCCTGCTCGGCAAGGCAAGCGGCGACATGGGCGACATGATGCTGGACCGCGGTGACCGGCAGGCCCGACGCAGCGGCTGCCTGGCTCGACGCGTAATCCGGATGCAAGTCGCAGACGGCGCGGCGCGGATGAACGCCATGCAGGCGGGAGATGTCGGCGCCGGCGCGGCGATAGGCGTCGCGCGCCGCCACGGTGTCGAGATCGCCAAGATGCTGGCTCGTCACGATGCCGCTGCCGGTGGTCAGCGCGACGGTCGCCTTGAGATGCCCGCCGAAGGCGAGGACGCCGTCGCGCGCGCCCGTCACCGCGATCGGCGCGGGCGCATAGCCCCGGGCACGGCGCAGGAGTTGCGGCCGGCCGCAGACGATCTGCGCGACCGAATCGTCGACCGGCCGCAGGATCGGCCGGTCATGCACGAGGAACAGGTCGGCGATGCCGGCGAGCCGGACAAGCGCGTCATGCTCGTCGGTGACGATCGGCTCGTCGCTAAGGTTGCCGCTGGTGGCGACGACGGGAAAGCCGAGGTCCCGCATCAGCAAATGATGCAGCGGCGTATAGGGCAGCAGCACGCCGAGCCGCGCGTTGTCCGGCGCCACCGACGGCGCAATCGGCCCGCCCGTGCGGCGCAGCAGCACGATCGGCCGCGCCGACCCGGTGAGCAGCGCCTCCGCCTCCCCGTCCACGGCGCAGCACGACCGTGAGGCCGCAAGGTCGGGAACCATCACAGCGAAGGGCTTGGCCTCGCGCCGCTTGCGGCTGCGCAGCCGGCGGACGACGGCATCGTCCCGCGCGTCGGCAAAAAGGTGAAAGCCGCCGAGCCCCTTGACCGCGACGATCCTGCCCGCGCGCAGGGCGGCTGCAGCGGCGCGCAACGCCTCGTCGTCCTCCGCCAGCACGCCGCCGTCCGCGTCCCACAGGGCGACGCGCGGGCCGCAGGCCGGGCAGGCGTTGGGCTCCGCATGAAAGCGGCGGTCCGCCGGGTCGTCGTATTCCGCCTGGCAGGCGGGGCACATCGCGAAGGCGCGCATCGCCGTGCGGGCGCGGTCATACGGGATGTCCGCGATGATGCTGTAGCGCGGGCCGCATTGCGTGCAGTTGGTGAAGGGATAGCGAAAGCGGGGGTTCGCCGGGTCGAAAATCTCGGCGCGGCAGGCGTCGCAGGTCGCAAGATCGGGCAGCACCTGCGCGGTGCGCGCGCCCGACGCATTGCTCGGCCGGATCGCGAAGCCGGCGTCACCGCGCGGCGCGACCTCCATGATCGTGATATCGCCGATGCGCGCGTTGGCCGGCGGTGCGCGGCGGATTTCCCGCACCAGCGCCTCGACCTGCCCCGGCGCGCCCTCGACCTCGACCGTCACGCCCTCGGCCGAGTTCCCGACCCAGCCCGTGAGCCCGCGCGCCGTCGCCGCGCGGTAGACGAAGGGCCGGAAGCCCACCCCCTGGACCGCGCCGCGCACCAAGATGCGCCGCCGGCACAGGGCCGGCGCGACCTTGGGCGGGAGAGAGGTGGTCGTCATGCGGGCTCAGACCTCCAACTCGACGTCTTCGAGGAGGATGTCCTGGGCGTTGGCATGGCCGGTATCGTCCGAGACGGTGATATCGAGCCGCGCCCCCTCGGCGATGGTGCCCACCGCGGCCTGCTCGAAATGCTCGGTGAAATGCTCGGCCGACATGTGGCTGAGCGCGCCGAGCCAGACCGAGACGCCGACCACCCGCGTCGCCTTCTCGGTCTGCGCGATGTCATCGACCCGGCGCATCAGGTTGATCATCAGCGAGGCTTCATGCATTGCGCCGTCTCCTTACACGACAGTCCTTTCGATTTCCGCACAGAGCCGCGCCCCCACCGTCTCGACCGCGGCAGCAACGGGCGGCGACAGCGGCGCGCCCGGCTCGACCGTGCCCGCTTCCACGGCGTAGACGATGCAGCGCGGCGGCAGCTGGCCGAGCGCGCGGGCGAGCTCGATCGCCTCCGCGAGCCCGAGGCCGTGTGTCGACAGGGTGAACGCGCCCTGCGGCAGCGGCGTGCCGCTCACGTCGAAGCGCTGCACGCTGCCGGGCCGCGCCGCGGCGGACGCGCAGGCGTCGATCAGATAGGCGGTGCGGACGCCGTCGAAACACGCCATCAGGGACGTCGCCTCGCCATCCTGCTCGACGATCGCAACCTTGGGCGGCAGGCGGCCCTGCAGGCTGCGCGCCACGGCGCGGCCGACCCCGTCGTCGCCCCTGTCCGGGTTGCCGATGCCGATCACGATGCAGCGCGGCCTGTCGTCCGTCATGGTTTAGCCCCGGTCCATGTCGAGGCGCAGGAAATGCGTCGCGCAGGAAATGCAGGGATCGTAGTTCCGCACCGTTTGCTCGCAGCGGTTGCGCAGCGCCTCGTCCGGCAAGTCGAGGAACCCGCCGACATAGCTCGCCAGGTCTTCCTCGATGCTCGCCTGGTTCTGCGAGGTCGGCGGCACGATGCGCGCCTCGGCGATCGTCCCGTCCGCTTCCAGCCGGTAGCGATGATAGAGCAGGCCGCGCGGCGCTTCGGTGGCGCCGTAGCCGACGCCGGCGCGCGGCTCGACCGGGACGGCCTGACTGTCGGGCTCCTCGTAGGCGGCGATGATGCGGAGCGCCTCCTCGCAGGCATGCAGCACCTCGACCGCGCGCACCACGATGCTCTGATAGGGGTTGGCGCAGGTCGCGCCCAGCCCCGCCGCGCGCGCCGCGTCCTGCACCGAGGGCGACAGCCGGTCGAAGTTCAGGTTGTAGCGCGCGAGCGGCCCGACGAGATAAGAGCCGCCGCCATCCCGCATCCGCGACTGCAAGGCCGTCGAGCGCTCGACGTGGATCTCCTCGAAATGTCTGTCGTAGTCGGACGCCGTGATGTTGAGCCCGCGGCTCGAGACGATATGGCCCTCGTTGAAGGGATATTCGTCGGGATGGCGCAGCGCGACATAGGTGTAGTCGCGCTCGCGGTCGGGGAACTCGAACCCGCCGACCCAGCGGACCGTCTCCAGCGCCGCCTCGCGCGCCCGCTCCAGCGTCTCGGCGAGGGGGGCGAGCTCGCGCCGGCGCGGCACGCGGTAGAAGCCGCCGACCCGCACGTTGATCGGGTGGATCTCGCGCCCGCCGACAAAGTTGACGATGTCGTTGCCCGCCTTCTTGAGCCCGAGCCCCCGGCGCACCGCGTCGCCGTGATCGCGCGCCATGTCGATGGCGCC
>CAZPFL010000271.1:0-4923 GCA_964585785.1 uncultured Rhodospirillaceae bacterium
GGGTCGCGGCGATCACGCTGTTCGTGTTCGGCGAGAAGCTGCTGCGCGGCGGCGCGTGGATCGCCCGGATCAGCGGCGTGGCGATGGCCGGATATGGCGTCTGGCTGCTCGTTCAGGCCTGACAATCCCCAGAGGCAGCAGCCCGCGCGATTGGACGCCTTTCCGCATTCTCGCCAGAATGCAGGACGGTGGATGCCTGCCCCCGGCGTCCAGCCGCTCCCGCCAACGCCGTTCTGTCATCGCAAGAAGGAATTACCGGCATGAAGCTCTATTGGACCCCGGCGTCGCCGTTCACGCGCAAGGTCTGCATCAGCGCCCGCGAGCTCGGGCTATGGGATCGCATCGAGGTCGCGCCGACGACTTGGCCGCTGGTCTGGGGCTATTCGACGATCCCCTTCACGCCGGGGTTGGCCGAGGCGAACCCGGTAGCGCGCATCCCGACGCTGGTGACCGACGCGGGCGACGAGCTGGGCGATTCGACCTTGATCTGCCTCTACATCGACAGTCTCGACGGACGCGGCCGGCTGATCCCGCCGGGCGATGCGGCGTGGCGGATGTGGTCGCTCTACGCGGTCGCGGACGGGCTCATGGAGGCGCAGGTCGCGATGCGCGCGGAAAAGCTGCGCCCGGCCGAGAACCAGTCGGAAGGCTTTCTTACCAAGCAGCGCGACCGCATCGAGCGCTGCTTCGACCGGCTGGAGCAACGGGCGGACGAGCTGGCCTGCGCGCCGGACGCCGTGCCGGACCTGGCGATGATCACGGCGGGCTGCGCCTGCGGCTATCAGGACTGGCGCGACTGGCTTCCCGACTTCCGGCCGGGCCGCCCCAAGCTCGCCGCCTGGGCCGACGCCTTCGCCGAGCGCCCGTCCCTGCAGGTGACGCGGCCCACGGAAACGCCGGAGCATTGAGCACCAGCCTGCCTGGACGGTCCGATGCGGCGTAACCGACGGCATTTTGGCAGTATCACCCACGGTTATTGACATATTTGCCGTCTCGTGCGGCAGAATGGGCGGGCTTAGGGTTGCGCGGCTAACGGCAACCAGGAGTACGACCGATGAAACGTTTTCTGATCGAGCGCAACATTCCCGGCGTCGGCGCCATGGATGGCACTCAGCTGAAGCAGGCCGCTGCGACGTCGAATGACGCGCTCGCGCAGCTCAAGGGCAAAGCGCAGTGGGTGGAATCCTTTGTCGCCGACGACAAGACCTTCTGCGTCTACCTCGCGGAGAGCGAGGCCGCCGTTCATGAGCACGCGCGGCTGAGCGGCTTTCCGGCCAGCAAGGTCACGGAAATTCGCGGCCGCATCGACCCCATGACCGGCCAGGCATGACGGGCGCCACCGCCCGGCGGCACGGATCCGCCGGGCGGTGCGCTGCACGTGAAGGGCGAGGGAGCGGGGTGCTCCGGCAAAGATGTGCGCTGCCATGCTGAATGTGACCGTGCTTCTATTGGACGACAATTTCGCATCGACGGCGCTTGGGCCGATCGAGGTGTTCCATGCCGCCGGTCTTTTGTGGAACGTGCTGACGGGTGCCGAAGCGCAGCCGCGGTTTCGCGTCACGGTCGCGTCGGTCGACGGCGGCGGCGTGACGAGCCCTTACGCCGTTCGCCTGTCGCCTCAGGTCGCCATCGGCGACGTCGAGCACGCGGATCTCATCGTCGTGCCCGCCTCCGGATTGGACTTCGACACGCAGTTCGCCCGCAACGCCGCCCTTTTGCCATGGCTCCGGGATTGGTACGGGCGCGGCGCCCATATCGCGGGCGTTTGCTCGGGCGCCGCCTTTTTGGCGGAGGCGGGTTTGCTCGACGGGCGTCGGGCGACGACCCATTGGGCCGTCGCCGAAGCGTTGGCGCGCCGCTATCCGCGGGTGGACTGGCAGCCCGACATGTTCATCACGGAAGACGAGCGACTCCTGTGCAGCGGCGGGGTCTATTCGGCGATCGATCTCAGCATCTATCTGGTCGAGAAGTTCTGCGGCCACGAAGTTGCGTTGAACTGCGCAAAGTCGCTGCTGGTCCACATGCCGCGCTCGCATCAGTCGGGCTACGCGGTGTTGCCGCTATCGCGGCCGCACTCGGACGAGCGGATCCGCGCCGTGGAAGCCTTTATCGACGCGAATTATGCAGAGAATCTTTCGTCCGAGACCCTGGCCGCCCGGGCGCATATGAGCCCGCGGAACTTCATCCGCCGTTTCAAGGCCGCCACGGGGCGCTTGCCGGGCAATTACCTGCAGACGTTACGGATTACCGTCGCGAAACGCATGCTGGAAGAAGGCGATCTCAACATTCAATCGATCAGCCTGGCGGTCGGCTACGAGGACCTCGCTTTCTTCCGCTCGCTCTTCCGCCGATATACCGGCATGGCGCCGGGAGAATACCGCGGCCGGTTCGGCCGGACGGCCGAGGCGGCCTTTACCGACCCGTCACGCCGCGCACGCGGGCCGGGGGCCGCGTGATCGCGTTCTCACGGAAGCGTCTTCTCCATCACGAAATTCGGGATCGCGACGCCGCCGCGCGTGACGGTTTGCGCTGTCACCACCAACCAGCCCTGGCGTTCGAAGAAAGCGCGGGCGAGATGGCTCGCGTCGGCATGGAGCCGCGGGATGCCACGTCGCACCGCCTCCGCGAGGATCGCATCGTACAGCGCCTTGGCGACGCCCTGGCCGATGGCGTCCGGCGCGACATAGGCGAGGTCGATGCATCCGTCCGCTTTCAAGGTCATGAAGCCGACGACGCGGCTGTTGCGTTCGGCGACGAAGGCGGTTTGCGACGCGAGCCGTTCACGCCAGCCTGACAGGTCCGGGCGCGCCGGCGCCCAGGCGCGGCGTTGCGCATCGTCGTAGTAGACACGCGTTCCCTGCCGCACGGAATCGAAGTAGACCTGCGCCGTCGCTTCCGCGTCGTCGTCTCGGAAAGGGCGTATCTCTGTTGTCGTCATGCCGCTGCCGTCCATGCCGCGCGGTTAGGCGGCGGTGTCTTTCCGCCCGCCGGCGAGGTAGGTGAGGGCGAAGGCGAGCGTGATCGCGGCGACGAACAGGAAGCCCGCGGCGTTGTTGCCGGTCAGGCTGTTCAGCGCGCTGAACGCGCCCGGGCCGATCACCGCCGCGAAGAAGGTGATCGACATGCTGCCCGCCGTCGCGTCGGCCACGCGGTCCTTCGGCGCGAGATGCGCGACCTCGGCAAGATAGACGCCCTGCCAGGCGGTCGCGGTTGAGCCGAAGGCGACCGCCAGCGCGACGATTGCGATATAGGGCCAGGCGGGCCCGAGCAGGGACGCGGTGATCGCGGAAGCGGACATGCCGAGTCCCAGCGCCGCCAGCACGTAGCGCGGCCGGAATCGGTCCGCCGCCCAGCCCCAGAGCATGCGCGCGAAGACGCTGACCACCAGCCCGCTCGAGAAGGCCGAGCCGACCGCGACCAGGCCGAGCCCGGTACGCTCGACCGTGAAGGTGACGAACAGCGACATGAAGCAGAACTGCACCGCCGCGAAGGCGCCCGAGGTCGCGGCCAGCCGGCGCAGGCCGGGGTTGCTCAGCACGAGGCCGAGCGCGGTGCCGATGCCGCCCACGCGCAGCCGCGCCTCGGGCGAGCGGTCGGCGTCCAGCTCGCGCCGGAGCGGCTGCAAGGCGAGCGTCAACGCGGCGCAGACCACGAAGGCGGCGAGCGCGGCGCCGCGCCAGCCGAAATGCGCGTCGATCAGCGGCAGCGAGAAGCCGCCGAGCGCGCTGCCGATCGGAATGCTGGTCTGCTTGATCGAGAAGATGCGGCCGCGCAGGTGGTCGGGCGTGACGCGCGCCAGCAGGTGCGAGCTCGCCGGGTTGGCCGGGCCGTAGGCGAAGCCCATCAGGACCGCGCTCGCGACCAGGAAGGGCAGCGCGATGCCCGTGGCCGCCGCCAGTGGCAGCGCCGCGAGGCCGAGGCCGCCGAAGACCAGCGTCATCTGGCTGACGCGCAGGGCGCCGAAGCGGCGCACGAAGCCGGCGGTGACCACGGTCGAGGCCATCGCGCCGACCAGCATCACCGTCGTGTAATAGCCGATCATGCCCGCCGGCACGCCGAGCGTCGCCGCCGCTTTCGGCGCGACGACAGGGAGGGTGAAGGCAGCCAGCGCGACGCTCGCCTGGCTCGCCAGCATGGCGAACAGAACCCGGTACATGGCACGCGAGACTAGAGGAAATTACGGGGCGGGGTAATGTGCCGCGAAACGGCGAGGCGGGGAAGGCCCAAAGGCCTGTCCGTGGATGCCACGCATAAAGCGTGGCATGACGTTTCTTGTTGAACATAAACAGTAAGCGTCCGCACACACCAAAACGGGGGCGCCTGGTCGCGCCCCCGCTTGGATGCCTTCTTTCGGCACGGTGCTCCGGTCTTTGCCGGATCAGTGTGGATAACTTAGGGATGTTAGCAGATTTCCCGCTGACTCCCTAACCGCCGCCGGGCTCAGTCGTCGCCGGCCTCGGCCTTTGCCGCTTCCGCTTCGACCTTCTCGGCCGGCTGGTAGATCTCGCTGCCTTCCGCCTTGAACTTCTCGGACATCTCGAACATGCCCTTCTCGGCGAAGTCGCGGATCTCCTGGGTGATCTGCATGGAGCAGAACTTCGGCCCGCACATCGAGCAGAAGTGCGCGACCTTCGCGCCCTCCGCCGGCAGCGTCTGGTCGTGGAAGTCCTCGGCCGTCTCCGGGTCCATGGCGAGCTTGAACTGGTCGCGCCAGCGGAAGTCGAAGCGCGCCCGGCTGAGCGCGTCGTCCCAGAGCCGCGCGCCCGGATGCCCCTTGGCGAGGTCGGCGGCGTGCGCGGCGATCTTGTAGGTGATCACCCCGTCCTTCACGTCCTTGCGGTTGGGCAGGCCGAGATGCTCCTTCGGCGTGACGTAGCAGAGCATCGCCGTGCCGAACCAGCCGATCATCGCCGCGCCGATGGC
>CAZPFL010000272.1:0-4910 GCA_964585785.1 uncultured Rhodospirillaceae bacterium
TCGGGCGCGGTGAAGATCACGCCGGCGCACGACTTCAACGACTTCGAGGTCGGCAAGCGGCATGACCTGCCGATGATCAACATCTTCGATGAAAGCGCGCATATCAATCAGAACGCGCCCGAGGCCTATCGCGGGCTCGACCGCTTCGAGGCGCGCAAGCGCGTGGTCGCGGACATCGAGGCCGCCGGCCTGCTGGAGAAGATCGAGGACCACCTCCACACGGTGCCCTATGGCGACCGCGGCGGCGTGCCGATCGAGCCCTATCTCACCGACCAGTGGTATGTGAACGCGGGCGAGCTGGCCAAGCCCGCGATCGCCGCGGTGGAAGAGGGCCGCACCCGCTTCGTGCCGGAGAACTGGTCGAAGACTTATTTCGAATGGATGCGCAACATCCAGCCCTGGTGCGTCTCGCGTCAGCTCTGGTGGGGCCATCAGATCCCGGCCTGGTACGGCCCGGACGGCGAGATCTTCGTCGCCATGAGCGAGGCCGAGGCGCAGGCCGCCGCCGACGCGCAATACGGCAAGACGGTGACGCTGACCCGCGACCCGGACGTGCTCGACACCTGGTTCTCGTCCGCGCTCTGGCCCTTCTCGACCCTGGGCTGGCCGGAGAAGACGCCCGAGCTCGCGCGCTACTACCCGACCGACGTGCTGGTCACCGGCTTCGACATCATCTTCTTCTGGGTCGCCCGCATGATGATGATGGGGCTGCATTTCATGGGCGACGTGCCGTTCCACACCGTCTACGTGCATGCGCTGGTCCGCGACGAGAAGGGCCAGAAGATGTCGAAGTCGAAAGGCAACGTGATCGACCCGCTCGACCTGATCGGCAAATTCGGCGCGGACGCGTTACGCTTCACGCTGTCGTCGCTGGCGGCGCCGGGGCGCGACATCCGGCTCGCCGAAAGCCGCGTCGAGGGCTCGCGCAACTTCGCGACCAAGCTGTGGAACGCCGCGCGTTTTTGCGAGATGAACGGCTGCCGCTCGCAGCCGGGCTTCGATCCCGCCACGCCGAAAGAACCGATCAACCGCTGGATCGTCGGCGAGGTCGCGCGCTGCGCGGCGACTGTCGTGGACAAGCTGGAGGTCTACCGCTTCAACGAGGCCTCGCAGGCGCTCTACCAGTTCGTCTGGGGCACGTTCTGCGACTGGTATCTGGAATTCTGCAAGCCCTTCCTGACGGGGACGAACGCCGCCGCCAAGGCGGAGACGCAGGCGACCGCCGGCTGGGTGCTGGACCAGATCCTGCTGTTGCTGCACCCCTTCATGCCCTTCGTCACCGAGGAGCTGTGGCAGAACACCGCCGAGACGCGGCCCGCCATGCTGATCCGCTCCGCCTGGCCGTCTTATCCGGCGACCCTGATCGACGCGGACGCCGACCGGCAGATGAACTGGGTCGTGCGGCTGGTCTCCGCCGTGCGCTCGGTGCGCTCCGAGATGAACGTGCCGCCGGCCGCCGAGATTCCGATGGTCATCACCGGGCTCGGCACGGAAGGCAAGGCCTGGCTCGCCGCGCATGAGCCGCTGATCCGCCGTCTCGCGCGGCTCAAGGATATCCGCGTCGGCGGCGAGATCCCCAAGGGCGCGGTGCAGCTCGTCCAGGACGAGGCGACGGTCGCGCTGCCGATCGCCGAAGTGATCGACATCGCCCAGGAGAAGCAGCGCCTGCAGAAGGAGATCGCCAAGGCGGAGGGCGAGATCCAGAAACTGCAGAAGAAGCTCTCCAACCGGCAGTTCCTCGAAAAAGCGCCGGAAGCGGTGGTCGAGGAGCAGCGCGAGCGCCTCGCCGAGGAAGAAAGCGCCCGCGCCAAGCTCGGCGACGCGCTGAAGCGCCTGTCCGCGGTGGCGTAGCACCCAGCACCCCCCACCTAAATCCTCCCCCGCAAGGGGGGAGGGTTTCACAAGTGCGTCCTATATTATCTCTGTTTCCCTCCCCCCTTGCGGGGGAGGGTCAGGGTAGGGAGGAGTTGCTTCGATTATGCGTAGTCTTCGTTGGACACTTGGGGCCTTCCTCCTCCTCGCCGCGCTCGCGGGCTGTGCGACCTGGCAGCCGAAGGACGTGCAGACGGTCGGCTTCTGGGCGCTCGGCTGGCATTACACGGCGACGCAGAACCGCATCCAGCGGGCGATCCCGCCGGTCATCGACTTCCTGCGGCCGCGCTATCCCGACATCCGCGCCGTCGAGCCGCCGAAGGATCTGGGCCGGGACTTCCGCGCCGCGGTGCTGAACGCCCCGGCGCGGCTGCAGCGGCATCTCGACCGCCGGATGGTCGCGGCGATGACCGTCACCGGGCTGCCCTGCGCGGCGGAGAGCTTTCCCGTGCGGGACGGGAAGGAGACGGTCGCGGCCTTCTTCCTGCTCGACGTGACCGCGCTCGCCAAGCCCCCGGCCGAATGGCGCCCCTGCGGGCCGGTGGCGCCGCCGGGCGCGGGCGAGGACCGGGTCGCGGCCCTGCGCGCGCTGCTCTCGGGCCTGATGGACGCCGCCGTAAAGCGGTAGCCCGCTCCGCCGAATTAACAATTTCTTACCCATCCCCCGCTAGCCTTTCGCCCGGCCGGCAAGCGCGTGCCGGCGGACCGGAGCGGACCTGCGCATGCATCGAGGGATACGCGGCTGGCTGATCCTGGCGGCTCTGGCCCCGGTCGCCTTTCTCGTCACCTACATGATCCAACCCGAAGTGCGGCGCGCCGCCTTCTGGGGGGATGCGTGGCGTGACCAACCGCTCGCCGCGCGGGTCCATCTGCTGCCCGAGGCGGCGGTGCCGTCGCTCCGCGGGATCCTGGCTCGCCGCGACGGAAAGAGCGCGATCGCGCCCGCGTCCAACGCCGACTACGTCGTCGAGGACCTGCAGACCGCGATCGGCAGCCTGCCGGACAGCGTGCGGCGGCTGGTGTCCGGCCACCTGATCGGCATCTACCTGGTCGAAGGGCTCGGCGGCGGCGAGAACGCGCACAACCTCGGCATGGCGATCGAGGTGTACGGCTTCTTCCATCAACATGTCGGTACGGTGATCCTGATCGACCGGGACGAGACCGACATGCGCGCCAACCAGGCGATGGCCGGCCTGGAATACGTGCCGTCGGGCAACTATCGCGGCGTCACGGTGGAAGCGCGCCTGGCCCGGCGTGACGCGGACACGCGCTCGACCACCTTGCGCTACGTCCTGCTGCACGAGCTCGGCCACCTGATCGATTACGACGAGGGCATCACGCCCCGTAGCTTCAGCTACGGGGCGTCGCGCGACGGCTGCGGCTTCACCTGCCTGTCCTGGCTGACGCCGGTGCGGCACCGCTATTCGCAGCGGCTCGACACGGCCATGCGCAGCATCCACGAAGGCAAGGTCGACGCCTATGTGAGCATGTTGCCGAAGACCTTCGAATCCCTGGCGCAGTCCAATTTCCCGTCGCTCTACGCCGCCACGGACCCGGCCGAGGACTTCGCGGAGAGCTTCGCGCAATATGTCCATACCGAGATGCTGGGCCAGCCCTGGAAGATGATCCTGCGCGTCAACGGCACGATCAAGGCCGAGCTGAACGCCTGCTACCTCGACCGGCGCTGCCCGCGCAAGAAGGCCTACTTCGACGCGCTGCTCGGCGGCCACGCCGGCTGATCCCCCGAATTCGCCGCGGCTCCGCGCCGCCGGCTGCCTGTGGCAGAATTCCGCTGGGATTCATGGCACTGGGCCATTAGTCTCTCGGCCCGAAACGCGATAAAACAATCCGGGATACGTCTTTCAGGAGGAGTGAGATGGCCGTCGATAAATCGAGGCTGCCGAGCCGTTACGTTTCCGTCGGGCCGGCGAGCGCGCCGCACCGGTCCTATTACTACGCCATGGGCATGACGGACGAGGAGATCGCCCAGCCCTTCGTCGGCGTCGCCACCTGCTGGAACGAGGCCGCGCCCTGCAACATCTCGCTCAACCGGCAGGCGCAGGCGGTCAAGCTCGGCGTCAAGTCGATGAAGGGGACGCCGCGCGAGTTCACCACCATCACGGTCACCGACGGCATCGCCATGGGCCATCAGGGCATGAAGAGCTCACTCGCCAGCCGCGAGGTGATCGCGGACTCCGTCGAGCTGACCATGCGCGGGCACTGCTACGACGGGCTGGTCGGGCTGGCCGGCTGCGACAAGTCGCTGCCTGGCATGATGATGGTGATGGTGCGGCTCAACGTCCCTTCGGTCTTCATGTATGGCGGCTCGATCCTGCCCGGCCGCTTCAAGGGGCGGGACGTGACCGTGCAGGACGTGTTCGAGGCCGTCGGCGCGCACAGCGCCGGCAACATGTCGGACGAGGACCTGCACCTGATGGAATGCGTCGCCTGTCCGTCCTCGGGCTCCTGCGGCGGCCAGTTCACGGCCAACACGATGGCCTGCGTATCGGAGGCGATCGGCCTGGCGCTGCCCGGCTCGGCCGGCGCGCCGGCGCCCTACGATTCCCGCGATGCCTATGCGGAAGCCTCGGGCGAGGCGGTGATGCGGCTGATCGAGAAGAATATCCGCCCGCGCGATATCGTCACCAAGAAGTCGCTGATCAACGCGGCGCGGATCGTCGCCAGCTCCGGCGGCTCGACCAACGGCGCGCTGCATCTGCCGGCGATCGCGCATGAGGCGGGCATTGATTTCGACCTGTTCGACGTCGCCGACATCTTCCGCGACACGCCCTACATCGCCGATCTCAAGCCGGGCGGCAAATACGTCGCCAAGGACATGTACGAGGTCGGCGGCGTGCCGATTTTGATGAAGGCGCTGCTCGAGGGCGGCTATTTCGACGGCGACTGCATGACCGTGACCGGCCGCACGATCGGCGAGAATTTAGAGAGCGTGAAGTTCCCGACCGACCAGAAGGTCATCTACCCGGTCAGCAACCCGATCACCAAGACCGGCGGCGTGGTCGGCCTCAAGGGCAACC
>CAZPFL010000273.1:0-4780 GCA_964585785.1 uncultured Rhodospirillaceae bacterium
GATGTAACATGCCTGTGAAAACTGCAAAGCGTAAGACCGCGACGAAGAAGCGTACGGTCCGCAAGTCGGCCGCCGCGCGTCGCAAGCCGTCGACCGCTCGTAAGACCGTGAAGCGGAAGACGACTGCTCGTAAGACGAGCGCTCGCAAGACGACCGCCCGTAAGCCTGCGAAGCGGAAGACCACGGCCCGCAAGCCGGCTCGTAAGAAGGTCGCCCGTAAGCCTGCGAAGCGGAAGACCACGGCTCGCAAGACGACGGCTCGTAAGCCGGCTCGCAAGCGGGTTGCCCGCAAGGCTGCGGTGCGCAAGACCACGAAGCGGAAAGCCACGGCGAAGAAGCCGGCGGCTCGCAAGACCATGAAGCGCAAGGCTCCGGCTCGCAAGACCGCCGCTCGCAAGACGGCGAAGAAGCCGGCGCGCAAGACTGCGGCCCGCAAGACGGCGAAGAAGCCGGCTCGCAAGACCGCGACCCGTAAGCCGGCTCGCAAGACCGCGAAGCGCAAGACGTCGGCTCGCAAGACGTCGAAGAAGGCGGTTCGTAAGCCTGCGCGTCGGAAAGCGGTTCGCAAGACGGCGAAGAAGCCGGCTCGCAAGGCCGTTCGCAAGACGGCTCGCAAGCCCGCGCGGAAGACCGCGGCCCGCAAATCGATGAAGGCGCGTCGTTCGTCCAGCCGTAAGGCGTCGGGCGGCTCCTCCCTCGTCGTATATGATCGGTTCGGCGCGCGTCATATCGCCTAAGCGGCTGACGCAAAGCGACCAGTCATAAGATTATGCGTTGGCGGCGGTCCGAAAGGGCCGCCGTTGCGCATTTTGGGCGAATGCCCAACAATTCCATGTCCGTCTCGCGAAGGGGCATCGGCACGCCTGCCCGCCCGTGGCCGGCCCGCCGCGGTCGACTTGGAACTGGGGGAAGCGGCAAGTAGAGCAAGTGGTGATGACGATCGGCGGCGCATCCATACGTTCGGCATTCGCGGTGTTATGTCTGGCCGCCGGCTTGGCGATGCCGCACGCCGCGTCGGGTGCCGAATGCTGGCAGGGATGGGGCTATCTCGTCGAGCCGAAGTCGCTCTCCTTCAAAAGCCAGCAAACCCTTTATGTTACCGATGGCCCGGTCGATTGGCGCAGCAAGGATTGGATCAAGCTGTACCCGGTCGATCCGAAGACCGGCAAACGCGACAAGAAGCGCCGGCCGGTTACGATCCGCCCGAACCGGCCCGAGCAGTCGGGTGGTGGCCAATGGGGCGACGTCGTGGACGATGTCGCCTACGTGCTGGGCTCGAAATGGTCGATGTTGCTGCGCATGTCGCATATCACCCCGTCGCGCTACTCGCTCACGCCCAATGACGAGTACTCGCGCTGGGCCTGCGGGCTCGACTGACCGACAAGGCGCGCCGCATTCTCGCGGGTCGCGCGCTCCGTCGCCATTCAAGCTGGTCCAAAAGAAAGCGTCCCGCCGGATGCGGGACGCGGTTTCGGTTCTTCGGGGAAACGGCCGCATGATGCAGCGTCACGCACCGCTCGCGCGTCGCTGGCGGCCTGTCAGGCCTGCGCCTGGGGCTCCCAATGGAGCGGCGGGCGGGACGCAAGACGGCCGCGCAGGTCGTTCGCCTCGACGAAAAGACGGCGGTCGCGCAGCGCGGCGACAGCGAACATTCTTTCGTCTGACGGATAGTTGACGCGCACGAGTCGCGCATGCGGCTGGTGGCCGGTCGGCGTTACGAACGCAGCGACCTGCCAAATCCAATCGGTCGAATTGGTCTTGCGGACCAAATCCCCGATTTCAATATCGTTCCGTTTCCCTGTCATGGCCGTAATCTCCATTCCAAACGATCTGCATCGCCGTGTCCATGCGGGTCGAAACTGGCATTCTTATGCCTCGCTGCACGGACGAGAATGGTAAAAACGAGAGCTCCTGAAAGCTGTGATCCTACTGCGATCTCAAAGCAACACCATTAGCTACTCCTTTTGTATGCATAAATCCAGATGCACCGAATCTGCTGGCAATCACAAGCCCTTAGATTAAGGCAGCGGGATCGGTACCGTCTTCACGCATACATCTTCACCGTCCGAGCATTCCTATCGCATCATCCGGCCAAGGCGTCGTTGACCTGCATCACCCGCGATACGCCCGACCCGAGCCCGCGGGACGGCGGCGTCAGATGACGCCGTCCGCCCGAAGCGCCTCGATATCCGCCTTCGTGTAACCGAGGCTTTGCAGGACTTCCTCGTTGTGCTCGCCGAATTGCGGCGGCGGCGTTTCGATGCTCGGGCCGCCATGCGCGAATTTGAAGGCGCACATCGGCACGGTCACCGGCTTGTCGGCGCCCGGAACCCGCGCGTGGCGATGCAGGATCTTGCGCGCCTCGAGCTGCGGATCCTTAAGTGCCTGGTCCATCGGCCGAACGCGGCCGGCCGGAACGTGATGCGCCTGGAAATAGTCTTCCCATTCCTGCGCGGATTTTTGTTTCAGAGCCTCGCGGATTACCGCCGCTTCTTCCTCGAAATGCGCTTCACGGTATTCGTAGTCCTTGTCCCCCATCTCGGGATGCCCCAGCGTCTCGAAAAGGCGCTTATGCTGGCGGCGGTTGCTGGCGGCCAGCATCAGAAGCCCGTCCTTGGTGTCGTAGCAGGTGCTGCTCGCCTGATGATGCCGGTTGCCGGTGGGCTTCGGCGCCTTACCCGAATACATGTAGCCGGTGATGTGCGACGCCTGCATCATCAGCGCGACGTCGAGCATCGAGCTGTCGATATACTGGCCCTTGCCCGTCTTCTCGCGCTGAAACAGGGCGCTGGCAATGGCGAAGGCGCCCATCGTGCCGGTCGCGTAGTCGATCACCGGCGTGCCGACCTTGATTGGGTTGACCTCGGGCGTGCCGGTCGCGGCCATGACCCCGGACAGCGCCTGGATGGCGTGGTCGTAGGCGGTCTGGTTGCCGCGCGGCCCGTCCTGGCCGAACGCCGTCATGGAACAATAGATCAGCCGCGGATTGATCTTCTTCATGTCCTCATAGCCGATGCCGAGCGCGGGGAAGGCGCCGGGCCGATAGTTCTCGACCATGACGTCGGCGTTCTTGACCAGCTGCTTCAGGATCTCCCGGCCGCGCTCCTGGCGCAGGTCGAGCGTGATCGACCGCTTGTTCGAGCCCTGGGTCATGAAGCCGGTGCCCATCTTGCGCCGGTTCAAGTCACGATCGGCGCCGGTCTCCCGGCTCTGGTCGCATTCGAGCGGATGCTCGACCTTGATGACGTTCGCGCCGAGGACGGCGAGCTGGTAGGCGGCAAACGGTCCTGCCAGAACATGCGTGACGTCAATGATCGTGATGCCCTCGAAGGGTCTGGTCATGCTGCGCTCTCCCGGTGGTGTCGTTATGGGGCTGTTCGGGCCGCCATTATCGGCGCGGCCGCGCCGCGCAGGCAAGGCCGGCCGCTCAGTCCTTCCCCGGCACGGCTTTGCGGAACAAGAGCGCCAGCGGAATACCCAGCACCGTGGTCGCGACCAAGAGCTTGAAGTCGTTGAGGAAGGCGATCATCTGCGCCTGATGCGCCACGGCCCGGCTGAGGCGCGCGACGCCGCTCGGCGACTGCATGTTCCAGGCGCTGCCCTCCGGCAGCAGATCGAAGGCCTCGTTGAAGGCGTGGACGTGCTCGACAAGGACGCCGTAATTGATCTGCGTGCTGCGCGCCAGCACGGACACGAACATCGAGACGCCGATGCTGGCGCCGATGACGCGGATCAGTGCGAACAAGGCCGCGCCCTCGGTCCTGAGCGCCGTCGGCAACGACGTAAAAGTGGCCGTCGTCAGGCAGACCCACAACAGCCCGATGCCGTAGCCGGTCGTGATATTGACCGTGACGACGCTGGCCGTGGATACCTGGTCCGTCCATGTCAGCATATAGCTGCTTGGGATGCATACGATGATCAGCGCGCCGGCGATGAGGTAACGGTAGTGGATCTTATCGGCCAGGCGCCCCGCCGTGATCATGCCGAACGCCGTGCCGAAGCCGCGCGCGGAAATGACCAGCCCCGCCGTCGTGACGGGATAGCCCTGGATCTCCTGGAGAAACAGCGGCATCAGCAGCAGGGCCGAGAACACGTTCAGCCCGAACAGGAAGATCAACACGACGCCGACGACGAAGTTATGATCGCGGAAAACCGCGAAATTCAGGAATGGCCGCCGGGTCGTGGCGCTGTGGACCATGAAGATATAGACCGCCAGCGCCGCCAGCAGCGCCTCGACGATCGTTTCCGACGATTCGAACCAGTCATTCCGTTCGCCGCGGTCGAGCATGAGCTGAAAGGCCGCCACGGCCACCGATATGCTGAAGAAGCCAAGCCAGTCGAGATGTTGCTGGCGCCGCTCCGTTTCCGGCACGGTGAGGATGCAGCCGGTGAGCCCGAGGACACCGAACGGAATGTTGATGTAGAAGATCGCGCGCCAGCTGAACGCGTCGGTCAGATAGGCCCCGAGCGACGGCCCCACCACGGGGCCGAGAATCATCGCCATGCTCCATGTCGTCATCGCGAAGCTGTGGCGCTCGCGTGGGTAGGTATCGAGCATGATTGCCTGCGATAAAGGCAGAATCGGCGCGCTGAGCGTTCCCTGCAGGATGCGGAACAGGACAAGCTGCTCGAGCGTCGTCGCGGTCGCGCACAGCATCGAGCTGAGCGTGAAGCCGGCGACCGCGGTGAGGAAGACGAGCTTTCGCCCGAAGCGCACGCTGAACCAGCCGGTCGCGGCGACGCCGATCGCATTCGACACAAGGAAGGAGGTGATGATCCA
>CAZPFL010000274.1:0-4680 GCA_964585785.1 uncultured Rhodospirillaceae bacterium
GGACCATGAAGCCCGTGCCGGTGTAGAAGGTCGGCGGGCCGAAGTTGAAGCCGAGCGCGGCGTCGCGCGTCAGCGTGTAGGTGGTGTTGCGCGACAGCACGTCGACCTCGCCCGACTGGAGGGCGGGGAAGCGCTGGACGCTGCCAAGCGGCACGAATTTCACCTTGTCCGCGCTGCCGAGCACGGCGGCCGCGATGGCCTTGCAGAAATCGACGTCGAGGCCCACCCATTTGCCCTTGCTGTCGGCGATGGAGAAGCCGTAGCGGCCCTGGGATACGCCGCAGAGCAGTTGTCCGCGCTCCTTAACCGCCTTGAGGGTCGGGCCATCCTCGGCCCGGGCCGGGACAGCCTGCTGGGCAATGGTTACAGCAGCGGCCAATGCAAGATATTTCCAGAATTTCATTCTGTGTCTCCCCTATGTAAGTGACCCCTCCCGGGAAAGCGCGTAAGCGCTTTTTTCTCGAATTTTTTAAAATCGTAGCGGGCTTCTGCTTGGGGAACAACAGGATAGCGTCGCGGCGTCGCAAATAATCGCCATGAATTCTCGGTTGGGGTTTGTTGACCCTTGGAAATGCAACGAATGGTGCGATGCGTCGCTACTTGATCTGACGCATTGATCCGCCGGCCAGCGTCGAAGAAACTACTACAAATGGATCGTAATCTTGATGCTTCGCAGGCGGAGCCGCGCGTTCCGGGGACGGTCGTCGAGGATCAAAGCGCCGCGGTCGCTTTCCTCTCCGATCCCTCGACCCATGGCGGTAATCCGGTCGAGGTGGTCGAGACGCATGGAGCCTACGTCTTTCTCGCCGGCGACCGCGCGGTCAAGATGAAGCGCGCGGTGTGGTTTCCATACATGGATTTTTCGACGCTGGAGAAGCGCCGTGCGGCCTGCGAGGCGGAGCTGCGGCTGAACCGGCGGAGCGCGCCGACGATCTATCGCGCCGTCTGTCCCGTCGTCCGGGACGCGGCGGGCGCGCTTGCGCTCGGCGGCCGCGGCGATGTCGTGGACTGGACCGTGCTGATGCACCGGTTCGATCAGGACACCTTGTTCGACCGGCTCGCGCAGCGCGACGGGCTGGACGTGCCGCTGATGGAGGCCCTGGCGGACGCGATCGCGGCGTTTCATCAGGAGGCGGAGAAGCGGCCGGCGGTGGATTTCGCCGCCGCCATGCGCTCCATCGTCGAAGGCAACGCCGCGAGCCTGCGAAACTGGATCGGCAAGCCGTTCGACCGAGCCCAGGTCGATCGCATCGACGCGCGCTGCGAGGCTCTGCTGCAAGCCTGCGGTCCGCTGCTCGCGCAGCGTGGGCCGGCGGGCTTCGTGCGTCTCTGTCATGGCGATCTGCATCTCCGCAACATATGCCTCGTCGACAGCCGGCCGACGCTGTTCGACTGCATCGAGTTCAACGACCGGCTGGCGGTGATCGACCCGATGTACGATCTGGCCTTCCTGCTGATGGACCTCGAGCATCGCGGGCTGCGCCGCCTGGCCAACGTCGTGATCAATCGCTATCTCGCCCGTACCGGCGATTACCGCGGCCTCGGCGCGTTGCAGCTTTACCTCTGCGTTCGCGCGGTGATCCGGGCGCATGTCGGGGCGGCGACCGCGGCGGCCCATGCCGACACGGCCCAGGCGGCGAAGGACCGGACGGAAGCACAAAGCTATCTCGACCTGGCGATGCGCCTGGCGGAGGCGCCGTCGCCCTGCCTGGTCGCCGTCGGCGGGCTGTCGGGCAGCGGCAAGACCACGTTGGCGCATGCGCTCGCGCCCGGCATCGGCGCCGCGCCGGGGGCGATCGTTATTCGCTCGGACGTGCTGCGGAAGCGGCTGTTCGGCGCCGACCTGTTCGACCACCTGCCGCAGGCGGCGTATACGCGGGCGCAGAGCCAACGGGTCTATGGGGAGATCGAAGCGCTGGCAGCCGGCGTGCTCGCCGCGGGATGCTGCGTCATCGCGGACGCCGTCTTTCGCAACGAGGATGAGCGGGCGGCGATCGGCGGCGTCGCCGCGTCCGCCGGCGTGCCCTTCGCCGGCCTCTGGCTCGAGGTGACAGCGGACGTACAGGAGGATCGGCTGACCGGGCGGCAACGCGACGTGTCGGACGCAACGGTCGAGGTCGGCCGCGCGCAGCGGCGCGACGCCGCGCACGTCACGGACTGGCCCAACCTCGACGCCGATGCCGGACTCGCCCGGCTACGGCAAGCCGCGGCGAAGACGTTGGCGCGGGCCGGGATCAGCGTCCGCGACGGCTAGACGGCGGCCTTCTTAATGAATGTCCTCGCCGGCGGCCATTGCCTTGCGCAGGGCATCCACGCTGAAATTCGGGCCGCGCGCGGCGTCCAGGATCAGCCGTTCCTTCTTCTCGATCTTCGCGATCGCGGCCGGCAGGCCCTCCGCCGCTTCGAGCGGGATGACCACCGCGCCGTGCCGGTCGGCATGAACCAGGTCGCCATGCTTCACCGCCATGCCGAACAGGTTCACCGGCTTGCCGAACTCGTCGACATGCACATGCGCGTGGCTCGGCCCGATCGAGCCGCCGATCAGGTGGAAGCCCTCGGCTAGCACGTCGAGGTCGCGGATCGACCCGTTGGTGATCGCGCCGGGGCAGCCGAGCCCCTTGTGCACGTTGGTCTGCACCTCGCCCCAGAACGCACCGAAGCCCGGCACCGGGTCGATGTCCTGCAGCACCGGGATCGTCGGCCCCGGCGCCGAGGCGACGTATTCGTAATAGGCGATGCGCTTGTCCTTCGCCTCCATCGCCGGCAGGGCCGACGGATCGACCGCGCGAATGGTCACGGTGCGCGCGTAGCCGATGATCGGCGGCAGCGCCGGATTGCATGACACCATCGGCAGCGTGGTGAAGCCGGTCGCACGCCGATGCGGGACGACGATCTCCAGGCCGTTGCAGATCGTCGGCGTGTCGTATTTACGGAGCGTGTCGAGAAGTTTGGGATCGAGCGGTGCCATGGCAGCCTCCTGTCGTGTCTGTCGCATTGGAGCCGGGACAGGCGCCGCCGTCAATTGACCCGTCTCGCCCGTGCCGATTCGCCCTTTGATTGCGTGACCGGCGGGAATCCTGCTATCGATGGAAACAAGGCGTCAATCAGTCGTTCCGGAAATCCGATGGTTGTCTCCCGCGCGGACCCTGTCCGCGGTGAGCGGACCGGGCGGGCGGTTCGCCGTCACAGGTGGGAGGAAGCAAAAATGACCGGAAATCGTCACAAGGTGCTTGTCGTCGGCGGATTGCCGGCCTCGGCCATGGCGCTGTTCGCCGCGCGCGACGACATCGACGCGGAGGTCATGCAGGACGTCGGCAACGACGCGCTGGCAGCGGCCATGAAGGACGCGGAGGGCATGTCGCTGCGCGGGGCGAAGATCTCCGGCGACATGATCCGCAATGCGAAGAACCTCAAGGTCATCTCGCGCCTCGGCGTCGGATACGACAATGTCGACATTCCGGCGATGAACGAGATCGGCGCGGCGCTGACCGTGGTGGGCGAGGCGAACTCGGTGAACGTTGCCGAGCTGGCCCTCTATCTCATGCTGGAAGCGACGAAGCAGGCGGTGCAACTCGACCGCGCCGTCCGCGCCAATGACTGGCTCTATCGCCGTCAGGCCAACATGATCGAGCTGTGGCGGAAGAAGATCCTGATCGTCGGCTTCGGGCGCATCGGTACGCGGGTTGCGAAACGCTGCCTTGGCTTCGAGATGGAGGTCCTGGTCTGCGACCCTTACATCGACCAGAAGCTGATCACGGATGCCGGCTGCACGCCGGTCGCGGACTTTCGCTCCGTGCTGCCGCAGATCGACTACCTGACCCTGCACACGCCGCTGTCCGGCGAGACGCGCAAGATGATTAGCACCAAGGAGCTCGCGTCGATGAAAAAGACCGCGATCCTGATCAACTGCTCGCGCGGGGGTGTCGTCGATGAGCCGGCGCTGGTCGAGGCTCTGCAGTCGGGCACGATCCGCGCCGCGGGCCTCGATGTCCAGGCGAAGGAGCCGCCGGACCCGGACAATCCGCTGCTCAAGCTCGACAACGTTATGCTGACCCCGCATATGGGCGGCGCCAGCCAGGAGGCGCTGGAGCGCGGTGGGCTGGTCTGCGCGCAGAACGTGATCGACGCGATCGACGACCGCCTGAACCCGGATTACGTGATCAACAAGGAAGTGTTACGGCGCGGCTGAGCGCCCGCCCAACAAACCAACGGGAGGAAACCGAACAATGCGTGCAAACAACGTCCGCAAGATCTGGCGGAAGGGTGGGGCCGTGATCAACGGCTGGTGCTCGATCCCGAGCGGCTTCGCCGCCGAGGTGATGGCCCATCAGGGCTTCGACTCCGTGACCGTCGATCTGCAGCACGGCATCGTGCATTACGAGAGCGCCATCCCGATGCTGCAGGGCATCAGCACCACGAGCGCGACGCCGATGTGCCGGGTGCCGTGGCTCGAGGAAGGCATCATCATGAAGATGCTGGACGCCGGCTGCTATGGCGTCATCTGCCCGATGATCAACAACGCCGAGGACGCGGTGCGGCTGGGCAAGTCCTGCCGCTATCCGCCGAAGGGCTATCGCAGCAACGGCCCGGCGCGCGCCTCGCTCTACGGCGGCGCGGACTACCAGCCGAAGGCGAATGCGACCGTGCTCGCGATCGGCATGATCGAGACCGAAGACGGGC
>CAZPFL010000275.1:0-4640 GCA_964585785.1 uncultured Rhodospirillaceae bacterium
ATCGAGATGAACCGCCTGCTCGTGCTCAAGGCCGCCTACATGATGGACACGGTCGGCAACAAGGCGGCACGCCAGGAGATCGCGATGATCAAGGTCGCCGCGCCGAACATGGCGCTCGGCATCATCGACAACGCGATGCAGCTGCACGGCGGCGGCGCCATGAGCCAGGAGTTCCCGCTTTCCTACATGTGGGCGCGGATGCGCGCGCTGCGCTTCGCCGACGGCCCCGACGAGGTCCACCGCCAGCAGATCGCCCGGCTGGAGCTTCGCCGCCAGACCAACTGGACGCCGCGGCAGCGGGATTCAGATTGAGGGAACTCCCTCATTCACGTCATTCGCCGGCTCGACCGGCGAATGACGAATTTCTTAAGACGACTATCCGGCCAAAACTGCGCCGCGTACGGCGCCCCTCGCTCAGACGCCACGCATAAAGCGCGGCATCGTGCTGTGGTAGGCTGTCCCTCGGTCTCCTCTCATCCATCGAACCCTTCGGGATGAGGACGGTAGCGGAATCGGGACGAGAAGTAGCCTCATGAGCGACGACCTCCTGCACCCCGACTTCAAAGATACGCCCTACTGGTGGGAAGCCGCGCCGCCGAGCGACCGGGGCGACGCCGATCCGCCGGCGCAGGCGGACGTGCTGATCGTCGGCGGTGGCTATGCGGGGCTCAGCGCGGCACTGGAGCTGGCGCGCGGCGGGCGCAGCGTCGTTGTCGCCGAGGCGGAATTCTTCGGCCACGGCGCGAGCTCGCGCAACGGCGGGCATGTCAGCTCGGGCGTCAACCTCGGCAAGGGCATCACCGGCGGGTCGAGCAAGGCCCAGGCGGATAGCGCGCTCCGCCGCATCGAGGGCCTGCTGCGGGAGAGCCGCAACGCCTTCGACAAGGTGGACGAGCTCGTCACGCGTGAAAAGATCGACTGCCATTTCGAGAAACGCGGCCGGCTCGTCGGCGCCTACACGCCGAAACACTACGCCGGCTTCGCGGCGCGCGCGGAATTGCTGAACCGAGTTTGCGACGCGGGCGCACGCCTGCTGCCGCGTGAGCGTGTGCGCGAAGAGATGGCGAGCGACTTCTACTACGGCGCCATGACCATCGAGCGGGCGGGCAAGCTCCACCCCGCGCTCTATCACAAGGGCCTGCTCGACGCCTGCGCCCGGGCGGGGGTAACGCTCTGCGCCAACACGAAGGTGACCGCAATCGACGGCGGCCGCGGCGGTTTCGCGGTCACAACGTCGAAGGGCCCGGTGCGATGCGAGGAGACCGTGATCGCGACCAACGGTTACACCGGACCGCTGACCCCAGAGCTGCGGAAACGGCTGGTGCCCGCGAATTCGCACATCATCGTCACCGAAGCGCTGCCGGAAGACCTGTGCCGGAGCCTCATCCCAAACGGCCGCACGATATCGGAGACGCCGCGCGTGCTCTGCTACTACCGGATGACGCCGGACGGAAAGCGGGTGATGTTCGGCGGCCGGGCGCGCTTCACCGAGGTCGATCCGGAAACGCGCGCAAGGCTGATCCACCGCCGGATGACCGATCGCTTTCCACAACTCAAGGACGCGCGGGTCACCCATTCCTGGGCCGGCTATTTCGCCTTCACCTACGACTTCCTGCCGCATCTTGGCATGCACCGCGACATGCACTACGCGCTCGGCTGCAACGGCAGCGGCATCGCGATCATGACCTATCTCGGCTACCTGGTCGCGCGGCGCATCCTGCAAAACAACGCGCTCGACAGCCCCTTCGTCGGCCTCGACCTACCCCGGGTTCCCGTCCCCGGCTATAACGGCGATCCGTGGTTCCTGCCCATCATCGGCGGCTGGTACCGCTTCCTCGACCGCATCGACAGGCTGCGGGCGTAGAGGTCTCTATCGCTCTTCTTCCGTACGAATATCCGGGCGATCTCAGCGCGTTGCCCGGATCATCGCCCCGGAATACCGCCGACCCCAAAATCGCGAATACGCCGTCAGGTTGCGTTGGCATCGACCGGATTAAGCCGCTATGATCGACCCGGCGCATGTTATGGAGCGGAGCGATGTCGGCAATCGAAGCATCCTCCGGTAGCAGGCTTTTACCCTCCACGAGAGCCTGCTCACTGGTCGCAGTGGCAATCGTCCTTATCGTTTCAACGGTGGTATTGGTCGGCGGCTGGCTCTTTGGCTCGAGCTTGCTCGTTCGGCTGTTGCCGTCCTTCGCCGCCATGGTGCCGAGCACGGCCCTCTCCTTTTTTGGGCTGGGCGCGGTCCTTCTCTGGCGGCTTTCGGCGGAGGCCGAGTCGCATTGGCTGACCACCGGCTCGGTCGTCGTCGCGGCAATCGTCGCGGCCATGGCCGTGGGCGATCTCGCGGTGATCTACAGCGGCACGGCAAACAGCGTCGATGTTCTGTTCTGGCCGTCCTTCCCGGCCGGGCGAGACGGCATGTCGCCCGCGACGGCGGTCTGTTTTCTCCTGGCCTCGCCCTGCGTCGCCATGATGCCGTGGCGGCCGCGGAAGACGGCATTTGCCTATGTCACCTGCGCGACCGCCGGGCTCCTGATCGCCATGGTCGCCATTGTCGGCTACGCCTTCGACGTGAAGTCGCTCTATCAGGTGGCGCCCTTTACCGCGATGGCGCTGCACACCGGGCTGACCTTCATCGCGCTTTACATGGCGCTTCTGCTCATGCGTCCCGAGATCGGCTGGATGGCGATCCTGCTCGCGCCGAAGGCGGGAAGCGCCGGCGCCCGCCGGCTGTTCCCGATCATCCTGCTGCTCCCATTCGCCTTCTGCCTCGCCGCCCTGACCGCAAACAGGACCGGGCTGTTCGACGTGAATTTCTCGCTCTTCCTGCTGGTGATCGCGACGACGGTGCTGCTGGCTGCGTCCGTGCTGCAGAATGCGACGATCGAAAACCGCGCGGAGCAACGGCTCATCGCCACGATGCGCGATCTGAATACCGCGCTGTCCGATCGCGACCTCCTGCTGCGGGAGGTCTATCACCGCGTGAAGAACAACCTCCAGCAGATCAACGCGCTCATCCACATGGAGACGTCGAAAATCAGTGACGCGCGCGCCAAGGCGGCCTTCCGCTCGACGGCGGGGCGGGTCAATGCGCTCGGCACGGTGCACCGGCTGCTCATCTCCAGCCCGTCGATCTCGAAATTGAGCACGGCGACCTTCTTCAAGGACCTTTGCGAGAATATCGGCGCCAGCTACGACGCAGGCGGTCAGGGAATCACGGTTCTCGTCGATGCCGACGACCTTCCGATCACGATCGACGCCGCCATCCCGCTCGGCATGCTCGTCAACGAGACCGTCACCAACGCGCTCAAGCACGCCTTCCGCGGCCGGCCGACGGGCGAGATCCTGGTCCGCTTCAAGGTCGAGCCCGACGGCGGCGGCGAGTTGACCATCGCGGACAACGGCATCGGCATCCCGGAAGCGCGTTTGGACCCGTCGAGCAGCGGCGGCTCCGGCTCGCGCATAATCCGAAGCTTCATCCGGCAGATCCGGGGCGATTTGAGCATCGATGTGAATGCGGGAACCACCTTCACGATCCGCGTGCCACGAAGCCTAACCGAGAGAGGTCGCAATGCCTGAAGCTAGACGCGCCGTCATCGTGGAAGACGAGATTCTCATCGCCGACTATCTCTCCGACCTCTGCGAACTCTATGAGGTGCAGGTGGTCGGGACCGCCGACAACGCGGACGACGCCATTCAAACCATTCGCGACACGCGCCCCGATATCGTGCTGATGGACGTCCGCCTGGTCGGCGACGTCGACGGCGTCGAGGTTGCCAAGACCGTCTATAACGAACAGAACGCCTTGAAGATCATCTACATCACCGGCTCGAACGAGCCGCCGACGATCGCGCGCATCCGCTCCGACCACCCCTACCAGATCCTGATCAAGCCGATCCTCCCCGACGACCTCCGCCGCGCGCTCGAGTAGGGCTGATCGCGGAGACGCTGAGGAAATGGGTGAGGTGATTTAACCCAACGAATTAAATATTGACCGTCATTCGCCGGCTCGACCGGCGAATCCATGGCACTACAGCAAAGACTCGTACAAGTCCTGCCAAGTCGGGTTTGCTTTCCGGATCAGGTCAATTTTCCAGGCGCGCGGCCAGCGCTTGAGTCGCTTCTCCCGCTGGATTGCGCGCTCGATCTCGTCATGGCGCTCGACATAGACGAGCCGCTTGAGGCCATACCGCTTGCTGAAGTCCTCCGCGACAGCTTCACGGTGCTCCCAGGCGCGCTTCGCAATGTCGGAGGTCACGCCGATGTAGAGCGTTCCTTCCGGTCTCTTGGTAATGATGTAGACCCAGCCGCCTTTCATGGATCGAGCGTGCCAACAACGCTCGGAAAGAACAAGGTGGCGGACGTGGCTGAAATGAACGCTCTGCCATGGATTCGCCGGTCAAGCCGGCGAACGACGACTATGATGTGGCCTCGGCGAAAGAAAGCCCCCTACCGCCCTTCCTTCTGCACCAGCGCCCACGCGATCTCCGCCAGTTGTCGCGGCTTGTCCTTGCGGTTCAGCGCCTCCGGCGTCGGCGCGTTGCCCTGGACGCCGCGGTAGTAGACGCCCTGGATGATCGCCGCGAAGCGGAACATCGACAGCACGAGGTAGAAGGTCCAGTCGTCGATCGCGCCGC
>CAZPFL010000276.1:0-4626 GCA_964585785.1 uncultured Rhodospirillaceae bacterium
TGCTCGGTCACGCGCATCGTGCCGATCTCGGCGGCGATCGACGAGCCGACGCGGGCGGCCACCATCAGGCCGGCGAGCACGGGCCCGAGCTCGCGCGTGATGCTCAGCACGACGATCTCGGCAATCGCGCTTTCCGCGCCGACCGAGTTGCGTGCAAAGCCGGTATAGCTCTGCAGCGCCAGCACCATGCCGGCGAACAGCGTGGTCAGCGCGATGACCGGCAGCGAGTAGTAGCCGATCTCCATCATTTGTCGGCCGATCAGGCGGAAATAGAGCGGCGGCCTGAGGCAATGGGTGACGGCGACGATGGTGAACACCGCCACCTGGCCGACAATTTCGAGAAAGGCGAGGAAGATACGCCCGATCGTCTGCACGGCGGTCATGCGGTTCCCCTGACATAGTGCCGGCGATAACGGCGCCCCAGGCTGGTGAGAATTTCGTATCCGATCGTCCCGGCCGACTTCGCGACGGCATCGACATCGACATGCGGGCCGATCAGCTCGACGAGGTCGCCGACCTTGGCGTCGGCGACGGTGGAGATATCGAGCGTGATTAGATCCATCGAGACCCGGCCGATCAGTGGAACCGCGACATCTCCGATATAGGCGGTCGCCCGCCCGCTCAGGCTGCGCAAATACCCATCCGCGTATCCGGCCGCCACAGTTGCCACGAGCGTCGGTCCGGCGAAACGATGCGTCGCACCATATCCAACGGTCCGGGGAGCGTCAACGCGTCGGATCTGTATGATCTTGCCGTATAATCCCGCGACCGGCGCCATCGGGTTGGGGGCGTTCTCGATCGGCGCGACGCCGTAGAGCGCCACGCCGGGCCGGACCATGTCGAAATGCCAGTCGGGCCCGAGGAAGATGCCCGAGGACGCCGACAGCGACGCCATCGCCTTGGGCAGGCGCTTGATCGCGGCGGCGAAGTCGCGCTGCTGCTGCCGGTTGAGCGGATCGTCGGGCGTGTCCGCGCAGGCGAGGTGGCTCATCACGCAGCGCAGCGGAAAATCGCGCAGCCGCTCCGGCTCCCGCATCAGCGTTTCCTGCTCGTCCTCGGGCAGGCCGAGCCGGCTCATGCCGGTGTCGAGATGGACGGCGGCGGGGTGGGGCCCGTGCGCGCGGCAGTCCGCGGCCCAGCGCTCGATCTGGCCGAGATCGTTCAGCACCGGCATCAGCGCGTAGTCGCGGAAGATCTGCTCGTCCTCCGGCATCAGGCCATTGAGCACGTATATGTCCGGCGCGGCGGTCAGCTCGGAAAGCGCCTGGCGGAGCGTGACGCCTTCGTCGAGATGGGCGACGAAGAAGATATCGCAGCCGGCGGCGCTCAGCGTGCGCGCGACGGCGCCGACGCCGAGACCGTAGCCGTCCGCCTTGACCACGGCAGCGCAGCGGGCCGGCGCGGCGCGCGCAGCCAGCAGGCGGTAGTTCGACGCCAGCGCGTCGAGGTCGATTCGGAGAAAGGTCGTCGCGTGCGGCGGGCCGGTGAGATCAGGGGAAGTCATCGGCGTCATGCCGGCGTTCCAGGTCGTCGAAGTGGGTGAACTTGCCCTCGAAGAACAGGTCGATCGTTCCGACGGGGCCGTGCCGCTGCTTGGCGATGATCACGCTCGCCGTGTTGCGGACGTGTTCGAGGCGCTCGGCCCACTGTTCGCTCCGGTTCGAGAATTTCTCCTGCGATTCCTCCAGCCCCTGTATCGGCTCGCCCTTCTCCAGATAGTATTCCTCGCGATAGATGAACATCACGACGTCGGCGTCCTGCTCGATCGAGCCGGACTCGCGAAGGTCGGCGAGCTGCGGCCGCTTGTCCTCGCGGTTCTCGACCTGGCGCGAGAGCTGCGAGAGCGCGAGCACCGGGACTTCCAGCTCCTTGGCCAGCGTCTTCAGGCCGCGCGTGATCTCGGAAATCTCCTGCACGCGATTGTCCGTGCGACGGCCGGGCGAGGGGTGCAGGAGCTGGAGATAATCGACCACGATCATGTGCAGCCGCTGCTGGCGCTTCAGCCGGCGCGCGCGGGTCCGGAGCCCGGAAATCGTGAGCGCCGGCGAGTCGTCGATGTAGAGCGGCAGGCGGTGCAGCTTCTGGCTCGCGACGACGAGGCGGTTGAATTCCTCGCTCGAGATGTCGCCACGGCGGATGGCGTCGGACGAGATCTTCGCCTGCTCGGACAGGATGCGCGCGGCGAGCTGTTCCGCCGACATTTCGAGGGAGAAGAACAGCACATGGCCGCCCTCGGTGACCGTGCGGCCGTTTTCGTCCACGCGCTCGTTGAAGGCGCTGGCCGCGTTGAAGGCGATGTTGGCGGCGAGCGCCGATTTGCCCATCGCCGGACGGCCCGCGAGGATCAGCAGGTCGGAGGGATGCAGGCCGCCGAGCTTGAGGTCGAGATCCTTGAGGCCCGTGGTGACGCCGACCACGTGGCTGTCGCGGCGGAAGGCTTCCTCGGCGCTTTCGATCGCCTGGCGCGCGGCGTCGCCGAGCGCGACCACCCCGCGCTCGAGCTCGCCCGAATTGGAGAGATCGTAGAGCCGCTGCTCGGCCGTTTCGATCTGCGCGGAAGCGGGGCTGTCGATGTCGGGCGCATAGGCGTCGTTGACGACGTCTTCGCCGAGCTCGATGAGCTGGCGCCGGAGATAGAGGTCGTAAATGGTGCGGCCGTAATCGGCGGCGTTGATCACCGTGACCACCGAGGCGGCGAGGTCGAAGAGATACTGCGAGCCGCCGACCGCGGTCAGCGCCTCGTCCTTCTCGAAGAAGTGCTTGAGGGTCAGCGGGCTGCCGATCTGGCCCTGCTCGATCAGCTTTTCGAGCGCGTTGTAGATGCGGCCGTGGACCGGCTCGTAGAAATGCTCCGCGCGGAGGAAATCGCCGACCCGCTCATAGGCGCGGTTGTTGGTCAGGATCGCGCCGAGCAGCGCCGCCTCGATCTCCGCGTTATGCGGCGGGATACGGATCTCCGTCCGGTCGATGTCGTCGCCGCGGAGGGACGCTACGTTACTTTCGGTCAAGCTCGTCGACATGGGGCGCGGACCTTACCACTGCCGGCCGAACCGGCAATGGCCGAATTACAAGGAACCCGGGGATAACCCCTGAATCCCAGAGTGGCCAACGGCCACGCTGTCCGGAGACTGCTGGTCCGCGACGCGTTTTGGCGCCGCGGACCAGGCTCATGTCAGTCTTGTTTCTGTTCCGATTCGGAATCGGCGGCTTCGCCGGCGGCCTCTTCGGCCTCTTCCTCGGCAGCCGATCGCGCCCGCTCGACCGCCTCGGGCTCGAGCAGCGCCTCCGCTTCGGCGCGCGCGCGTTCTTCGTTGAGCTCGGCTTCGCCTGCGATGATCGCGTGGCCGAGGCGTTCCTGCTCGGCCGCTTCTTCGGCCGAGCGCGCGACGTTGACCGTGATCATCGACGACACTTCCGGGTGCAGCCGCACGCGAATGTCGAACAGGCCAAGCGTCTTGACCGGCCGCTCCATCACGACCTGACCGCGCTGGATGGTGAAGCCCGCTTCCGTTACGCCGACCGCGATGTCGCGCGCCGTCACCGAGCCGTAGAGCTGGCCGGTGTCGCCGGCGCTCCGGATCACCACGACCTTGAGGCCGTTAAGCTTGTCGGCGACCATTTGCGCTTCGTCGCGATGCTTGAGGTTCTCCGCCTCGAGCTGCTGGCGCTGGGTCTCGAAATAGGCGAGGTTTTCCTTCGTCGCGCGCAGGGCCTTCCGCTTCGGCAGAAGGAAGTTGCGGGCGAATCCCGCCTTCACCTTCACGACGTCGCCCATCTGGCCGAGCTTTTCGACGCGCTCGAGAAGAATGATTTCCATGGCTTGGTCTCCTGATCAGCTCCGCCCCGATGCCTCAGTTCACGACGTAGGGCAGCAGGCCGAGGAAACGCGCGCGCTTGATCGCCTTCGAAAGCTCGCGCTGCTTTTTCGCCGAAACGGCAGTGATACGGCTGGGGACGATCTTGCCGCGCTCGGAAATGAACCGGCCGAGCAGCTTGACGTCGGTGTAGTCGATCTCCGGCGCGTTGGGGCCTGAGAAGGGGCAAGTCTTGCGGCGCCGGAAAAAGGGGCGTCTGCCGCCTGAACGGGGTGGTGCCATGATTTATTCCTCCGAGGCCGTCGTGCTGGCCGCTTGCTCATTGTTGCTATCGCCGCCGCGGTCGCCGCCGCGGTCACGGTCGCGGTCGTCAAACCGGCGCGGCCGGTCGCCCCGGTCGCCGCGATCACGGTCGTCGAACCGCCGTGGCCGGTCGCCCCGGTCGCCCCGGTCACCCCGGCCGGTGCGGTCGGCGCGCTCGCGCTCCCGGTCGCCCTTGCCTTGCATGATCGGCGAGGGCTCCTCGCGCAGCTTCTCGACCCGCACCGTCATGTAGCGCAGCACATCCTCGTTGATGCGCATGTTGCGCTCCATCTCCTGGATCGCGGCGGGCGTGGCATCGAGATTGAAGAGCACATAGTGCCCTTTGCGGTTCTTCTTGATGCGGAAGGCGAGGCTTCGCAGCCCCCAATACTCGCGCCGTTGAATGGCCCCGCCGACATCGCCGACGATCTTGGCGAAGTTGTCGGCAAGAGAATCGACCTGGGCGGCCGTCACATCCTGACGGACAATGAACACGCTTTCGTAAAGC
>CAZPFL010000277.1:0-4608 GCA_964585785.1 uncultured Rhodospirillaceae bacterium
CGGCCTCCCACCTACCCAGCCGGGGCTCTTCTCTTGCCTCATCCGCGGCGCGCCAGGTGGGCCTTAGCGTCCGGAAAGACGGCAATCCGCGGCGAATTTCTCACTCGGCCGCCATCGCCAAGCGGACCAGTTCGGCCAGCGATCCTACGCGGGTGCGCTTCATGATGGCGGCTCGATGGCTCTCCACCGTCCGCTGACTGATGCCGAGATCGTAGGCGATGATCTTGCTCGGCTGACCCTGAATGACGAGGTTCAAGACTTCGCGTTCACGCGGTGTCAAGCGGGCCAGCCGTCGGGCTGCCTTATGGCGTCGTTGCGCCGAGACCTCGGTCGAGTCCCGCGCACGCTCGAGCGCGCTATTGATGCTCGCGAGAAGTTCGTCGGGGCTAACAGGTTTCTCGAGGAAGTCGGTGGCGCCGGCTTTCATTGCCTGCACCGCCAACCCCACGTCGCCTTGGCCGGTGATCATGATCGCGGGAAGGCCACGCCCCTTGGCCTTGAGGTGCTCCAGCAACGTAATCCCATCCATTCCCGGCATGACGGCATCGACCACGAGGCAGCCGATACGGTCCGGACGGCTGGCCTCGAGGAAGGCCCGGCCGCCGGTATAGGCCTCGACCGTGTGGCCATGTTCCTGCAAAAATTCCTGCAGGTTTCGGAGCAGGGTGCGGTCATCGTCGACGAGGAAGATCGTGGGTTGCGATCGACCAACCGATTCGGCTGCCGGCCGCTCGGTCTCGCGGGTGCCCAGCCGCTGCTTCGTGGCGAGCAGGGTCTGGATCTGCCGCGACAGCGCTTTCGCTGTCGCCGGCTTGGCGAGATGTACGCAACCCGCACGGCTAATCGCGTGCAAGGTTTCGGTCGAGATATCGCCGGTCAGGACGATGGCGGGAATTTCGCGATGCAGCGATGCGCGCAACAGGGCGACGACTTGGGTGCCCGTCAGGTCCCCGGGCAAGTTGTAGTCGGCCACGATTACATCCGGCAGCACCGTCTTCTGCGCCGACAGTGCGGCTGCCTCGTTGGCGCTGGACACAACGGTCGTTCTGTGTCCCTCTCCCTCGAACAAAATCTCAAGCATCTCGCGTATCGCGTGATCATCTTCGATAATCAGAATATTACCCACCAAGCCCGTGGTCGTCTTGACCTGGTTCCGGCCAATTTGCTGCTGGCGCTCTTGCTTCTCCCTTGCGATCGGCACCTCAATGGCGAAAACGGATCCGGAGCCCGGCCATGAGCGCACATCGACGGTGTGGCCCAGGAGATGGCTCAGGCGTTCGACGATGGCGAGACCAAGACCAAGACCGCGGCTGCGCTCGCGAGCCTCATTGTCGACCTGATGAAATTCCTTGAAGATCGCCTTAAGCTGGCCCGGTGGAATGCCGATTCCCGTATCCCAGACCTCGATGCGCAGCGTGTCGCCGCGCCGGCGGCAACCGAGGAGGACCTTGCCTCGGTGGGTGTATTTCACTGCGTTCGCAAGCAGGTTGCGGAGCATCTGCTCGAGCAGATTCGAGTCACTCCGCACCTTCACGCGGCTCATGACAACGCGCAAGTCGAGATGCTTCGCCGTCGCGTGGTAGGCAAACTCGGTTTTGAGGCGTTCCAGCAAGGTATTCACTCGAAACGCGGTCATTTCCGGGTGGACGATCCCGGCCTCGAGCTGATTGATATCGAGCAGCGTGTTCAGCATGCCGGACATGGCGCCGATCGTTTCGCCGAGCTTGGCGACGAGAGCGGCGCCACTGTCGTCCTTCGTCCGTTTCGCCAGTATGCCTTGCAGCAAGGAGAGCGTTTGAAGCGGCTGACGCAGGTCATGGCTGGCGGCGGCGAGGAAGCGCGACTTTCCGAGGTTGGCCTGCTGGGCCAAAAGCATCGCGGCCTTCGATGCGTCTTCAGCCTTTTTGCGCACGGTAACATCGACAAAAGTGATAACCACCCCTTCGATGCGGTTGTCCTTTGTCCGATAGGGTAGCAGGCGATAGGTGTATGTGGCGCCGTTCTCGGCCTCGATCTCGCGCGTTATCGGCGTGAGATTGGCGAGCACTTGTTTGGCGTCGGCGAGGAGATTCCCGTCGGCGAAATGGTGCGCGAGATCGGCAAGCGGACGGCCCACGTCGGAGGTGATCACGCTGAAGAGCGACGTCGCCGCTGGGGTAAAGAAGCGAATGTTGAGTTGCTCGTCGAGGAACAGCGTTGCCAAGTCGGCGCTGTTCAAGATGTTCTCGAGGTCGTTGGCGACGGACTTATGCTCGTCGAGAGCCTCCTGAAGCTGGCTATTGAGCACCGTGAGCTCCTCGTTGAGCGACTGCAGCTCCTCCTTTGATGTTTCGAGTTCCTCGTTGGTCGACTGGAACTCCTCATTCACGGACATCGCTTCTTCGTTGATAGCCCGCATTTCTTCTTCGGCTATCTCACGCTCGCGGATGGCGTCCTCGAGTTCCTTGCGCGTGGCCGCGAGCTCTTGCTCGACTTGGGCGTTCTGTGCGGCATCGACGGGCGACCCCACAACGGCTTCGGCCTCTTTCTCTTTCGTCGGCTCGTCCTGAAAACTGAGCAGAACCAGTTCCTGGTCGTCCTTCTTTACGGGCTGGGCGCGGACGGTCACCGCGACGGAGCGGCCATTGCGGCTTACCTGCCCGGCGATGGCGGCCGCCGGTTCCTGTCCCTGGCTCACCTTATCGAATGCCGCCCTGATCGCCGGGCGCAGCCCCTCTCGCGCCGAAGCCAGCAAGTCCAGGGTCCCCAGGCCCGTCGGCATCTTCAGATAGAGGTCGATTGCGCCATAGTAGTAGAGCCCCTGATGCTTGCGGTTGACCAGGACCGACGCCGGTGCATAGGTCTCGACCAACAGTCGCTGCACGAAATCGCTGACGCTGCTGCGCGGCGCCGCGGCTCGCGTTTCCGTTCTGTGCCATATCGTCCGGGCGACTGTGCCGCCGCTGACAGGAAGCTCGACTTCACCCGGCCGAGGGTGGCCGACATGGCGGTAGATTCGCTGCTTCTTGGAGATCGGATCGAAGTGGTCGCTCGCGCCGCGCACGGTCTCCGAGAGGCCCAAAAACAAGACGCCGCCATCGCGCAGCGAAAAACGAAAGAGCGAGAGGACTTTCTGCTGAACCTCGGGACGCAGATAGATGAGAAGATTGCGGCAGCTGATAAGGTCGAGGCGGGAGAACGGCGCATCGGCCACCAGATCATGGACGGAGAAAACGATCGCCGAGCGCAGCTCGCGCGAGACCCGATAGCCCTGATCTTCCCTGGTGAAGAAGCGGGTCAGCCGCACCGGCGACACATCTGCTTCGATCAAGGGCGGGTATAGGCCTTCTCGGGCAAGAGCGAGCGCGTCATCGTCGACATCCGTCGCGAAGATCTGCAGCTTTATGTTTCGCCGAGCCGCCGCGATCTCCTCGAGAAAGATCATGGCGATCGAATAGGCCTCTTCACCAGTGCTGCAGCCTGCAACCCAGATTCGGATCGGTTGGCCAGGCGGCTGCGCGCGCACGAGTTCGGGAACGATCTTCTTCGCCATCACCTCGAACGCCTTTGCGTCCCGGAAAAAGCGGGTGACATTGATGAACAGATCTTTGAACAGGCGCTCGAGTTCCGCTGGATCCTTGGTCAGAAGATCCAGATAGCGCTCGCTGTCTTCAATGCCGGCCATGGCCATGCGCCGCTCGATCCGGCGCCCGAGCGTACCTTCCTTGTAGAGCGTAAAGTCGTGCGCGGTCTTTTTGCGAACCAGATCGATGATCTTCGCCATCCCATCGCCCAAAGGCAGCTGGCGAACGCTCTTGCCTGGTTTGACGTATCGATGTCCGCCATACCTCGCGAGGGTTCCCGGAACCTCCGCCAGCCGGAGAACGAGATCGACGGCGCCGGTCGCGATGGCGCTGCGCGGCATCCCGTCGTACTCGGCTTCGTCCGGGTCTTGGGCGATGACTAGGCCGCCCGTCTCCTTGATCGATTTTGCCCCAACGCTGCCGTCGGTCCCGGTTCCCGAGAGTATCGCGCAAACGACGCGCTCGCCGAACTCTTCGGCGAGCGATTGCAGCAGGAAGTCGATCGGCATCCGCACGCCTTTGGTCGCCGGCGGGCGGGAAAGGTGAACGATGCCGTTGCGTATAGCGAGATAGCGTCCGGGCGGGTTGATGTAGACATGGCCGGGTTCAAGCCGAGTGCCTTCGCCCGCTTCGAGCACGGGCATTGTCGTACATGGGGACAGCAGCTCGACCATCATGCTCGCATGGCTGGGGTCGAGATGCTGGACCAGGATGAACGCCATGCCGCTCTCGGCGGGAAGCGCCGCCAGGAGCGTCCGAAAGGCTTCAAGCCCGCCGGCCGAGGCGCCGATCGCGACCACCGGAAAGGCGGCCTCTGGCTTCGCGGCCACGCGCTTCTGAGCAGCCCCCGCGCGCAGTCGTCGCCGAGGTTTGGCGCGGCGCGGCACACGTGACGAGCCCATGTAACTATCCCCATATTCCCTTCTAGAACTAGTCTATTGCAAAAATAGTCATCCACATATAGGGCGCCGAATTCCCTCGAAGACGGCGCGGCTACTTCGATTCGTCCACTCGCCGCTGCCGGGTACCCGCAAGCGTCGTCGGA
>CAZPFL010000278.1:0-4591 GCA_964585785.1 uncultured Rhodospirillaceae bacterium
CGACAACCGCAAGATGATCGTCTTCCCGCTGGAGGAGCTGCCCGAGATGACGCGCGGCCGCGGGGTCATGCTGCAGCGCTACAGCACGGGCGGCCTCGCCGACGTCATGGTCTTCGACGGCGCCCAGGGCCTCGCCTGGCGCATCGGTGACCGCACGCGGGTCGAGACGGACCTCAAGGACTGGATCGGCAAACGCGCCCAGGCCGGTCGCAAGGTCCCGCGCGGCTTCCCGAAGAACACGCGGTTCTTCAGCTAGCCCCATTTGCCTTGCCCTGGATTGGCCGATCAATTCGGCGAATGACGGGTAGGGGAAGGTAGAAGAGTTGGTCTACCGGATCCGCTGCCAGCCGGTGCTGTCGAATGCCTCGAGCGGGCGGAAGCGGCCCTTGTAGGCCATCTTCGGGCTGTTCTCGATCCAGAAGCCGAGATAGACGTAAGGCAGGCCGAGGCGGCGCGCTTCCTCGACCATCCACAGCACGACTTGGGTGCCGAGGCTGCGCTTCGGCAGATCGGGCTCGTAGAAGCTGTAGACCGCGGACAGCCCGTCGGCGAGCCAGTCCATCAGGCAGGCCGCGATGAGCGTCCCGTCGCGGTCGCGGAATTCGACCAGCTCGGTCTGCACCGGGCTGGAGACCACCATCGACGCGTAGTCGCGCCGGTTCATCCGCGCCATGTCGCCGTCGCCGTGGCGGCTGCGGACATAGCGCTGGAACAGCCGGAACTGCTCGTCGGTGATGCGCTTGCCGGCGCTCTCGACCGTGAGGTCGGCGTTCGCGCGCAGCACCCGCTGCCAGCTCTTGGTCATCTCGAAGCCGTCGACCGCGATGCGCACCGGCACGCAGGCCGAGCAGCCGCGGCAGGCCGGGCGGTAGGCGATGTGATGGCTGCGCCGGAACCCGCCGAGCGAGAGCTGCTCGAAGACCTCCTGCACGCCGTTGCCGGACAGCTCGGTGAAAAGCTGCTGCTCGATGCGGCCCGGCAGATAGGGGCAGGGCATCGGTCCGGAGCGGTAGAAGGTCAGCACGCGATTGGGAACGCGCTGCAGCGTCATGCGGTGTCGAGCCTCGTCATCGGGTGGAACGCCAACCACCCGCATGATGCAGGAGGACGCCGCCGCAGGCAATGCGTACGGAAGGGTGAGGTGAAAACCCTCTCCGCCGGCGGGGCGGAGAGGGTGGCGCGCCGAGCGCGCCGGGTGAGGTGGGGATGGCGCTCGCAGACCCCCACCTCTCCCTAGCCCTCTCCGCCCCCAAAGGCAGAGAGGGAAAGCTTCCGGCTCCGGGTGTAGCCCAACCAACGGCCATGGTGTATGTGGAGCCGATGGAGCAGGTCCCGAAACCCGTATCGGAGAAGGCGCGGCGCGATGCCGCAGCGCTGGTCGCGAAGGGCAACGCGCTGATCGAGCGGGGCGCGGCCGGCGAGGCGGTGGCGGCCTTCCGCCGGGCGCTCGCGCTGGTGCCGTCGCATGAGGAGGCCGGCTTCAACCTGGGCGCGGCGCTCGCCGAGGCGGGCCGGAGCGGCGAGGCGGAGCGGGCGTTCCGCCGCCTGATCGCCGCCAAGCCCGACGTCGCGAAGACGCATGCGGCGCTGGCCGCGGCGCTCGACGCGCACCGCATCCCGCACTTCGAGCCCGGCATGCAGCTCGTGGCGACGGACACCCTCGACGCGGCGCTCGCCGCCTATCGCCAGGCCGTGGAGGCCGTGCCGATGCTCTACGGCTGCCACCAGGCGCTGGGCGCGGTCTACATGAATGCGGGGCGACTGCAGGAGGCGGAGGCGGAACTCGCCGCGGCGGAAGGCTATCCCGCCGACCTGCCGCAGGCGCTGCTCAACGTCGGCGCCACGATGCAGCATCCGGGCGACCTGCCGGCGGCGCTGGCGCTGCACCGCCAGGCGGTCGCGCTCGCCCCCGACCATGCCTACATGACCGAGGCCGACTACCTCGCCACCGATCTCACCTTCACCGAGAACGAGATCCTGCTGCCCGACGGCTTCGAGGTGATGATGGAGTGGGAGCGCCCGATCATGGAGCGCTCGGCCGAGATCGTCTGCCACAACCACGGCGACGTGCTCAATGTCGGCTTCGGCATGGCGATCATCGACACCGCGATCCAGAAGCAGGGGATCACGACCCACACCATCATCGAGGCGCACCCGCAGGTGATCGAGAAGGCGCGGCGCTGGGCCGCGGACAAGAAGGGCGTACGCATCATCCCCTCGGTCTGGCAGAACGCGCTGGACGATCTGCCGCCGCTCGACGGGATCTATTTCGACACGCTGATGCCGCCGATGATCCCCTTCCTGCTGCGCGTGCCGGGCCTGCTCAAGCCGGGCGGCGTGTTCCTCTATTTCCAGTACATGGTGCAGTTCGAGAATCTCGAGGCGATGATCGGCAAGGGCCTCGCGCTCGGCATCGAGATGCACCCCTTCGACCACATCCCGCCGAACGCCTATTACCGGCTCAACGAAAAGACCGCCGACGGCCGCTATTCGGCGCCGCTGTTCATCTACCAGAAGCCGGGCGCGTAGGACGGGCGATCGTGCGTCGCAGCCGGCGGGGCTTGATCCGCACCGGCGCCGCCTTAGCTTCAAAGGGGCGAGCATTGGTACCCGCAAGCCGGGCTCGCAGATGTCCCGCGTCGTGGTCCCCCTGTTACCCCAGAGCGGCCTGACGCGGGGCGTCTTTGTGCCGGGCGTTCGGGTCGTTCTCCCATTTCGCGAACGCAAACACCCAAAGAAAGATCACGTTCACCACGGGGACCGCGAAGAGCAGGCACCACCAGCCGTTCCAGCCGGCGTTCTTCAGCCCCCAGTAAGGCGGCACGGAGACGAAGCCTATGATCGTGCCGAGAACGACGAGGCCGAAGAGCCAGTGCCAGAGAAAGAAGCCCTCCATCAATGCGCCCTCCGCCGCCGCCACTCCTGCGAGCCGAGGATGATCCAGCAGGCCGCCCATCCGAAATAGGGGATGAACACCAGCAAGGCCCAGGCCCAGGAAAATCCGGCGCGATAGAAGATGCGCGCCATCGGCACGAAGACCGAGGCCAAGAAGGCGAGCGCGCCGAGCAGGACCATATGGGTCGTGAGATGCGGCTGCATCGCTATTCCTCCCTTCGCGTCGACGTCTGCCGCGTCTTTGCGAATGTCGCGCGGTCAGCGTCACACGCGTCCACTTTATCGCTACGTCGCGCCCCGCGCGATTGCAAGGGCGATCACTGCCGGGTGGGCGGCCTGGAACGGCCTGCGCCGGCCAGCGTTTTATCTGGGATGATACCGGGTTGGCTCCATATGGTTTCCTGGATCGCGCTCGTCGCGGGCCTGATTTGTGCAATCGTCATCCTTGTCGATGTCATCCGCCATCCGCAGCAGATGTGGATCATGAACGTGGTGTGGCCGACCATTGCCCTGTTCGGCACGGCAATCGCGCTGTTCGGCTATTTCGCGTACGGACGGCTTGCCGTGCGAGAGAAAGCGCGGTCGGCGATTCGGCGGGGCGAAGCGCCGCCGCACAAGCGGCAAACGCCGTTCGCGGTAATGGTCGCAAAGGGTTCGTCGCATTGCGGCAGCGGATGCACCCTTGGTGACATTTGCGCGGAGTGGCTTGCCTTCGCGTTCCCGGCGGTCGCGGCCTGGCTCGGCTGGCACACGCTCTTTGCGGACAAGATCTTTGCCGTCTGGATTCTCGACTATATTTTCGCCTTTGCGATCGGCGTCGCGTTTCAGTACTTCACGATAAAGCCGATGCGCGACCTGTCACCCGGCGTTGGTCTCGTCGAGGCGGTGAAAGCCGATTTCCTGTCGCTGACGGCATGGCAGGTCGGCATGTATGCCTTCATGGCGCTCGCGCATTTCTTTCTGTTCGGGTCCCTGCTTCATGCGAAGCTGGTTGTCGTCATCCCCGAATTCTGGTTCATGATGCAGATTGCGATGCTGGCGGGATTCGCGACGAGCTATCCGGTCAACTGGTGGCTCCTGAGCGCGGGTATCAAGGAGAAGATGTAGCGATCGAAAAAGCGGCGCGACCTCTTGCCGCTCGATCTCGACCCTTCGCGCGTCTGCGGCCGGCCGCTGCCGCGGCCTGCTGGCTCCGCATGCCGGGACCTTGAACATTTCAGGTACAAAGCATATTTCACTATTGGTACCACAGCCCCACACTGAGGTACTCGCAAGCACTCCCCGCGCTGCTTCTTCTCCCCCATATGAAGGAGCGCGGGGTTTTCTTTGCCGTTGTGGGGCAGGGCGCGGAGCAGGGCGGGACAGACCGTCGCACGGGCCCGCGTCCCCTTGAAGCCCGCCATCGCGCGACTTAGGTCATTTTTTGCGAGCACAGGCCCCACCCCTTGTGCTCGTAGACTGTCCCCGCGCCTTTCCCCCCTTCTCCCTCTGTGCGGATGGCGCGGGGGCTTCTCGTCTGGGGGCTGGATCGCCCTGATCTCCCGACGGCGTCTAGGAATTCGCTCCCGCCTACGCGGCGCAGTGCGGGCAGAGGCCTTCGACCTCGATCATCGGCTTGCGCACCGTGAAGCCGGCGGCTTCGGCGGCGGCGATGATGCCGCGCTCGACCTTGCGGTCGGCGATCTCGGCGATGCGG
>CAZPFL010000279.1:0-4544 GCA_964585785.1 uncultured Rhodospirillaceae bacterium
CGTCGCCGACCGCAACTGGGGCGGCGGCTCGTCCCGCGAGTCCGCGGTCTATGCGTTGATGGCCTTCGGCATCCGCGCGGTGATCGCGTCGAGCTTCGGCGACATCCACCGCAACAACTGCCTCAAGAACGGCGTCCTGCCGATCATCCTGCCGAACGAGACCTGCGCGGCGCTGCGCCGGCAGATCCACGAAAGGCAGGGGGCGTCGATATCCATCGACCTCGCGCAGCAGACGGTTACGGCGCCGGACGGGACCGTGCATCGCTTCGACATCGCGCCGGTGCCGAAACGCTGTCTGCTCGAAGGCCTCGACGACGTCGGCCGGACCGAGCAGTTCCGCGGCGAGATCGGCGCCTTCCGCGACCGCTACCGGCAGGAGCTGCCCTTCCAGGCAACGCCCGGCGCGCATTGATCGGCGATCGCGCACGCCGCCAGCGCTTTATGGTATAAGGGACGAAGCAAACAACGCCCGGTTCGGCGACGCGGGAAAGCGTCGCCGCGCTCGGCGTACGAAAAAGCCGTCGCACCAGCGGAGCTGCCAGAGGAAATTCCCATGCCCGATCTCGTCGACTACCGGAAAGAAGGCGCCATCGGCGTCATCACCATCAACAATCCGCCCGTCAACGCGCTGAGCCCCGGCGTGCCGGAAGGCATTTACGAATCCCTGCAGAAAGGCATGAGCGACCCGTCGGTCAAGGCGATGGTCCTGATCGGCGGCGGCCGTAGCTTCATCGCCGGCGCGGACATCAAGCATGTCGGCAAGCAGAAGAGCGCGGTCGGCATGAAGTGGCGCGACGAGATGGAGAAGATGGAGAAGCCGGTGGTCGCCGCCATCCACGGCTTCGCGCTCGGCGGCGGGCTGGAGTCCGCGCTCTGCTGCCACTATCGCGTCGCCGTTCCGAGCGCCAAGGTCGGCTTGCCGGAAGTGCTGATCGGCATCATTCCCGGCGGCGGCGGCACGCAGCGGCTGCCGCGGCTAATCGGCCCAAAGCTGGCGATGGAGCTGATCGTCAGCGGCCGCCATGTCCCGGCACCGGAAGCGAAAGAGCTCGGCATCATCGACGAGCTCATGCCGGAGAAGGACCTGCTCGGCGGCGCCGTCGCCTTCGCGCAGAAAATCGCCGACATCCGGCCGCTGCCGCGCGTCGGCGAAAAGACGGACAAGCTGGCGGAGGCCAAGAGCGACCCCGGCATGTTCGACGCCATGCGCAAGAAGATCGAGCGCCGGGCGCGCAACCAGGTTGCACCCTACCAATGCATCAAGGCCGTCGAAGCCGCGGCGTCGCTCCCGCTCGACCAGGGGCTGGAGCGCGAGCGCGTGCTGTTCGACGAGGTGCGCCAGGGTGAGGAAACGGCCGCGCTGAAATACGTCTTCTGGGCGGAGCGCGAGGCCTCGAAAGTGCCCGACGTGCCGCGCGAAACCCAGACTCGGGATATCAAGAGCGCCGCGGTGATCGGCGCCGGCACCATGGGCGGCGGCATCGCCATGTGCTTCGCCAATGCCGGCATCCCGGTAAAGGTGCTGGAGCGCGACCAGGAGACCCTCGACAAGGGCCTCGCCAAGGTGAAGCGCAACTACGAGATCAGCGCCAAGCGCGGCAGCATGGACCCCGCCGCGGTGCCGGAGCGCATGGCGCGCATCACGCCGGTGCTGGACTATGCGGCGATCGGCGACGCGGACATCGTCATCGAGGCGGTGTTCGAGAATCTCGACGTCAAAAAGGAAGTCTTCAAGAAGCTCGACCAGGTGATGAAGCCGGGCGCGGTGCTGGCCAGCAACACGTCGACGCTCGACATCGACGCGATGGCGGCGATGACCGCCCGCCCGGCCGACGTGATCGGCACGCATTTCTTCAGCCCGGCGAATGTCATGAAGCTGCTCGAGGTGGTGCGCGGCGCGAAGACCGGCAAGGAAACGATCGCCACTATGATCAAGCTCGGCAAGCGGATCGGCAAGGTCGTCGGCGTCTGCGGCAACTGCGACGGCTTCCTCGCCAACCGCACCCGCATTCCGTTCAAGACCGAGATGATGGCGCTGGTCGAGGAGGGCTCGCTGCCCGAACAGGTCGACAAGGTGATGTACGACTTCGGCTATCCGATGGGCCCGTTTGCGGTCGGCGACCTGGCCGGGCTCGACATCAGCTACGCCACCCGCCAGCGGCGCGCCAAGGAGGACCCGGAGAACTTCCGCCCCGACCCGATCTCGGACGCGCTGGTCGAGGCCGGGAGGCTGGGCCAGAAGAGCGGCGCCGGCTACTTCATGTACAAGGAGGGCGACCGGACGCCCTATCCGGACCCGGAGGTCGAGGCGATTATCAAGAGCGTGTCGCGCCAGATGGGCATCGAGCGCCGCGCGATCAGCGACGAAGAGGTGCTGCAGCGGCTGCTGCTGTCCTCGGTCAACGAAGCCGCCAAAATCCTCGAGGAAGGCATCGCCTACCGCTCGAGCGACGTGGACGTGATGTGGGTCAACGGCTTCGGCTTCCCGCGCTATCGCGGCGGGCTGATGTACTGGGCCGACCATACGCTGGGCGTGCCCAAGATCCGCGATACGCTGCATGCGTGGTACGAGAAGTACGGCGGCCACTGGAAGCCGGCGAAGCTGATCGACGACCTCGCCAAGGCCGGGAAGTCTTTCGCCGACGTGTGAGGGGCCGGAGCCTCGGCCGAAGATGGTTAACGCCTGACCGGCGGGAGCCGGCTTGTCGGCGTGCCCTGCGCGCGGCGTCCGGCAAACCGGCCCGACAGGACGCCCTCGGCGCGAGCCGGGCCAGGCGCCCTTAACTATTTCCAAATATTTAACGCCTAAGGTCGTGGCATACGGCGCCCGTGACGCCTCCTGGCCACCGCGAAGCATGAAATTCTACGCTCAACCGGACGGCGTCCCCCTTGCCGCGCGCGTCTTCACCGCCCATCGGCTTTTTGCCTATCCCCTGATTTTCCTGACGGTCTACGTGATTTCCTCGATCGCCTGGGTGAGCGCGAGCGGGAACATGCTCGACCCGCGCGCGATGCCGCTGGGCTACGACTTCATCACCTTCTGGGCCGGCTCCTGGCTGAACCTGCATCACGACCCCGCGGCGGTATTCGATCCGAACAAGATCTTCGCCGCCGAGCAGATCGCCGTGCACGCCAACGAGAAGATGTTTCTCTGGCATTATCCGCCGACCTTTCTGTTGATCGTCGCGCCGCTCGCGCTCCTGCCCTATCTCACCGCCTATTTCCTCTGGGTCGCCGCGACGCTCGCGCCCTACGCGCTGGTCATTCGCAAGATGGCGCCGCAGCCGCAGACATTGCTGCTTCTCGCGGCCTTTCCCGGCACCTTTCTGAACGTCGCGCATGGGCAGACCGGGTTCATCGTCGCGGCGCTGCTGGGCGGCGCGCTGATGACGCTCGAGCGCCGGCCGATCCTGGCCGGCGTGCTGATCGGCCTGATGAGCTTCAAGCCGCATCTCGGCGTGCTGATCCCCATCGCCTTGATCTGCGGCGGGCACTGGCGGACCCTCGTCACCGCCGCGATCACGGCCGCGGCTTTCGTCGCGATCAGCATTCTCTTCCTCGGCATCCAGCCTTGGATCGCCTTTTGGCACAACATGCCGCTCGCCCGCGCGGTCTTCGAGAATGGGCTCGTCGGCTGGAACAAGCTGACGACCGTCTATGCCGCGCTCCGGCTCGCCGGCGCCGACATGACGGTCGCCTACGCCTTGCAAGCGCTGGTCGCCATCTTGACCGCCGCAGCGGTCGGCTGGATCTGGTGGCGGCGGCCGCCGCTCGCGCTCCGCGCCGCGACGCTGGTCAGCGGCGCCTTGCTCGTGAGCCCCTATCTCTTCAACTACGACTACGCGCTTCTCGCCATCCCGATCGCGCTGCTCGGGATGGACGGATATGTGCGCGGCTGGATGAGTTACGAGCGCATCGTGCTCGCCGCCGCCTGGGCCATGCCGTTGGTCGCCGTGGGGCTTGCCGGCGCGATCCCGGTCCAGATCGGCCCGCTCTGCGTTGCCGCGCTCTTCCTCGTCGCGGCCCGGCGCGCCCTTGTCACCGCGCCGAGCGATATTCCCGCGATCCGGCGACCGTTTGCCCGAGACGACAGCGTCGCCTCAACCTAGATGCTGCCGAAAGAATTCGAGCGTCCGCCCGTTCGCGAGCTCGCGCATGGCCGGCACGTCGGTCATGGCGCCCTCGCGCGCGAAGGCGTGGTCCGTGTTCGGATAGACGTAGCTGGTGACATGCGCGAAGCCGCTGAGCACGCCGTCGAGCTGCTTGCGGATCTCCGGCGACGTCCACGGGTCGATCTCGCCCATATGCATCAACAACGGCTTCTTCAGATTGCCCGCCTCGTTCAGGTATTGCTCGATCTGGACACCGTAGTAGCTGACATTGCAGTCCGCGGTGCCGCGTGTGCCCTGAAGATAGGCGAGCTTGCCGCCGAGGCAGTAGCCGGACACGCCGACCTTGCCGGTGCACTCCGGCATGGCGCGCAGATGCTCGACCAGCGCGGTCACGTCCTCGACCGCCTTGTCCACGTCGAGCTTCGCGCCCCA
>CAZPFL010000280.1:0-4537 GCA_964585785.1 uncultured Rhodospirillaceae bacterium
CGGCCGTGGGACTCCTACACCGACGACCATCTCGGGCTGATGGACCACCTGGGCATCGACAAGTTCCTGGTGCTCGGCTTCTGCATCGGCGGCCCGTTCAGCTGGAACCTGATCAAGCGGGCGCCCGACCGCGTCGTCGCTGCCGTGCTGGCGCAGCCGAGCGGCTTCCGCCCGGAGCTGCCCAATAACTTCTACAACAACAACATGAAGGGCTGGGGCCCGGCGCTGTGCGAGCGGCGGTCCGACGTCACGATGGAGACGGTGGCCGCCTTCCTGAAGAGCATGTACACCGACCGGGCGGACTTCGTCTTTACGGTCACGCGCGATTTCGTGCGCAACTGCCAGACGCCGGTCCTGATCCTGCCGGACGACGTTCCGGGACATCCCTATGCCGTGGCGATGGAGGCCGCGCTGCTGGCGCCCAAGGCGCAGGTCAGCCTCTATCCGTGGAAGGACACCGACCGGCGCCTCACGGTGGCCCTTCGCCACATCCGGATGTTCCTCGAGGCGAACCGACCGGCGTAAGGGAGTGAAGCGGCGGATTGCTCCGCGCCCGTGGACCCCACGGATAAACCGTGGGGTGACGGGTTTTTTCGAGGGGCAACTAAAAATCGTCATGCCACGCTTCATGCGTGGCATCCACCGACGGGCCTGACGACCATCCGCTATTTCCGCGGCGTCAGCCGCCGCGCCCCTGGCGCGGGCGGATGGTCCATCGCGCGGAGGATGGTCGCGTTCATCGTGTAGACGCTCATCACCGCGACCAGCTCGAGCAGGCCCTTCTCGCCGTAGCGCTTGCGCACCGCTTCGAAGGTCTTGTCGCTGACCTTCCGCGTCTCCAGCAGCTCGCGGCCGAAGCCGATAATCAGCGCCTCGTCCGCCGTCAGGCCGTCGAGCGGCCCGAGCGTATCGATCGCGTGGAACGCCTCCTCGCGGGCGCCCGCCTTGAGCCCCAGCTTGACGTGCGGCTCCCAGATATAGTCGACGTCGGCGGCGCGCACCGCGGTGCAGATCGCGAGCTCGGTCTCCGCCGGGGTCAGCGTCGTGTGGAAGCGCAGATGCTCGACGAGGTCGGACAGCAGCGCGCCGGCTTTGCCGGCATAGGTGAGGTAGCTGCTTGGCGGCGGGATGGTCGTCCGCGTCTGGCGGATATGGCGCATCGCGGCGCGCGTTTCCTCGCTGAACCCGTCCGTGTCGGACGGCATTGGTAGGCGGGCCATATTTCGCTCCCTGGTCGGTTCTTATGCGGCCGTGATCGGGTCGCCCTCCAGCGATACCGAGCGCCGGCCGTCGACGCCGACCGGCACGTCGCCAACCAGCGTCGTGCGGTAGAACTCGCGGTCGAAATCGGAATCGAAGATGTCGCGCGGCGCCAGATGGCAGACCGAGCGGTTGTCCCAGAAGGCGACGCTGCCGGGGCCCCACTTGAAGCGCACAGTGAACTCCGGCCGCACGAGATGCTCCCATAGCAGCTCGAGCAGCCCCTGGCTTTCGCGCGGCGTCAGGCCGACGATCTCCTTCAGGTGCGACGGGCCGACGTAAAGCGCGCGCTCGCCGGTTTCCGGATGCACGCGCACCAGCGGATGCTCGGAGGCGAGGCTGCGCTTGCGGATGGCCTCGGCGTAGTCTTCCCGCTGATTGACGTTCTGCGGCGCGCCGTTGCGGTAGATGCCGCGCAGGCCGTCGACGAAGGCGCGCATGGTGGGCGAGAGCGCGTTGTAGGCGGCCATCATGCTGGTGAATTGCGTGTCGCCGCCATAGGGCGGGACGATCACGCTACGCAGGATGGACGCCATCGGCGGGTTGATCGCCGCGGTGATGTCGGTGTGCCAGCCGGTCCAGGCGCGTTGCAGGACCTGATCCTTGAAGCTGTTTGCGGTGCGGTGCTTCGAGATCGGGTAGATCTCGGGATACTCGCTGTTGCTGCCGTAGACCACGTGGCCCGGCGTCACGGCGCCGAACTGGCGCGTGAAATCGACATGCTGGCGATGCGTCATCGGCTGGTCGCGGAAGAAGACGACCCTCCACTTGAGCAGCGTGGCCCGGATGTCGCGCACCTGCGCCGGCGGCAGCGGACGGGTCAGATCGGCGCCGCGGATCTCCGCCCCGATGTGGATGGAAAGGGGCGCCACCTCGATCGATGAGGGGGCGGCCTCCGTGGTGCCGTGCAGCGCTTCCGATGGCATGAACTGGTCCTTTCTCGCGTCCGATCATCGGAGGACGAGCGCCGTAAAGCTGCCCGTATCCGCTGATCCCGCCGTGCTTCGATTGTCGGGCCCCGCTCCGGGCCCACCCATGAACGTGTCTGGCCTCGATTATGCCCGCGCTTCCCGCTCGGCTCAAATCGCGGCCGGGGGCTCAGGGCCGTCGGCAGGGGCTACGACCAGATGGCGAAGCCGAGCCCGGTGCCGGTCCCCGCCGGGGTCCGGTAGCCGGGCTGGTAATCCATCCAGGTCAGCGGCAGGCGCTCGAGCGCGCCCGCGGCGCATAGCCAGTTGCGGATTTCCGAGCTGCCGCCCTGCAGTTTGTTGGGCGGCAGGGACTGCAGCGCGGCCGCGTCCTTGGCCCGCAGCGCGCGGAGCAGGTCGCGGTCGAGCGCTTCGTCGACCGTGAAATGACTGAGGCCGCCGGAGGCGAGAATGCCGACCCGCGCGTCGCCCGGGTAGGCGTCGATCGCCGCCGCGATCGCCTGGCCCAGCTTGTAGCAGCGCCGCGGGCTGGGCAAGTTCGGCGGGAAATAGGTGTTCAGGAAAAGCGGCACGACCGGCGTCGCCTTCAGCCCGAGGCAATTGTGCACGAAACCGAAGGCGTGCCCTTCGCCCGTGCCCGGCGCCACGGACTTGGCGCAGGCGACGTCGAAATCGTGGCCGACGAGCCAGTCGATGAGATGGTGCGCCAGCGCCGCGTCGACCGGATAGTCCCGCGGCGCGGCCTTCTCGTAATACTGGGCCGCCGCCCGGTTCCACCAGTCGGGGCGCGTGCTGTTATAGGCCATCGGCTGATTGGGGATCGTCTCGCCGCGATAGATCATGAAGCAGGGGACATTGCGCTCGTCGTAGAGCTCGTTCTGATCGTCACCGACGACGATCAGGCTATCGAGCGCGGCGTCGCGGAGCGCCGCGCGGATCGTCTCCAGGTTCGCCATCGCGGCGGCGTGCCGGACCGCGAGCTTCTGCGGCCGGATTTTTGCCGCGACGGTGTCGCCGGCCAGGCGCAGCAGGTCGTCATAGGTCGCGGGGTTGCCGTCCTTGTCGCGATGCGCGCGAACGCGATCGGTCTCGATGAAGCGGGGCCAATCATCGACCCCCGCGCCCAGCATCGGCGTGTGCGAGACCCCGACGCCGAGAACCAGCCGTGCCATGGCCTGTCCCTCCCTATGCTTGCCTCGCCGCGTTCTTGCGTCCGGCTGCGACCGACCCGGCCTCAGGTATTGCGCAGCCGCCCGGCCTCCTCGATCTCCGCCGCGGCGATCGCACGCGCCAGCGCGCCGCTGAGCGCCTTGGCGGAGTCGAGCGTCAGCTCGACAGCGACACGCGCGCCGGGTCCCATCGACTCGTTGACGAAGTCGATGGTGATGGCCTCTTCCAGCAGCGCGTGGTGCGGGTGGTCGTACGAGACGACCGAATGCGTCAGCGCGAACCAGCCGTCTTCACTCTTGCCGGCCCCGTCCGCGCCGACGATCTCGACGATCGAGGTGCACATGCCTGCGGCTATCCGGCCAGGTGCTTCTGCAGAAAGGCGAAGACCTTCTGCCAGCCGTCCAGCGCTTGCTCGATGCGGTACATCGGCCGGTCGTAATAGAAGAAGCCGTGCCCCGCGCCGTCATAGCGGTGGAACTCGTAGTTCTTGCCCTGCTTCTTGAGCTCGGCCTCGTGCTGGTTGACCTGCTCCGGTGTCGGTGCGCGGTCCTCGTTGCCGAACAGGCCGAGCAGCGGGCAGGACAGGGTCTTGGTGAACTCGATCGGCGCGGTCGGCAGCTTTTCCGTCAGCTCCTCCTTGCTCATCACGACGCGGCCGCCCCACAGCTCGCAGCAGGCGTCCACGCTCTTGCTGTTGCAGGAATAAAGAAAGGCGTGCCGCCCGCCCGAGCAGGTGCCGAACACGCCGACCTTGCCGTTGAGCCAGGGCTGCGCGCGCAGCCATTGCACGGCGCCTTCGGTGTCGCCGATCACCTGGGCGTCGGGGACGCCGCCCGACGCGCGCACCTTGGCGGCGACGTCGTCGGCCTTTCCCTGGCCTTCACGGTGATAGAGGTTGTGGCTGATCGCGGCGTAGCCGTGATGGGCGAATTTGCGCGTCGTCTCGCGATACCATTCGTCCCAGCCGGGCGCGTGGTGGATCAGCACCATGCCGGGGAAGGGGCCCGGGCCCAACGGTCGGGCGACATAGGCAGAGATCGGGTCGTTGTTGTTGCCGTTGATCGATATGGTCTCCGCAATCATGCCTTCGTAGGCCATGGCCGTTACCTCTTCTCGGTGCGAATTGTGAATGCCGCTGCCATGCGCGTAGCGCGCGGTTCTCAAGCGTAGCACGGGAA
>CAZPFL010000281.1:0-4486 GCA_964585785.1 uncultured Rhodospirillaceae bacterium
GACGCCGGACAGACGATAGCCGTGCGCGGCACCGCGAACCTGCACACCGGCGGCACGATCCACGACGTTACCGACCACCTGCATCCGGCGATCACGGATGCCAGCGTGCGCGCCGCCCGCGCCCTCGACATTCCCGTCGTCGGGCTCGATCTGATCGTGCCCACGCCGCGCGGCCCCGATTATGTGATCATCGAGGCGAACGAGCGCCCCGGCCTCGCCAACCACGAGCCGCAGCCGACGGCCGAGCGCTTCATCGACCTCCTTTTCCCGCAAACCGTCCGATAGGCGAAACCGCCATGCCGAATGCACCCACCGTCGTCCACCAGCTCCATCCGATCGCGCCGCTCGCCATCCACGAGGGCAACATCATCGCGACCCTGATGGACCTGCTCAGCATCCCGAGCCCAGCCGGCTATACCGATGCGATCGTGCATTACCTCGCGGAGCGCTTCGAGGCGCGCGGCGTCGACTACGAGCTGACCCGCCGCGGCGCCATGCGCGTCAACCTGCGCGGGCGGCAGAGCAGCCCGGACCGCGCCGTGCTCGCCCATGTCGACACGCTGGGCGCCCAGGTGAAGCGGCTGAAGGAGAACGGCCGGCTCGAGCTGGTGTCGATCGGCACCTGGTCGGCGCGCTTCGCCGAAGGCGCGCGGGTCACGATCATCACCGAAGCCGGGGCGAAACGCGGCACTATCCTGCCGCTCAAGGCGTCGGGCCACACCTTCAACAAGGAAATCGACGCGCTGCCGATCTCCTGGCAGAACATCGAGCTGCGCGTCGACGATCGGGTGTCGAGCGAGCGGGACCTGATCGACGCGGGCTACAATGTCGGCGACATCGTCGCCATCGATCCGCGGCCGGAATTTCTCGAGAACGGCTACATCAACTCGCGCCATCTCGACGACAAGGCGGGCGTCGCCGCGATGATCGCCGCGCTGGACGCCATCATCGACACCAAGCCGGAGCTGCCGGTCGATTGCCATTTCCTGTTCACGATCTCCGAGGAAATCGGCTCCGGCGCCTCGGCGGTGCTGCACGGCGACGTCGCCGAGATGGTCGCGGTCGACAACGGCACCGTCGCGCCCGGCCAGAACTCCGGCGAATTCGGCGTCACCATCGCCATGGGCGACCAGACCGGCCCCTTCGACTGGCACCTGACGCATCACCTGCTGCGGCTCGCGCAGGAACACGACATCCCCCACCAGCGCGACGTGTTCCGCTATTACCGCTGCGACGCCGCGTCGGCGATCGAGGCGGGCAACGACATCCGCACCGCGCTGATGACCTTCGGCATCGACGGCAGCCACGGCTACGAGCGGGTCCATCTCGACGCGCTGATGCAGGTGGCGCGGCTGCTCACCGTCTACGTCCAGTCGCAGCCCGTGATCGCCCGCGACAAGAAGCCCCTCGGCGACATCGAGGGCTTCCCCGACCTCCAGCCGAGCCGCCGCACGACGTAACGCGCCTTACCTGGTGGGCTCGCTGAGCGGGCCTGCCCCTCACCCTGAATTCGCCGAGGATCCCCGGCTGGCTCGGCGGGCCGAGGGCAAGCGGAAACGCCGCCGGCCCGACGGCGCTCTCCCGCGGCCTGTATTTCCGTTCTCATAACAATTTCAATCAATTAATTCCGAGCGCCGTCGGACAAAAGCGGCCGTGGTCGAAGCATTATTGCGAATGCATTGCATTTGCACTATGCGATCGTTACTATTAATGAAAATCACTCGCAATAAAAGGTGCGTGATGTTGCGCCCAATCCCTTCCCGTCCGCCTCCCGTTGCCCTGGGCTTCGTGGGCTTCGCCATCCTCTCGGCCTGCCCTGCCGTCCTGTCCACGCGCCTGCTGGTCGACGGGGTCGCGGCGGACGCCGCCCAGGAAACCTTCTCGACGCGCGCGGCTTTTCCGGCGTTGGAGCCGCCGGCCCGCCCGAGCCGCCGCGTCCCCAGTGTGCGCGCTGCCGCCGACCGGACGAACGCCTTCGCCGGACGGCAGACCGCATCCCGCCCGGGTTGACCCGTCGTGTCGGCCCGACCACCCTTCCACCGTTAGCAGAGGACATAAGATGAGGGAGATTTTACACGCCGGCGCCATGCCGGCAGCGGCCCTGGCCGCGTGCCTGCTGGCCGTCCCGCCAAGCGCGCAGGCGGCGGACCAGACGCCGGACGCTGCGCAGAAGCCGAGCCTTGCGCAGGCGGACCAGGTTCCGCACCTCGAAGGCACGGACGAGCCGGCGCCGGGGACCGGCACCGGGATGACCTGGGGGGCCCGGCTGCTGGTCACGCTCCAGAGCGACCAGACGCTGAACAGCAGCGGCGGCGTCAAGCCGTTCAACAACACCTACTCGGAGCCCGAGCTCGAAAGCTTCGTGAATTTCGGCAAGCACTTCGCGCTCAACAGCCTGGTCAAGATGGAGCAGGTGCGCTCCGTCAGCGAGAGCAGCGCCTTCCGGGCCGAGGGCGCCTATATCGAGCAGCTCTACGCCGTCGCCACCTTCAATCCGGTCGAGATCTACGGCGGCAAGATCCACCCGCGCTTCGCCAAGGGCTGGGACGTGACGCCGGGCCTCTACGGCACCGACTTCGACGAAGACTATGAGCTGACCGAGAAGATCGGCGTCGGCGGCGCCGTCACCGCGAACTTCTTCGGCACGCACACGCTTTCGGTCGAGAGCTTCTTCAACGACACGACGTTTCTCAGCAACTCCCTGTTCTCGCGGCCCAGCATCAACGACAGCGACGTGCTTCGGCCGGGACACGCGCGCCACACCGACGGCGGCGCGGGCAACACGGAAACGCTCGACAACTTCGATGTCGTGCTCGAAGGCGCCGATCTCCCGCACCTCAAGGGCGTGACCTACAATCTCGGCTGGTCGCGCCAGAAGCACGGCACGAGCGAGGAGAAGAACGAGAACGCCTATGTCGCCGGGCTTGCCTGGGAGTATGCGCTGACCGAGGCGATCAAGATCATCCCGATGTTCGAATACGCCCATGTCTCGAACCAGGGCGGCGCGGATATCAGCGTGGACTACGTCACCTTCGCGATCGGCGCGGACCTCGGGCAAGGCTGGTCGGCCTCGGCGCACGCGACCATCCGTCCGGTCGACGACCACGCGGCCAATGACGACTACACCGACCATCTGGTCGGCTTTTCCGTCGGCTACGACCTCGGCGCCCGGCTCAAGAAGCTGGCGCCGCTGCTCGAGGGCCTCGGCGTCGAAGCCGGCTACAAGCACGAACGGGTCGCGCGCGAGAACCTCAACACCATCGGCGCGGTGCTCACCTACGAGCGGAAGTTCTGACGCATACGGACTGACGAGGGCGGTGTGTGTGACGCATGAAGCCTGTCGCCCCGGCGGCAGGCTTCATGACGGCGATGGTGGCGGCACGCGTGGACCCCGATGCCGCCGCCGACCCGCCGCCCCCTTCACGGGCGAATGAACTGAGGCCTCACGCGCCCGCACGCCGTCGTGTCTTTACGCTCCCGCGGACCGGCCATAGAATCCGCGGATGAACGATTCCACCCGCCGTTACGGCGAAGCGCAGGCGCCGGGCCGCACCGAGGACCTGCATCTCCTTACCGGGCGCGGCCGCTTCACGTCCGACATCAACCGGCCGGCGCAGGCCTATGGCGTCTTCGTCCGCGCGCCGCATGCGCATGCCGAGATCGTCTCGGTCGACAGCGCCGCCGCACGTGCCATGCCGGGCGTGCTCGGCGTCTTCACGGAAAAGGACCTGCAGGCCTTCGGCTCCATCCCCTGCATGATGGCGCCGCCCGGCCGCGACGGCCAGGAGCCGATCAAGCCGCCGCGCCATCCGCTGGCGCGCGGCCGCATCCGCCATGTGGGCGAGCCGGTCGCGCTGGTCGTCGCCGAGTCCGAGGCGGCGGCGCTGGACGCGGCGGAGCAAGTCGCCGTCGATTACCGCGTTCTGCCCGCGGTGACCGATGTCGAGGCCGCCATCGCCCAAGACGCGCCCCTGCTCTGGCCCGAGGCGCCGGGCAACATCGCGCTCGACTACGCGGACGGCGACGCCGACGCGGTCGAGCGGGCCTTCGCCCAGGCGACGCATGTGGTGCGGCTCAAGGTGGTGAACAACCGGCTCGCCGTCTGCACGATGGAGCCGCGCGCCGCGATCGCCGAGTTCGACGAAGCCAGCGGCCGCTACACGCTCCGCACCGGCTCGCAGGGCGTCACCGCGATGCGCGACGTGCTGGCGAAGGCGATCCTCCGCATCCCGCCCGACAAGCTGCGCGTCGTCTCGGGCGACGTCGGCGGCGGCTTCGGCATGAAGACCCAGCCCTATCCGGAATACCCGCCGCTGCTCCACGCGGCGCGCGCGCTCGGCCGGCCGGTGAAATGGACCGCCAGCCGCAGCGAGAGCTTCCTCACCGACAACCAGGCGCGCGACAGCGTGATGGACGCCGCGCTCGCGCTCGACGCGGACTATCGCTTCCTCGCGCTCAAGGTGGAGGCGCTGTCGAACATGGGCGC
>CAZPFL010000282.1:0-1525 GCA_964585785.1 uncultured Rhodospirillaceae bacterium
CGGGTCGCAGGCATCATCGCCGACCAAGAGCTCGATCTTCTGTCCGAGCACGCCGCCCTTGGCATTGATGTCGGCGACCGCCTGCTCGGCGCCGGCCTTCATCTGCGCGCCGAAGGTCGCGTACTGTCCGGTCATCGGGCCGACGACTGCGATCTTGATATCGGCTTTGGCGACACCAGCGCCGAGCACCAACGCGGCCGCTGCCGCCGCGGTAATCAATTTGACCATGGTTTAAACCCCTCTGATACGCCGTTGAATTTTCAACTCGAACCGCCCCCGGATGCCGGCAGCTATATCTGCCGCGCCCAGCCTGGAGTCTAACATTGCGCCGCGCCGCATCAATTCTTTTCTACCGTGTCCGGGCCGCCGCCGGGGCCGCCGAAAGGCTCGATCCGCCGCCAGGCGAAGGGGCCCGAGCGCGCGTAAAGCCAAGGGTATTGCCGTACCATCTTGCGGACCTGCGTCATTCGGTAGGCGGTCAGCGAGAGGGCCAGCAGCACCAGCGTGTCGGCGAGATAGCCGACGGGTGACAGCAGCACGCCGTCGAACAGCGCCCAGGTGAAGAAGCGGTCGACCAGGCCCAGCAGGATGCTGTAGGGCAGGATCCACCAGATGGAGCGCCAGGTCGCCGCCAGCGCGCGGCCGGTCATGAAGGAAACGAAGCCGAACACGATGACGGTGATCGCGATGAACACCGGCCAATCGATCGTGGATGCGCCCGCCGCTGCCATCAGCCCCCCTCCAGATAGGCCGCGCGCACGTCCTTGTTGGCGAGCAGCTCCCGCCCCGTCCCTTGCAGGGTGATCTGCCCGTTGACCATGACGTAGCCGCGATGCGCGAGGTTGAGCGCGTGGAAGGCGTTCTGCTCCACCAGGAACACGGTCATCGACTGCTGCGCGTTGATCTCGCGGATCACCGCGAAGATCTGCTTGACGATCAGCGGCGCAAGGCCGAGCGACGGCTCGTCCAGCAGCAGCAGCCGCGGCCGCCCCATCAGCGCGCGGCCGATCGCCAGCATCTGCTGTTCGCCGCCGGAAAGCGTGCCGCCCCGCTGGTTTCTGCGCTGCTCGAGGATCGGGAAGATGCCGAAGACGCGCGCGATGTCGCCGTCGAAATGCGTCGGGTCGTTGGTTACCGCGCCCATCTGCAGGTTCTCGAGCACGGTCATGCGCGGGAAGATGCGGCGGCCCTCGGGTGCGTGCGCGATGCCGCGGCGGATGATCTCATGCGTCGGCAGGCGCGTGATCTCCGCGCCGTCGAAGCGGACGCTGCCGGCCGCTGCGTGCGGATTGCCGCAGATCGTCATCAGCAGGGTCGACTTGCCGGCGCCGTTCGCGCCGATCAGCGTGACGATCTCGCCCTGCTGGATCTCCATATCGACGCCGCGCAGCGCCTCGATGTTGCCGTAGAAGGTATGCACGCCCGTCACGGTCAGTAGTGCCATCGGCTTGCCCCGGCCCCGCTCTAAGGCGGGCTGCCGGTCCCTCCTTCGCGCTCCCCTCCTTCGCGCTCCCCGCCGCGCTCC
>CAZPFL010000282.1:1625-4484 GCA_964585785.1 uncultured Rhodospirillaceae bacterium
CGCGCTCCCCGCCGCGCTCCAGGTCGGCGGCGATCTCGGGCGGCAGCGTGTCGCTCTCCTCCTCGCCGAGATAGGCGCGGATGACCTCCGGGCTGTGCCGCACCTCCTCCGGCGTTCCGTCGGCGATCTTGCGGCCGTAGTCGAGCACGACGATGCGGTCGGAGATGCCCATGACCACGCTCATGTCGTGCTCGATGAGCAGGACGCCGATCTCATGTTCGTCGCGAATAAACGTGAGCAAGTGATTGAGTTCACGCGATTCGACGTTGTTGAGGCCTGCCGCCGGCTCGTCCAGGCAGAGCAGTGACGGCCGGGTGCACATGGCGCGCGCGATCTCCAGCCGGCGCTGCGCGCCATAGGGCAGCGTGCCGGCGTCGAGGTCGGCGGCGTTGGTCAGCCCCACCCGGTCGAGCCAGTAGCGCGCGTATTCGATCGCGTCCTGCTCGGCGCGGCGGAAGCTCGGCGCGCCGAGCAGGCCGAGCAGGGTCATGCCGGATGCGCGCATCAGCACGTTGTGCTGCGCCACCAGCAGGTTCTCCAGCACGCTCATGCTGGGAAACAGGCGGATGTTCTGGAAGGTCCGCGCCACCCGCGCCTTCTGCGCGATCTGGTAGCCTTCCATGCGCTCGAGCAGGAAGTCGCGGCCGTCGCCGTGCAGCGCGAGGCGGCCGACCGTCGGGCTGTAGAAGCCGGTGATGCAGTTGAAGACCGTGGTCTTGCCCGCGCCGTTCGGGCCGATGATGGCGGTGATCTTGCTCTTCTCGGCGACGAAGGAGACGTCGTTGACGGCGATCAGGCCGCCGAACTGCATCGTCAGATGCTCGACCGTCAGCAGCGGCGCCGAACGAGTCGCCGCCGCCATCAGGCCTTCTCCCCGGGCGGGCCGCCGCGCGCATGCAGGCGGATCGTCGGATCGCGGTGCGCCAGGAGCCCGCGCGGCCGCCACACCATGATCGCCACCATGCCGGCGCCGAAGGCCAGCATGCGGAACTGCTGCAGATCGCGGAACAGCTCGGTCACGCCGATCAGCAGCACCGCGGCGAGCACGACGCCGAGCTGGTTCCCCATGCCGCCCAGCACGACGATGGCGAGGATGATCGCGGATTCGATGAAGGTGAAGCTCTCGGGACTGATGAAGCCCTGGCGGGTGGCGAAGAAGGAGCCGCCGAAGCCGGCGAACATGGCGCCGATGGCAAAGGCCGTGAGCTTGGTGTTGCGCGGGTTGATGCCGAGCGAGCGGCAGGCGATCTCGTCCTCGCGCAGCGCTTCCCAGGCGCGCCCGACCGGCAGGCGGCGGATGCGCAGCGTGAACAGGTTGGTCAGCAGCGCCAGGATCAGGATGACGTAGTACAGGAACACGATGCGCTGCGTCGTGGTGTAGTCGAGGCCGAAGAAATCACTGAACGACGTCACGCCGTCCGGCGCGACCGCCGTGAACGGCATGCCGAAGAAGGTGGGCCGCGGGATGCCGGAGATGCCGTCCGGCCCGTTCGTCACCTGGTACCAGTTGAGCAGGATGATGCGGATGATCTCGCCGAAGCCGAGCGTGACGATCGCCAGATAGTCGCCGCGCAGCCGCAGCACCGGAAAGCCGAGCGTGAGCCCGAAGGTGGCGGCGAAGGCGCCGGCCAGCGGCAGGCACTCCCAGAAGCCGAGGTGGAAATGGGTCGACAGCAGCCCGTAGCTGTAGGCGCCGACCGCGTAGAAGGCGACATAGCCGAGGTCGAGCAGCCCGGCGAGGCCGACCACGATGTTGAGGCCCCAGCCCAGCATGACGTAGGTGAGCACGAGCACGCCGAGATCGAGCAGATAGCGGTCGACGAAGGGCCAGAGCGGCCAGGTCGCCGCGAGCACCAGCAGGGCCCCGGTGAGGCCGAGCTCCGCCGGGCGACGCAGGCGCGCGACCCGCTCGCGCACCGAGGTGGCGGGCCGGCCCATCCGCCGGAACCCGTGCAGCGCGAAATGCAGCGCCACGCGCCCGACGAACACCACGGCGACGGCGATCGCCACCCAGCCCCAGCGCTCCTGCAGCCCGATGCCCTCGTTGGAGCCGGGCCGCGCGCTGATGCTGATGAGGTGGAAGCCGAACATCGGCACGGCGAGAACCAGCGAGATCAGCGCCGCGACCACCGCGTCCTTGAAGATCGCCGGCAGGTCGAGCGCCGGCACGGGTGGGGATTTGTCGGCGCTCTCGACAGTCGTCATACAGTCAGACCTTCTCGACTTCCGGTTTGCCGAGCAGCCCGGTCGGCCGGAAGATCAGCACCATGACGAGGACGGCAAAGGCCGCCACGTCCTTGTATTCGACGCTGAAATAGGCCGACCAGAAGGTCTCGATCAGGCCGATCAGGAGCCCGCCCAGCATCGCGCCCGGCAGCGAGCCGATGCCGCCCAGCACCGCGGCGGTGAAGGCTTTGATGCCGGCGAGAAAGCCGATGTAGAAATCGATCACGCCGTAATACAGCAGGAACATCAGCCCGGCGACCGAGGCGAGCGCCGCTCCCATGACGAAGGTCGTCGAGATCGTCCGGTCGACGTTGATGCCGAGCAGCGCGGTCATGATGCGGTCCTGCTCGCAGGCACGCTGCGCGCGACCCAGCGCGGTCCGCGTGATCAGCAGCGAAAAGGCCGCCATCAGCACCACCGTCACGACGACGATGATGATCTGCATGTAGCTCAACGTGACGGTGAAGCCCTTGTTCCGGAACAGCGAGAAGCCGCCGGTGACGACCGGCTGCAGCGGCTTGACCCGCGCGCCCTGCAGGATCTGCACGTAGTTCTGCAAGAAGATCGACATGCCGATGGCCGAGATCAGCGGCGCCAGGCGGAAAGAGCCGCGCAGCGGCCGGTAGGCCAGCC
>CAZPFL010000283.1:0-4436 GCA_964585785.1 uncultured Rhodospirillaceae bacterium
CGGGCGAGAGCAAGCACGCCGACATCGGCATCAGCCTGCCCGGCACCGGCGAGACCCCGGCCGCCCCCGTCTTCATCGACGGCGAGAAGAAGATGACGCTGCGCGGCGAAGGCATCGCCGAAGAGTTCCAGCAGATCGTCGAAAATTACGTCAAGACGAATTACGAGACCCGCGTCTGATCCTGCTCAATAAGGTCGCGGCGCCCGTGAGGTAGTTTGTCGGGCATGGCGACGCATTGGGTCGGGACATCGGGGTGGAGCTATGACGGCTGGCGCGGGCCGTTCTATCCGCGCGGGCTCAAGCGGACGGACTGGCTCGCGCATTACGCCGAGCGCTTCCGATCCGTCGAGATCAACGCCAGCTTCTATCACCTGCCGAAAACCGCCGTGCTCGAAGGCTGGGCGGCGCATACGCCGGCGGATTTCCTGTTCGCGGTCAAGGCGTGGCGTGCGATCACGCATTACCGGCGGCTGGTCGGTTGCACGGATCATCTGCGCGTCTTCTACGAGCGGCTGGCCGCGCTCGGCCGCAAGACCGGGCCGGTGCTGTTCCAGATGCCGCCGCGCTTCCCCGTCGACCTGCCGCGCCTTGCCGCTTTCCTGGCGGCGCTGCCGGCGGGTGGCCGGCACGCCTTCGAGTTCCGCGATCCGAGCTGGCATACGGACGCGGTCTACGCATTGCTGGCGCAGCACAACGCGGCCTTCTGCGTCTTCGAGCTCGGTAAGGCGCGCGCGCCGCGCGTCGTGACCGCGGACTTCGTCTATGTCCGCCTGCATGGCCGCCGCGCGCGCTATCGCGGCAATTACAGCGCGGCGGCGCTGCGCGGCTGGGCCGGCTGGCTCGATGGCGCGATGGCCGACGGGCGGGACGCCTTTGTCTATTTCGACAACACGGACGAGAAGGACTACGCGCTGCGCAACGCCGAGGCGCTGGACGCGATGCTGGCGAAGGGGTGAGGGGCCCCGGTTGGCGGGCTTCGCGTTCTGGCGCGGAGAGCCGTGGATGTGCGGAACAAGTCCCCGCATGGCGTTTGTAATTTATATCCAACAAATTGCCGTCACTCGCGGACTTGTTCCGCGAGTCCATGCGGCGTTGATGATGGGACTGCCCCGGCGCCGTCGCTGGTGCTACACTCCGCGCATGGCGATCGTGACCGAAACCTTGACGGATGCCTCAGCGGACGCCGCCGCCCGCGGCCGGGCCGAGGCGCGCGCGGTCCGTGCCCGCATCCGCGCGGGCGAACTGGACCGGGACACGACCGGCCTCGCGCCCGGCATGGTGCAGGCCAATCTGATGATTTTGCCGGCCGCCTGGGCCGAGGACTTCCAGCGCTTCTGCGCGCTCAACCCGAAGCCCTGTCCGCTGCTGGCGATGACCGAGCCCGGCGACCCGTCGCTGCCGACGCTGGGCGAGGGGATCGACCTGCGCACCGACCTGCCGCGCTATTACGTCTACCGGGACGGCAAGCTGGCGGACGAGGTGACCGACCTCACGGCGCTCTGGCAGGACGACTTCGTCGGCTTTGCGCTCGGCTGCTCCTTCTCCTTCGAGACGGCGCTGATCGAGGCCGGCGTGCCGTTGCGCCACCAGGAGATCGGCATGACCGTGCCGATGTACCGCACCAACATCGAGACCACGCCCGCCGGGCCGTTCCGCGGGCCGATGGTCGTCTCGATGCGCCCCTTCGCGCCGGCCGACGCGATCCGCGCCATCGCGGTGACGTCGCGCTGCAACAAGGTGCATGGCGCGCCGGTGCATTTCGGCGACCCGGCGGCGATCGGCATCGCCGATATCGACCAGCCGTCCTGGGAGAAGCCGCTGCCAATCCGCCCGGGCGAGGTGCCGCTGTTCTGGGCCTGCGGCGTGACCCCGCAGGTGGTGGTGGAGGCGGCGCGCCCGCCGATCGCCATCAGCCACAAGCCCGGCCACATGCTGATCACCGACCTGCTGAACGCCGACTTGGCGGAGTAAGGCGCGGACGAGGCGCGCCGCGCCTTTGCGGGCAAGACCCGATCGGCGCTAGGCTCGAGGCTGGGAAACTGCGGTACGACGCCCAGGATGCAGACGCAGCACGCTCAACGCGACGACTTCGACGCCCGCCTTACTGACGCGCGGGCGCTTCGCGCGCGCATCCGCGCCGGCGTCCACGACGGGCTGACGACGGGGCTCGCGCCCGGCATGGTGCAGGCGAATCTCGTCGTGCTCCCGGCGGATTGGGCGGCGGAGTTCGAACTTTACTGCGCGCGCAACCCCAAGCCCTGCCCGCTGCTGGCACAGACCGCGCCCGGCGATCCGTCGCTGCCGGCGCTGGGGCAGGGGATCGACCTCCGCAGCGACCTGCCGCGCTACAACGTCTTCCGCGACGGCGCGCTGACCGAGGAAGTGACCGATATCCGCGATCTCTGGCGGGACGACTTCGTCGGCTTCGCGCTCGGTTGCTCCTATTCCTTCGAGGACGCGCTACTTTCCGCCGGGCTGCGGCTCCGCCACCAGGATCTCGGGCTCAAGGTGCCGATCTACCGGACGACGATCGAGACCGAGCCCGCCGGCCGCTTCCGGGGTCCGCTGATCGTCTCGATGCGGCCGTTCAACCCGTCCGACGCGATCCAGGCCATCGCGATCACCGCGCGTTGCGAGAAGGTGCACGGCGCGCCAGTGCATTTCGGCGATCCGGCGGCGATCGGTATCGCCGACATCGACCGGCCCTATTCGGGTACCGGGCTGCCGCTCTATCCCGGCGAGGTACCGCTGTTCTGGGCCTGCGGCGTCACCCCGCAGGCGGCGATGGAGCAGGCCCGCCCGCCGATCGCCATCACCCATAAGCCCGGCCACATGCTGGTCACCGACCTGCTGAACGCGGATCTGGCGGATTGAGGTTCTTCGTTGGCAGGATGCGGACCAGCGGGTCGATAGGCCGGCGCGGTGGACTCCCCGGACAAGCCGGGGAGTGACGATTTATTTTTAGCGGCAACACCTTATCGTCATGCCACGATTTATTCGTGGCATCCATTCTTACATCGTGGGCGAAAAAGGCGACGCGAAGGCGCTACGCCCCTTACTGCGCCCAGGCGTTCGTCATGCCGCGGTTGGGCACGAAGCGGTAGTGGTGGTCGAGGGTCTTGCCGGTCCAGCCGTTGAACTCGATGCTTTCCAGCTCGTTCCGGTCGTCGAGCGCGATCGCGGTGATCTCGATCGCGCTGTCCGCGCAGTCCCGCCGGACCGCGAGGCCCCAGCCGCTGCCGGCCGGAAAGGCACAGCGGCCCTGCGCGAAGACGCGTGCGCCCCGGCTGTCGTAGACCCGCCCGATGCCGTCGGCGTGGCAGGTGAAATATTGCGTCTCGGAGCCGTCGGCCTTGCGCCACGCCCAGACCGCCTCGGTGACGCCGGTCTTCGGGTTCCGCCAGCGCTTCGGCCCGGCGATGCGCGCGCCGGTCGCGGCGACGGTGGCGTCGGCGGCGTGCATGCAGGCCCCGGTCTTCGACCCGTCCCATTTCGCCCCGGTCCAGAGCTGATACGGGATATAGAGCGTCGACGTAGAACAGTCGTAGAGGTTCTTGATATTCCAGGGATCGTCGCTCTTGGCCGGCTCGGCGCAGGCGATCTGGTGGAGCTGGCTCTCGGTCGCGCCGGTGAACTGGGTGCCGGTGGCGAAGCGGCCCGCGACGCCCATCGCGGCGACGAGGACACAGAGGGCTATGGCATGCGTGTTCATGAACGGACGCGTCGCTTGCTATGCGGTCCGGCGACGAGGCTCGCGCCGCGCCGGCCGCGCGGTTTCTTGTACGGCCGGCACGCTAGCAGGACTTTCTTAATACCGGGTTAGGACCGGTTAACGCCCGCCGGGCGGCCAAGGCGCCGGGGCGAAAAATCTGGTAAAATGCCACGACGCATCCGACCGAGGGAACGCCGATGACCGCGCCAAAACCTGCCATGGGGCCTGCGATTAGGCCTGCGATCCGGGGCCTGCATCACGCCGCCTACCGCTGCCGCGATTCCGAGGAAACCCGCCACTTCTACGAGGACTTTCTCGGCCTGCCGCTGGCCGAGGCCTTCGAGATCGACACCAGCGGGGCCGGGATGCCGGCGAACGTACTGCACAGCTTCTACCGACTCGGCGACGGCTCCTTCATCGCCTTCTTCGAGGCGCCGGACGCCGATTTCGACTTCAAGGACCAGCACGACTTCGACCTGCATATCGCGCTCGAGGTCGACATGGACACGCTGCACCAAATGTTCGCCCGCGGCCGCACCAAGGGGATCGAGACGCGCGGCATCGCCGACCACGGCTTCGTCCACTCGATCTACTTCCGCGACCCGAACGGCTATGTCGTCGAGCTGACCGCGAAGACCGACGCGGCGCAGCCGGACGACAGCGCGCCCTCGCTCGAAAAGGCGCACGCCGCGCTGCACGCCTGGCAGGCGAAGAAGCAGCGGAA
>CAZPFL010000284.1:0-4384 GCA_964585785.1 uncultured Rhodospirillaceae bacterium
CACCGGGTCGGCGAATCCGGCGCCGATCGGACCGATATCGGACACGGGCATCTCCATCCTCAGTCGCCCCGCACCATGGTGAAGAAGTCGACCTTGGTGGCGGCCGTCCGGCGCGCGGTGCGGCTGCGCGCCGCCGCCTGCATCTGAAACAGCGGATCGATCACGATGCGGCGAATCTCGTCGCGACGCTCCGGCATCTGCATCAGCGCATCGATGACCGCCGCGAGCTCGGCGTGCCGATGGTTGCGTCCGGCGACGTAGGCGTGACCTGTGCCGCCGGTGGTCAGGCGTACGATGCAGCGCGTCACCGTCATCTCGCCGATGTTGAAGGGCTGTCCGGTACCGCCGGCGCGGCCTTGCACCATCACCATGCCGGTTTCCGGTTGACGAAGGCGCGCCCAGCTCGGTTTTTCCGGCACGTCCTGCCACAGGGGCTCGATCGCCTCGGCGGTCGCTTTGGCCAGGATGGCCATCCATTCCTGGCGCTGACGTATGGCGTCGTCGGGGTGGCTAATGGCATCCATGGCGGGAGCAGATACACCGTCTTGTCGACAGGTTGCCGGCAGTGGCCCGCCGCGTTTCCGATTCGGTGCGCGCATCGACTCGCGACGGATCGGAACCCTAATCCGCGATCGATGTCTGTTTTGTGAAACAGGCGTAACAAATTTACGAAACGGCTGGCGCCGCTTCGATCCAAAGACCACGAAGGTGCTTGTCCGGCAGCGCGTTCGAGCCTAGCTTGCCGCCCGCTGATCGGGTTTAGCCGGATGCCAACCGCGAAGGTCCCATGTCTCTCGACGACACGCTGATCAAGGCTTTTCATGCGCACCGCGCGGCGGGGGACCTGTTCCATAGCGGCGCCGGCGAGGCGCATGAGATTTTCCAGACTTCGACCATCAACGCCGTGCTGGAAAGCGTGTATGACGGCGACGTCACCTTCGCCGAGCTCGCCCGGCACGGTGATTTCGGGCTCGGCACCTTCAACGCGCTCGACGGCGAAATGACCGCGCTGGCCGGTCAATTCTTCCAGGCCCGGTCAGATGGCCGGCTCTATCCCGTCAAGCCGGAGATGCGGACGCCCTTTGCCGTGATGATTCCCTTCGATCCGACGCTCAGCGTCGAGATCGAGGAGCGCACCGACTTCGCCACGCTGTTGCAGGCGCTGGACAAGGCGGTGCCGAGCAAGAACCTGTTCTACGCGGTCCGGGTCGATGGCCGTTTCTCCCACATCAAGGTGCGCGCGGTCCCGCGCCAGAAGAAGCCCTACCGGCCGCTGGTCGAGGTCACGGCGCATCAGCCCGAATTCGCGTTTCACGATATCGGCGGCAGCTTGGTCGGGTTTCGTTTTCCGGACTATACGGTCGGCATCAACGTGCCCGGCTATCACGTGCATTTTGTCAGCGACGACCGGTCGGTGGGCGGCCATGTGCTGGACTTCACCATGGAGCGCGGCCGGGTCGAGATCGACGTGACCTCTCAGTTCCACATGGCGCTGCCGCAGGAAAGCGCCTTCCTCCAGGCCGACCTCGCCAAGGACAGCGCGGAAGACATCCGCAAGGCCGAGAAGTAGCCAACGGGCCGCCGATTTGCCCGGCCGCCGGCGCAGGGTTCATGCTGGGCTATCGGCAAGGACGGGAGGAGACAATGTTCAAACGAATCGACCACGTCGTCGTGCGCGTCAAGAAATTGGAAGACGGCATGCGCGACTACGAGTCCAAGCTCGGCATGAAGGCGAGCAAAGGCCCCGAGGAATTGCCGCGCCTCGGTATGAGGCGGGCGGTGTTTCCGATCGGCGATGCCGGCAGCTTCATCGAGCTGGCGGAGCCGCTCAGCCCCGAGAGCGCCATCGGCCGGTCACTGGCGCGGCACGGCGAAGGCCTTCACCTCGTGGCCCTCGCGGTCGGCGACGTGAAGGCGGCCGCGGCCGAGATGAAGGCGAAGGGCGCGCGGCTGATCGAGGCGGACGACATGGTGTTCGTCCATCCGAGCGACGGGCATGGCGTGCTCTATCAGCTTGTCGAGCGGAAATAGGCGCGCCACCGACCGTCTAGGCATGGCGCGGCCGCTTAGCGGCCGGCCTCGCTCATCGTATCGGAGACTCGTTGCGCCCGGCTGCCGGGCTTGCCCCTGAGCCACCGGGCGAAGGCGACGAAAGCGCTCGCGACGGCCTGAGCTTGCATCCGGCGCGCGCGCCGCAGCGCGGTCCGGGCTTCTTCGTCGGTTGCGATCTGACCGAAGCGTATTTGCTGCAGCCGAGAGGTCGTCTGCATGCCGGCGCCGGACGGGACGGTCTTTGGCGTCCTGATGTTCGACATTTTGGCATCCTCCAATTGTCGTGCCGTTTGGCATCGGGAGAATTGCCTCGCCATGTTTCCGGTTGACCTCGCACCGGATCGAAAATGGTTTCAATTGTTTCGGCCCGTGTATCCGACCCGCGCCTGTCACCGCTTCAGCGAGTCCACATACGTTTGAATGCGCGCCTTGAGGCCGGGGCGGGCGGCGGAGGCGACGAGGCCGGCCATGTCCTCGGCCCGTGTGTCCACGGCGGTCGCCTGGAACAGCGCTGCAGTGGCTTCGGGAGAGAGCGTGTTAGCGGCGGTGGTCGCCGCGCTCGCGACGGCCGGCCAGTCGGTCTCGTCGACGATCTCGCTCGCGAAGCCGAGGGCGTGGGCCTCGGCAGCGTCGAAGGTACGGGTCTCGTTCTGGATGCGCCGGGCCGCATCCGCGCCGATGCGCGCGGCCAGCCGCCGCGTGCCGAGCAGAATCCCGAAGGCGAGGCCCGGCATGCGGAACTGCGTGCCCGGCGCCGCGACCCGCCGGCTGCAGGCGGCGAACAGGTCGGCGCCGGCGCCCATGGCGCGGCCTTTGGCGAGCGCCAGTGTCGGGAAGGGTAGGTGGTAGAGCGTCTGCAGCGCCGTCTCGATGCGGACGAAGCGCAGCAGCAGGTCGCCGTCGCTGCAGTCGTCGAGGTCGCCCAGGTCGAAGCCGGCGCAGAAATGCTTACCCGCCGCGTCCAGGATCAAGAGCCGCGTCCCGCCTGCCTGCGCCACGGCGAAGGCGTCGAGCAAGGCTTCGATCATGGCCTCGTTCAGCGCGTTCGCTTTTTCCGGGCGGTTCAGCGTGATGCGGGTGGCGCCGTCGCCGGTTTGGTGCGTTTCGACGATCGCCACCGGCCGGCCTCAGGCGAGCGCCGGCTCGCGCTTGCTCTGCTCCTGCCCCTCAAGCCCTTCGAAATACTTGTTCCCGAGGATGCTCTGGTTGTCGTAGATCGAGCCCTTGATCAGGCCGGGCCGGGTCGGCAGCGGGATACGCACCGGCGCCTCCTTCATCCGCGGGACCAGCGTCGGCTCCCCGCGCACGATGCGCGAGTCGAAGGCTTCGAGCCCGCCCTTGAGATCGTGCAGCGGCCAGGCATCGACGGCGGCATAGGCGTACAGCAGGAAGCGGCGCGACCGGGCGGACCGGTTATAGGCCGAGCCGTGGATCAGCCGCGCGTGATGGATGGTCAGCGTGCCGGCCGGGCCCATCAGCGGCACCGCCTTGGAGAAATCGACATCGACCTTGTCCGGGTCCATTGCGCCGCAGAAATAAGGCCCCTCGTGGTGGTCGTAGGTCGGTCCCTTGTGACTGCCGGGGATGACCATCATGGGGCCGTTGTCCTCGGTGCAGTCGTCGAGGTAGATGCCCACCGCCAGCACGTCGTCGTTGGTGTGCGGATAGAAGGCCCAGTCCTGGTGCCACTCGATCGACTCGCCGACGCCGGCCGACTTCATGTTGACCTTGGTGTTGTGAATGCGGACACCCGACGGCATCAGTGGGTCGAGGACGTCGAGGATCGTCGCATCGCCGGCCAGCGCCCGGAAGTATTCCGAATGCTCGTGCGGCGACTTGATGCGCCGGACCCGCGGCTTCTCGGGCGTATGGCTCGGATCGAGGTCGAGCATCGGGATCGCCTCGGTCAGCGTCGAGGCGACGGCGACCATGCGGTCGGTCTCGGCGCGCGCGGCATCCAATATCTCCTGCGGGATCACGTCGTGCAGGACGAGGTAGCCTTGTTCGTAGTACCGGTCGACTTCTTCCTGGGTCAGCGTGCGGGGCATGTCCTTCCTCCCGAGAAGGCGTGAGGGTCGGGGCTGCTCGTGATGCAGCCTTGTTCGGGCCATGATAGCATAAACCGCGTTGCTGCAACCTTCGCCTCTCGGTTGCAGCCAGGCATTTGACAGATTGGGCTGAATCGAAGAATTTCAGCTCTGCCGCCGGGCGGATCGGCCCGCCGGCCCATCGCTTCAGGATCGGAAGGAAACGCAGGAATGAGTGACGAACTCGCCTTCGAAGGGCTCAAGGTGCTCGACATGTCCCAGGGCGTCGCCGCGCCCTATTGCGG
>CAZPFL010000285.1:0-2796 GCA_964585785.1 uncultured Rhodospirillaceae bacterium
GCGGCGAGCCGAAATAGATGCCCGAGGTCAGCTCGCGGACGATCATCAGGTCGAGACCCTTGACGACCTCCGGCTTCAGGGTCGAAGCCTCGAGCAGCGCGTCGAAGGTGACCACCGGGCGCAGGTTGGCGAACAGGTCCATCTCCTTGCGCAGGCGGAGCAATCCGGCCTCCGGCCGCTTGTCGCGCGGCAGCGCGTCGTATTTCGGCCCGCCGATCGACCCCATCAGAACGGCGTCCGCCTCTTTCGCAAGGCTCAGCGTTTCTTCGGTCAGCGGGGTGCCGTTGACGTCGCAGGACGCGCCGCCGAACGGCCGTTCTTCCACCTCAAAACGAATGGCGCGACGCGAATCCAGCCAGCGGATGACGCGCTTGACCTGGTCCATGACCTCCGGACCCACATAGTCGCCCGGCAGGATCAGCAGTTTCTTATTGGCAGGCACGTTCTTCTCCTTCTTCGCAGCACTGCATTGTTTTCACACATAGTCGACCGGAAGCCTATGTCAGCTGTCACAGAAGGTCCGCAACGTCCGGTCGTGTCGAGGGGCAGTGGTCGGTCAGTGTTGTAGCGTGCGAACGTCCGCGAAGCGACCGGCAATCGCCGCTGCGGCCGCCATGGCGGGGCTTACAAGGTGAGTCCGGCCGTCACGCCCCTGACGGCCTTCGAAATTACGGTTCGACGTGGAGGCGCAACGCTGCCCCGGTGCGATACGATCTTCGTTCATCCCGACGCACATGGAGCAGCCCGGCTCCCGCCACTCGAACCCGGCCTCGCGGAAGATTTGGTCCAGCCCTTCGGCCTCGGCCGCAAGCTTCACCTGGCCGGACCCGGGCACGACCATGGCCTGTACTCCGTCCGCCACCCGGCGGCCCTTGGCGACCTCGGCGGCGGCGCGCAGGTCCTCGATCCGGCTGTTCGTGCACGACCCGATGAAGACGCGGTCGATCGATATGTCGGTCATGCGCGTGCCGGGCGTCAGGCCCATGTAGCGCAACGCCTTCTCCATCGCCTGGCGCTTGGCCGGATCTGCCTCGCGGAGCGGGTCGGGGACGACGCCGCTGATCGCGACCACGTCCTGCGGGCTTGTCCCCCAGGTTACCTGAGGCTCGATAACGTCCGCATCGAGGCGCACCTCCTTATCGAAGACCGCGCCATCGTCGGATTTGAGGCTGCGCCAATGGTCCACCGCCCGCGCCCAGTCGTCGCCCTTGGGCGCCCGCGGCCGACCCTCGAGGAAGGCAAAGGTCGTCTCGTCGGGCGCAATCAGGCCCGCCCGCGCGCCGGCCTCGATGGACATGTTGCAAACGGTCATTCGCCCCGCCATCGGCAGCGCGCGAATAGCGTCGCCGGCATACTCGATGGCATGCCCCGTGCCGCCCGCCGTGCCGATCCGGCCGATGATGGCGAGCACGATATCCTTCGCCGTGCAGCCAGCCGGCAAGGCGCCGTCCACCGTGACCCGCATGGTCTTCATCGGCTTCTGCACGAGCGTTTGGGTGGCCAGGACGTGCTCCACCTCGGACGTGCCGATGCCGAAGGCAAGCGCGCCGAAGGCGCCATGCGTCGCGGTATGGCTGTCGCCGCAGACCAGCGTCATGCCGGGCAGCGTGAAGCCCTGCTCCGGGCCGACGACGTGGCAAATGCCCTGGCGGGAGTCGAAGGCGTCGAACAGCTCGACGCCAAATTCACGGCAGTTGTCGACCATCGAGTCCAGCATCACCCGCGCATCCTGGTCGGCAGGACCGGCGGCGCGGTTTCGCGTCGGCACCACATGGTCGATCACGCCGAGCGTCGCCTCCAGCCGGCGCACCGGCAAACCGGCCGCGCGCAACCCGTCGAACGCCTGTGGCGTGGAGCCTTCGTGGATGAGGTGACGGTCGATGTAGAGCAGGCAGGTGCCGTCGTCCTCCACGTCGACGACGTGGCTGTCCCAGATCTTCTCGACCAGAGTGCGGGGACGCGCGGCCATCGGCGTTATTTCATCAGGTCGCGCACGTCGGTGAGCCTGCCCGTCACGGCCGCAGCGGCGGCCATCGTCGGACTGACGAGATGCGTGCGCGCGTCGCGTCCCTGGCGTCCCTCGAAGTTGCGGTTCGAGGTCGACGCACAGCGCTTGCCGGCCGGAACGCGATCCGGATTCATGCCGAGGCACATCGAGCAGCCGGATTCCCGCCACTCGAACCCGGCCTCGATGAAGACCTTGTCGAGGCCTTCCCGCTCCGCCTCCTGCTTGATCAGCGTCGAGCCCGGAGAGACCATCGCCGTCACCCCGTCGGCGACCTTGCGGCCCTTGACCACGGCGGCGGCGTTTTTCAGATCCTCCATGCGGCTGTTGGTGCAGGAGCCGATGAAGACGTAATCGACCGGGATGTCCTGCATCCGCGTGCCGGGGGTCAGCCCCATATAGTCGAGCGCGCGCTTCATCGCGCCGCGCTTGGCGTCGCTCGGCGCGTCCTTCGGGTCGGGCACCGTCGCGGTGATCGGCACGACGTCTTCCGGGCTCGTGCCCCACGTGACCTGCGGCGCGATCTTCGGCACGTCGATCACGACTTCCTTGTCGTAGACCGCGCCCTCGTCGGACTTCAGCGTCTTCCAATAGGCGACCGCCTGGTCCCACATCGCGCCCTTCGGCGCCATGGTCCGGCCCTTGAGGTAGGCGAAGGTCTTCTCGTCCGGCGCGATGATGCCGGCGCGCGCGCCGCCCTCGATCGTCATGTTGCTGACCGTCATGCGGCCGTCCATGGAAAGATCACGGAAGGCACGGCCGCAATACTCGATGACGTGGCCGGTGCCGCC
>CAZPFL010000285.1:2896-4362 GCA_964585785.1 uncultured Rhodospirillaceae bacterium
AGCGTGAAGCCCTGCTCCGGCCCGATCACGTGCACGATGCCCTGCCGCGGGTCGTGCATGTCGAAGACCGGGACGTGGAAATCCTTGCAGTTCTGGATCAGCGTCTCGACCTGCAGGCGCGATTCCGGGTCCGCGATGCCGAGATGCCGGTCCGCGGTCGGGACGTTATGGTCCGCGACCGCGAGCGTCGCCGCCGTGCGGCGCACCTGGCGCTTCTCCATCCGCAAGCCTTCGAAGGCCTGCGGCGACAGCACCTCGTGCAGCAGCTGGCGGTCGATGTAGAGCAGGTAGACGCCGTCATCCAGCTCGTCGACGACGTGGTTTTCCCAGATCTTGTCGTACAGAGTCCGCGGCTTCGCCATTCCCAAACCGTCCCGCGCTCAGCCCTGGGCGTAGAGCCAGGGCTGGCTCTCGCGCTGTTTCTTTTCGAAGGCGTCGATCTTGTCGGCCTTCTGCATGGTGAGGCCGATGTCGTCGAGCCCCTTGAGCAGGCACTCGCGGCGGAACTCGTCGATCTTGAACTTGATCTTGGGTCCGTTCGGCCGCGTGATTTCCTGCGTCTCCAGGTCGATCGTCAGTTCCGGATTCTCCCGATCCGACGCGTCGGCCATCAGCGCTTCCAGGTCCTCCTTGGAAACGGTGACCGGCAGGATGCCGTTCTTGAAGCAGTTGTTGTAGAAGATGTCGGCGAAGCTGGTGGAGATCACACAGCGGATACCGAAATCGAGCAGCGCCCAGGGCGCATGCTCGCGCGACGACCCGCAGCCGAAATTGTCGCCGGCGACGATGATCTTGGCCTTGCGATACGGCTCCTGGTTCAGGATGAACTCCGGCTTCTCGCTGCCGTCCGTGTTGAAGCGCAGCTCCTCGAACACCACCTTGCCGAGGCCGGTGCGCTTGATCGTGCGCAGATGCAGCTTCGGAATGATCTGGTCGGTGTCGATGTTGATCATGTTCATCGGCGCGGCGATGCCGGTGAGCTTGGTGAATTTTTCCATATCTCTTTCCTCCCTTTCGCTCAGCGCCGACGGCCGCGTATGACCCAGATCATCGCCGGGTCCGGCGACTCATCGATGCGATTCTGCAGCTCGTTCCGGCCCGACCCGCTCCGCGCGATGCGCGTGAGATCGATGACCCATCCCCGGCTGCGTAGATCACATCCGAAGAGCCGATCTATGCCTTGCAGCTCGCCGGGCAACCTGCCCGCGCCAATCTTTTTGGAAAACGCCGACGACATCGTCATTGCATCAAATCCCGTACATCAGTCAGCCGCCCGGTGACCGCCGCCGCCGCGGCCATCGCCGGGCTCACCAGATGGGTGCGGCCGTCGCGACCCTGGCGGCCGACGAAATTGCGGTTGGTCGTGGACGCGCACCGCTCGCCCGGCTCCAGCCGATCGGTGTTCATCGCGAGGCACATGGAGCAGCCCGGCTCGCGCCATTCGAAGCCGGCCTCGATCAGAATAT
>CAZPFL010000286.1:0-4359 GCA_964585785.1 uncultured Rhodospirillaceae bacterium
TGTAATCGACGCCCAGCGTCTCGGCCGCCATGATCGCCATGGACGCGCGCGAGCCGCCGACATCGACGCTGCCGGTGGCGACTTCGACGGTGCCGTCGGAGTTGATGTTCACCGTCGCGCCGGATTCGCCGGCGCCGTTGAACCAGTAGCCCGAGGCGATGCCGCGGCCCTGGTTCTTGCCGAGCTTCTTCTTGTAGCCCGGATGGTTCATGCACGCCTGCAGCGTCTCGGCATAGCCTTCATGCGCCATCTTCGGCCCGGCGATCGTCGGCGTGCCGATATGGGTGGCGTTCTTGAGCCGCAGCTCGGCCGGGTCCATGCCGATCTTCTTGGCGACGATGTCGAGCACGCTCTCCACCGCGAATGCGGAGATCGGCGAGCCCGGCGCGCGGTAGGCCGCGGCCTTCGGCCGGTTGCAGACGACGTCGTAGCCCGTGGCCTTCTGGTTCGGGATGTTGTAGGGCGCGAAGGCGCAGAGGCAGCCGTTCATCACCGGCGAGCCCGGGAAGGCGCCGGCCTGATACTTGAAGATGCCTTCGCCGGCGACCAGCGTGCCGTCCTTCTTGGCGCCGATCTTGACCCACATGGACGAGCCCGAGGTCGGCCCGCTCGCCTTGAACACCTCGTCGCGCGACATGTTGAGGCGGACCGGGTGGCCGGATTTCTTCGACAGCATCATCGCCACCGGCTCGAGGTAGACGACGGTCTTGCCGCCGAAGCCGCCGCCGATTTCCGCCGGGTTGCACTTGAGGTCGCCGAGATTCATGCCGACCAGCTTCGCGGTCAGGCCGCGCACGATGAAGTGGCCCTGGCTCGAGCTCCAGATCTCGCCCTGGCCGTCGGCATCGTATTTCGCGAGGCAGGCATGCGGCTCGATGTAGCCCTGATGCACGGCGGCCGTCTTGAATTCCTTCTCGACGATCACGTCGGCTTCCTTGAAGCCGGCCTCGACGTCGCCGATCTCGAATTTGAGTTGCTTGGAGACGTTCGACGCTTTCTTCGGCGCCGGCTCCACGCCGCGCGTCTTCATGTCCTCGAAAAGCAGCGGCGCGTCGGGCTTCATCGCCTCGTCCACGTCGATGACGTGCGGCAGGACTTCGTATTTGACCTTGATCAGCGAGCAGGCCTTGGCCGCCGTCGCGGCGTCGACCGCGGCTACCGCCGCGACCGCATGGCCTTCATAGAGCGCCTTCTCGCGCGCCATGATGTTGCGGGTCACGTGCCAGAAGTTGACCGCGACGCGCTCGGGGCCGATGTAGGCGAAATTCTGATCCGGGAAATCCTTCGCGGTGACGACCGCCTTCACGCCGACCAGCTTCTCGGCCTTGGAGGTGTCGATCGACTTGATGCGCGCATGCGCGTGGGGGCTGCGCAGGACCTTGCCGTAAAGCGCGCCGGGCAGCGTGAAGTCGTTGCCGTATTTGGCCGTGCCCGTCACCTTCGGCACGCCGTCCGGCCGAACAGGAGCCGTGCCAACCCACTTAAACGGTTTCTTGATCTCGTTCATCTAAAGCCCCTTCGATGGAAGCAACCCCGCCCGGAAACCGATAGCGCCGCCAGAAATTTCGGACAGGTGAGTGAGAAGTGCCTGTTCACGGGGCGGCGCGGTGTATCGGATGAGGGGGTCAGGTTCAAATCCCTTGGGTTGAGTTTAACGTCGCGGGAATTGACGACGCAAGCGCAATAACCTGAATTTGCAGGATGTCGCCCGGCGCGGGCGGCTGTCCTTAGGAAGAGACTCGTTCGCGCGGGGCCGCGGTCAAGGGCTGCAGCGCATCCGCATCGCGCAGATAGACGGTCCGCCGTGCCAGGAATCGCTTCTCGAAAAAGGTATAGGACAGGAAGCCGGCGAACGCGACGGCGGCGAAACACGGGATATCGAACAGCATGGCGAGGTAGAAGTTGTCCAGCTTCACGATGTGAAAATTGATATAGTTGGCCATGCGGAAAACCACGAAGAAGTGAAGCAGGTAGATCGAGTAGGACCATTCGCCGACCCTGCCGACCAGGCCCGACAAGCCGGTCTTGGAAAAGCTGAAGGACTTGTCGTACCAAGCGATGATGAGGCCGTAGAACAGCCCCTCGGCGGTGGTGAGGAAGGTCCAGACGCCCGGCGCCTCGTTGTCGTAGAAACCGCCCAGCCGGTGGAACTGCTGCCAGATCAGCAGCCAGAGGACGATCGCGCCGGCGGCGAGCGCGTGCCGGCCGGCGATGAAATTGCCGTAGCGGAAGAACAGGATCCCGAGGACGAACTGGTCGATCCGTCCGAGGATGGTCCAATAGGCGGCGTTTTGCAGGTGCTGGCCGTCGTAATGCAGGTAGATCCAGATCCGGACCGCCATCGCGAGCGCGATCAGCGCCAGCGACGAATAGCGGCGCGTCGTCTCGGCGAAGATGATCAGTGGGAAGATCAGGTAGAAATGGCCTTCCGCGGTGATCGACCAGCCGCCGTGGCTCCAGCGCGGCAGCACGAACCCCTCGGCCAGCCGCTTGAGAAAGGCCGGCGCGCCGTCCGGCGCCGTGAACAGGATGATCGCCAGGTCGATGGCCATGACGGCGATCAGCAGCGGCGCGAGGCGGAGCGCCCGGTTGTAAAGGAACTCCAGGTACAGGATCCGCTTGCCGTCGGTGATCTTCGCGAACAGGTAGCCGCTCAGCACCATGAAGATGGCGACGCCGGTATGCCCTTGCGCGAAGAGGGAGTTGAGCGGGAAGGAGAAGGTCCCGTCGAGCGGCACATTGGTGGCGTTGTTGACGTGAAGAAAGTGCCAGGAAAAGACGGTGAAGGCCGCGACGGCGCGTATATGGTCCAACCCTACGAAATGCTTGCCGCTGGACGATCGCATTCAACCCGGCCGTGTCGTGTGCCTGCCTCTCCGTTGGGGTTAATCCTAAAGGGGCAATGTGTCGGCGTGAGGGCGAGGCCTTGGCGGCCTCGCCTTATTTCACATGGCAGGGAACGACGGCCGGCGGCGTGCGCTCAGGCGACGAAGCCGTAGGCCAGCCCCAGCACGAAGGCGCCGAGCGTGGCGAAGCCGAGATAGGCGGCGAAGACCGGCGGCCGGGCGAGCGCCCAGACCGCGATCGCGGCCGGGATCGAGCTGACCCCGCCGGCGAGCAGGAAGGCCATGCCCGCGCCGGGCGCCATGCCCTGGCCGATCAGCCCGGAGATCAGCGGCAGCGCGGCGTAGCCGTTGAGATAGGCCGGGATGCCGACGAAGGTGGCGCCTGCGACCGTCTGCCAGCCCGTGCCGCCGATCCAGGCGCTGACCGATTCGCCCGGCAGATAGGCCAGCATCAGGCTCTCCAGGAAGAAGGCGACGGTCAGCCACTTGCCGAGGAAGAGCCCGTTGCTGAGCGCGTTCTGCGGGAATAGCGCGCGCCGTTCCGGCTCCTTCCAGAAGGCCCAGGCGACCTCCTTGCCGCTGCGGATCGGCGCGCCGCCGCAGCCGCCGTTGCCGATGCCCGGACGCAGCGCCTCGGTGAAGAAGCCGGCGCGCATCAAGGCATAGGTGCCGAAGCCGCCGAGCAGGCCGATGGCGATCGCCGCGATCGTCTTGTAGATCGCGAAGTCGAAGCCGAGCGTGCCCGCGGTGAGGAAGAACATCGACGGGTCCATCAGCGGCGAGGCGAGCCAGAAGGCCATCACCGGCGCGAGCGGAACGCCCATCGCCAACAGCGCGGCGATCACCGGGATCACGCCGCAGGAGCAGAAGGGCGACAGCGCGCCCATCAAGGCCGCGACAAGAACCATGCGGCCGACATGCCCGGTGAAGGCCCTGGCGATCAGCCGGTCGGCGCCGCTCGCCTTGGCGTAGGCGGTCACGCCGATCGACAGCAGCAGGAAGGGCGCCACGCTGAGCAGTTCCTTGAGCGTGAAGCGGAGGCTCGCGGAGGCCTGCGCGGGAACGACGAGGACTAGGGCGAGGAAGGCGAGGATCGCGGCGACCACGACCGGGTCGACCTTGGCGAACACGCGGCGTCCGGGGAGGGTTACGTCAACCATTCGGCGTCTCCGTTATTTCGATATTTGCCGGAATAGACGGGCAAAAAAAAGCGCTCACGCGGCGTCCTCCGCGCGGGATTTCGAATCGATGCAGCACACCTTGGTCAGGTAGCCGAGCGTTTCGTCCATCACGTCGTAGTTGGCGTGACAGAAGAGCGTCGTGCCCGCGCGCTCCTGGCGTACGAGGCCGACCGTGATCAGCTTGTGCAGATGATGCGACACGGTGGACATCGGCACCGCGGTTCGCCGCTGCAAATCGCTCACCGGCACCCCGTCATGGCCCGCGCGGACCAGGATGCGGTAGATCTCGAGCCTTGTTTCGTTGCCAAGCGCGCCCAGGCGCCCGGCGATCA
>CAZPFL010000287.1:0-4319 GCA_964585785.1 uncultured Rhodospirillaceae bacterium
ACGTCCGGATTGCCGGCCTTGCCGATGCCGGCGATCTTGCCGTCCTTGATGCCGATGTCGGCCTTGATGATGCCCCAATAATCCAGGATCAGCGCATTGGTGATGACCGTGTCGACCGCGCCATCGGCGCGGCTGACCTGCGACTGTCCCATGCCGTCGCGGATGACCTTGCCGCCGCCGAACTTCACCTCCTCGCCGTAGATCGTGCGGTCCTCTTCCACCTCGATGACGAGGTCGGTGTCAGCGAGGCGGAGGCGGTCGCCGGTCGTGGGGCCGAACATGGCGGCATAGGCTTGGCGGTCGATTTCGAATGCCATCGCTCACATCCCCTCAATCGCCAAGCGCGCCGTTGACGCGCCCGTTGAAGCCATAGACCCGGCGCGCCCCGGCATAACGAACGAGCTGCACCTCCCGGCTCTGGCCCGGCTCGAAGCGGACCGCGGTGCCGGCCGGAATGTCGAGGCGGTAGCCGCGCGCCTTCTCGCGATCGAAATCGAGCGCCGTGTTCGTTTCGTGGAAATGATAATGCGACCCGACCTGGACCGGCCGGTCGCCGGTGTTGCTTACGGTGAGGGTCAGCGTCTCGCGACCCGCGTTGAGCGTCAGCGTACCGTCCTTGCAAAAAATCTCGCCCGGGATCATCGGCCGCCCCCTACGCGAATGGGCTCATGCACGGTGACCAGCTTCGTCCCGTCGGGGAAGGTCGCTTCGACCTGGATCTCGTGCAGCATCTCGGGCACCCCTTCCATCACGTCGTCGCGGCTCAGCACCGTCGCGCCGTCGCGCATCAGCTCGGCGACGCTACGCCCGTCGCGCGCGCCTTCGACGACATATTCCGTGATCAGCGCCACCGCTTCGGGATAGTTGAGCCGGACGCCGCGGTCCTTGCGGTTGCGCGCGACGATCGCGGCCATGGCCACGAGAAGCTTATCTTTTTCACGCGGTGTCAGGTTCACCGTTTCCTCTCCCTCATCTCAAACATGCCACAGCCTCGGCAGCCGGGGCGGCAACCCTCCCGCCGCGGCGCGGCGGCGCATCCAGAAATCGCCGAAGGCGCGGCGAACCGCGCCCGGGTCCGCGCCGAGCCAGCGCACGACCAGGACCGGGCCGCACAAGGTCGCGCCCGACCGCACACCGTCTATCGCCGCCGCGTCACGCGCCAAATCGAGCTGCGCAGCGGCATCCGGGCCGACATAGATCGCGGTCGCATAGGCTCGCGCGCCGGCGAATCCGGCCGCCGCCGCCAAGCTGTACGGAATGTCTTCGCCATCCATGTGCAGCGCATCGGCCCAGACCAGCCGGCCGTCGCGCCGCACCGTCCAGGCATCGCGGACCAGGCCATAGCTCATCGTCTCGCCCCGCGCGACGCGGCCGAAGACGAGCATCTCGCCGGCCAGCGCACGGCCCGTGCCCGCGACGGAAAGTGCCGTGTTGCGGCGCAGCCGGGCGCCTTCGAACAGGATGGTTTCCTGCGGCAACCATTCGAGCCAGCCGCCCGCGCCCACCTCGAGCGCGATATCGACGCCGCAGTCGTTGCCGAGCGAGCGATAGACCTTCTCCGCTGCCTGCCCGATTGCCATCAGCGCCGCGTTCTCACCGACGGAGACCGCGACGTCGAGCCGATCGCCGCCGACCAGCCCGCCCGAGGTCGTTACCAGTGCCGCGACCGGCGGATCGCCGGCGGTCGGCAGCGGGAAAAGCACGCGCAGGGGAGTCTTTTGTTCGAGGGTCGCGAGCCGGTTGACGCCGTCGACGTTCACGTAACCGACGCGGGCAACGCCGTGCACACCCGCAAGGCGCGGCACCACCGCAAGCCGGTCAGACGGTGAGATAACGCCGTACATCCTTTTCAACCATTTCGTCGCGGCGGCCGGACAGAACGATCTCGCCGCGCTCCATTACCGCGAAGCTGTCGGCAAGGTCACGCGCGAACTCGAAATACTGCTCGACCAGCAGAATCGCCATCTCGCCGCGATCGCGCAAGAGCGCGATGACTTTTTCGATGTCTTTGATGATCGACGGCTGGATGCCTTCCGTCGGCTCGTCGAGGATGAGCAACCGCGGCCGGGTCACCAGGGCGCGTGCGAGGGCGAGCTGCTGCTGCTGTCCGCCGGAGAGATCGCCGCCGCGCCGGCCCATCATGTCGCTCAACACCGGGAACAGGTCGAAGATCTCGTCGGGAATGCTGCGCTGGGCGCGCGGCAGCGGCGCGAACCCGGTCTTGAGGTTCTCGGCGACGGTCAACAGCGGAAAGATCTCGCGCCCCTGCGGCACATAGGCGATGCCGCGCCGGGTCCGCGCGTGCGTCGGCAGGTTCGAGATCGGCGCGTCTTCCCAGTCGATCACACCGCGGGCGATCGGCTGCTGGCCGACAATCGCGCGGAGCAGGCTCGTCTTGCCGACGCCGTTGCGGCCGAGGACACAGGTCACCGCGCCCTTGAGCGCCGAGAGAGAGACCTTCCGAAGCGCCTGGCTGGCGCCGTAGAAAAGATCGATATCGCGCACCACCAGCATGGTTATCGCCCCAGATAGACTTCGATGACGCGCTCGTCCTGCTGCACCGTCTCGAGCGAGCCTTCGGCCAGGACCGAGCCTTCGTGCAGCACCGTCACCTTGCTTTCCAGCGCGCGCACGAATTCCATGTCGTGCTCGACGACGACGAGGGAATGGGTCTGCGCGATCTCCTTCAGCAGTACCGCCGTCTGCGCCGTCTCCGCGTCGGTCATCCCGGCCACCGGCTCGTCCACCAGCAGCAGGTCCGGGTCCTGGATCAGCAGCATGCCGATCTCGAGCCATTGCTTCTGGCCATGCGACAGCGAACCGGCCAGCGCGTCCCGCTGCGCCGTCAGCGCCGTCGTCTTCAGCACCGCGTCGATCTTGTCCGTTTGCTCGCCGTTCAGCCGGAAGCGCAGGGACGCCAGCACCGAGCGGTCGGTCTTGAGCGCGAGCTCCAGGTTCTCGAACACGGTATGGCTCTCGAAAACCGTCGGCTTCTGAAACTTGCGCCCGATGCCGAGATTGGCGATCGCCGCCTCGTCCAGCGTGGTGAGATCGACATTGCCTTTGAAGAAGACCTTGCCGGTATCGGGGCGCGTCTTGCCCGTGATGACGTCCATCATCGTCGTCTTGCCGGCGCCGTTCGGCCCGATGATCGCCCGCAACTCGCCGGGATCGACATAGAAGCTCAGCTCGTTAAGCGCCTTGAACCCGTCGAAGCTCACGCTCACGCCGTCGAGATAGAGGATCGGCTGCGTGTCGGGATCCGCCTCGCCGATCACCGTGTGCTGAGCCAGCGCCGGATTCATAGCACCCTCCCCGGGAAGAAATAGGCGAGCAGCCGCTTGGGCCGAAGCGCGCCCGGCGGCATCGACCGGATGCTGGCAATGGCGCCGACAACCCCCTTAGGCAACAGCAACGTCACCAGTACAAAAAGCGCGCCCAGGAAGTAGAGCCAGATTTCCGGTGCGGCGCCGGTGAAGTAGGTCTTGGCGAGGTTCACCAGCACACCGCCGAGCACGGCGCCATACAGCGTACCGCGACCGCCGACGGCCACCCAGATCACCGCCTCGATCGAATTGCCCGGCGCGAACTCGCTCGGGTTGATGATGCCGACCTGGGGCACGTAGAGCGCACCCGCGACGCCCGCCATGCAGGCCGACAGCGTGAAGACGAATAGCTTGTAGTACTCGACCCGGTAGCCCAGGAAGCGCGTGCGCGATTCCGCGTCGCGGATCGCGATCAGGATCTTGCCGATCTTCGACGTGACGACGTAGCGGCAGAGAAGAAAGCTGATCGCAAGCGCAACGCAGGAGGCCACGAACAAGGCGTTGCGCGTCGCCTCCGCCTGGACGTTAAAGCCGAGGATATCCTTGAAATCGGTCAGCCCGTTGTTGCCGCCGAAGCCGAAGTTGTTGCGGAAGAAACCGAGCATCAGGGCGAAGGTCATCGCCTGGGTGATGATCGAGAGATAGACGCCGGTGACGCGCGAGCGGAAAGCGAACCAGCCGAACACGAAGGCCAGCAAGCCTGGCACCAGCAGGATCATCACGGCCGCAAAGGCGAAATGATTGAAGCCGTACCAGTAGACCGGCAGCTCGTGCCAGTTCAGAAACACCATGAAGTCCGGCAGGATCGGATTGGCGTAGACCCCGCGCGTGCCGATCTTACTGAGCGGGGTCGTAGTGACGCGGTCGCCCGTGGTCCTTATCTCGACGATCTCGACCTCGAGACCCGGGTTTGCGGCGCGCAGGGCCCGTGCGACGGTCGTTGTCTGGGCGAGCGCCAGACGCGAGAGCGTCCGCGACTTGAGGCGCGAGGGC
>CAZPFL010000288.1:0-4298 GCA_964585785.1 uncultured Rhodospirillaceae bacterium
CCGGAATAGTCGAACTCGCAGGCCTGGCCGATGACGATCGGCCCGGCGCCGATGATCATGATCGAATGAATGTCTGTGCGTTTCGGCATGGGCGTGCGGGTGTCCCTATCGCTGCTCGTCGATCATGTCGATGAAGCGCTGGAACAGATAATGGCTGTCCTTTGGACCCGGTGAGGCTTCCGGGTGGTACTGCACGCTGAACACCGGCTTGCCCTCCGCGGCAATGCCTTCGACCGAGCCGTCGAACAGCGATACATGCGTCACCGAGACACCTTTGGGCAGCGAGTCTTCGACAACGACGAAGCCGTGGTTCTGGCTCGTGATTTCCACCTTGCCGGTCTGCAGGTCTTTGACCGGGTGGTTTGCGCCGCGGTGGCCGTGATGCATCTTCTCGGTCTTCGCGCCCAGCGCGAGCGCGAGCATCTGATGGCCGAGACAGATGCCGAACAGCGGGACGCCGCTGTCGACCACCTGCTTGATCATGGGAACGGCGTATTCGCCGGTCGCCGCCGGATCGCCCGGGCCGTTCGACAGGAAAACCCCGTCCGGCTTGTGGCGCAGCACGTCGTCGGCGGTCGCGGTCGCCGGCAGCACCGTCACCGCGCAGCCGAGGTCGGCGAGACAGCGCAGGATGTTGCGCTTTGCGCCGTAGTCGACGGCGACCACATGGCGCCTCGGCGCCTCCAGCCGGCCATAGCCCTGGCCGAGCGTCCAGCGCGTCTCGTCCCATTTGTAGCTTTGCGTGCAACTCACCTCTTTGGCGAGGTCCATGCCCTCGAGACCCGGCCAGTCGGCCGCCGCCTTGACCAGCGCCGCGGTATCGAAGCGCCCGTCCGGGGCATGCGCGATCGTGCCTTGCGGCGCGCCGAGGTCGCGGATGCGGCGCGTCAGCGCGCGCGTGTCGATGCCGCCGATGCCGACGAGGTTCTGCGCCTTGAGCCAGGCATCGAAATGCTGCGCCGCGCGCCAGTTCGACGGCTCCGTGATGTCGGCCCTTAGCACGCAGCCGCGCGCTGCCGGCGTCAGGGTTTCGATGTCTTCCGGGTTGGTGCCGGTGTTGCCGATATGCGGGAAGGTGAAGGTGATAATCTGGCCGGCATAGGACGGATCGGTCATGATCTCCTGGTAGCCGGTCATCGATGTGTTGAAGCACACCTCGCCGACCGCCAGGCCCGTCGCGCCGATTCCGTGTCCCCAGAATACCGTGCCGTCGGCCAGTGCCAGGGCAGCCGTGGTCCCAGGTGGCGGTGTGCGTTCAGGAGGGCGTCTCTCCGCCATCAGTCCTCGGGTTCGCCGATTCCAAAGTGCGTGTCTTGCCCGGAATGTATTGCGGCGCCAGCCGCTCCCGAGCGCAAATTGCGGTGTTTCTAAGCAAAAGCCGTGCCGCCGTCAAGAAATTATTAATAAATAAATTTCGCAAAATCAAAAGGTTACGCGTTTCTTTCCTGTTGCGTAAGCGAATGGGTTTCGTGTACCGTTTTTGTCTATCTCAAATTGTTGGTTTATTGAAACAATGCTGCGCGAGCGTTTGAACAAGGCGTTGAAGGAAGCGACGTTGGCGAAAGACGCCTGCGCCACCGCAACGATCCGCCTGATTCTCGCGGCGCTCAAGGATCGCGACATCGCCGCCCGCGGCAAGGATGGCGGCGGCGAGATCAGCGACGACGAGATCCTTGGCTTGTTTCAGACCATGATCAAGCAGCGCCGCGACAGCATCGAGATGTATGTGAAGGGAAATCGCCAGGATCTCGCGGACCGGGAGCGGGACGAGATCGACGTGATCCGGCGCTTCATGCCCGAGCAGATGGGCGACGCGGCGATCGGCGAGGCTGTCGAAGCGGTGATCGGCGAGCTTGGCGCCGGCAGCCTGAAGGAAATGGGCAAGGTCATGGCGGCGCTTCGCGAGCGCTATACCGGGCGCATGGATTTCGCCAAGGCGAGCGCCGTCGTGAAGCAGAAGCTCGCGTAGCGGCGACTCGGGACGTGCGGCGGCCCGATTTCACTGTTTTTCGATCGAATCGCTAGGGCGCAAGACATGCGGGCGCAGCTTTTGCGCGCATGGTTCGGCTGAATCCTTGGCTTTTTCGGCATGGGCCGGGAATCAGTTTTGTAAATTCTTAGGGTTTTAATAGATATAGTTAAGAAAGAGGCTACCCGGACATCGCCCATGTCATTTCCGCCCGGCTTTTTAGACGAGATCCGCGGCCGCGTGTCCGTGTCGGACGTATGCGGCAAGCGGGTCAAGCTGATCCGCAGGGGCCGCGAATATGTCGGGCTTAGCCCCTTCAATCAGGAAAAGACGCCGTCCTTCACGGTCAACGACGACAAAGGCTTCTACCACTGCTTCAGCAGCGGCAAGCACGGCGACATCTTCTCCTTCGTCATGGAAACCCAGGGCCTGAGCTTCCCCGAGGCGGTGCAGATGCTGGCGGCCGAGGCCGGGGTGCCGGTGCCCGAGCAGACGCCGCAGGATCGGGCGCGCGAGTCGCGCCGAGCTTCACTATATGACGTCACCGAGGCCGCCTGCCTTTGGTTCGAGCAGCAGCTGCGGACGCCGAGGGGCGCGGAGGGGCTGGCCTATCTGCAGGGCCGCGGGCTCGACGATGCGGCGATCAGCCGCTTCCGGCTGGGCTATGCGCCGGACGGGCGCGGCATGGTCGAGGCGCTGAAGAAGCAGGGGCTGGACGAGGCGCTGTTGCTCGAGGCCGGCCTCGCGCGGCGGCCCGATGACGGCCGGGCGCCCTATCCCTTCTTCCGCCACCGGGTGATCTTTCCGATCACCGACCGGCGCGGGCGGGTCATCGCCTTCGGCGGGCGCATCCTCGGCGACGGCGCGGCGAAATACATCAATTCGCCCGATACGCCGCTCTTCGACAAGGGCCGGACGCTCTACAATCTCGCCAAGGCGCGCCAGGCCGCCCATGACATGGGCGAGCTGCTGGTCACCGAGGGCTATATGGACGTGATCGCGCTCTCCTGTGCCGGCTTCGAGGCCGCGGTGGCGCCGCTCGGCACGGCCCTGACCGGGGATCAGATCCAGGAGCTCTGGAAGCTGACCGCGGAGCCGGTGCTGTGTTTCGACGGCGACGCCGCGGGACAGCGGGCCGCTCAGCGGGCCGCTGACCGGGCCCTGCCGCTGCTGCAGCCGGGCCGGTCGCTGCGCTTCGCCTATCTGCCCAAGGGAGAAGACCCCGACAGCCTGATCCGCAGCGCCGGCGCGCCCGCCATGCGGCGCGTCATCGAGGGCGCGCGGCCGCTGGTGGAGCTCGTCTGGGACATGGAGACCCAGGGCCGGCCCCTGGATACGCCCGAGCGCCGGGCGGATCTGGAGTTGCGGATCCGCAACAGGATTGCCCAGGTTACCGACCGGACGGTCCGGCAATATTACGAGGAAATGCTGCGAGAGCGCCTGAATGCCACGCTTCGCCCGCGCCGCCGGCCGATCATGGCTGGAAAATCTCGCGGTATTCCGGTAAGGGCGGACATGGGGCCGCGCGACAATCTGGCCAGCCTGGTCGCCGTCGGTGCGCGCCGCCGCCAGCAGGCCCTGCTCGCCACCCTGGTCAATCATCCGGTCCTTCTGGACGAATTCGACGAGGCCCTCGGCCGGCTCGACCTCGACCCGGAACTTGACAAAATCCGGCGGGAAATTCATGTGTTTCTCGCGGCGGCGGCAGCCCTTGACAGTGAAAGCCTTAAACGCCACCTCTCTGAGACGGCGGGTGCGGGCAGTCTCGCGGGATTGCTCGGAAAGGATGTGCTGCTTCATGCGGGTTTTGCGCGTCCCGGAGCGTCCTTAGAAGAGGCGCATGCGGGCGTGCGGGACTTGCTGGCGTCGATGCAGCGCGGCAACCAAAGCCGTGCGTTACGGGAGGAAGGGCGAATCGCCGACGCGGAAGGGACGGCGGATGGCGAGGCGCGGTTTCTCCGGTATCGCAGTGAGATTGAGCGGGCGGAAAATGAGATCGCCAAGCTCGATGAGTAACGCGGCTTCGCGAAGGTGGGCCCAAGGGGACGCGACGCCGTGGTGCAAATGAGCATGGTTATGAAAACGGGGACGATTGCGGATGGCGACTAAGGCAGCACGTGAGGCTGAGGTTTCGGAACGCGACGAGGAACAAGGCGATGGACCGCTGCTCGACAGCGTCAGCGCCGCCGTTAAGCGGCTCGTCGCGAAGGGCAAGGAACGCGGCTACATCACGATCGATGAGCTGAATGCGGCGATGCCGCAGGAGCAGGTGTCTTCGGAACAGATCGAAGACACCATGACGATGATGTCGGAGCTCGGCATCAACGTG
>CAZPFL010000289.1:0-4284 GCA_964585785.1 uncultured Rhodospirillaceae bacterium
CGCGACGTTGTCGCCCGCGCGCGCTTCCTTTAAGTCTTCGCGATGGTTGGAGTGCATCATCATCATGCGGACGACGCGTTCCTTCGAGTCCTTCACCGAGTTCAGCACGCCCGACCCGGAGTTGAGCACGCCGGAATAGATGCGGACGAAGGTGAGCGAGCCGACGAACGGGTCGGTCATGATCTTGAAGGCAAGCCCGGCGAAGGGCGCTTCGTCATTCGCCTCGCGCTCGGCCGGCTCGCCGTTCGGCAGCACGCCGTCGATGTCCGGCACGTCCTGCGGCGACGGCAGGTAATCGATGACCGCATCGAGCAGCGGCTGCACGCCCTTGTTCTTGAAGGCCGAACCGAGCAGGACGGGAACGAAGGCGGCGCCCAGCACGCCCTTGCGGATGCAGGCGCGCAACGTCTCCTCGTTCGGCTCCGTGCCTTCGAGATACGCTTCCATCGCGGCATCGTCCTGCTCGACCGCTGTCTCGACGAGCTTCTCGCGATACGACATCGCGTCGGCTTCGAGGTCGGCCGGGATATCGACGATGTTGAATTCCGCGCCCAGCGACTCGTCCTTCCAGATGATCGCCTTCATGCGGACGAGGTCGACCAGCCCGACGAACTTGTCCTCGGCGCCGATCGGCAGCTGCAGGACCAGCGGCTGCGCGCCCAGCCGGTCCGAAATCATATCGACGCAGCGATAAAAATCGGCGCCGATGCGGTCCATCTTGTTGATAAAGCAGATACGGGGGACGTGGTACTTGTCGGCCTGGCGCCACACGGTCTCGGACTGCGGCTCGACCCCGGCGACGCTGTCGAACACGGCGACCGCGCCGTCCAGCACGCGCAGGCTGCGCTCGACTTCGATCGTGAAGTCCACGTGGCCCGGGGTGTCGATGATGTTGATGCGGTGGTCGCGCCAGAAACAGGTCGTCGCGGCCGACGTGATGGTGATGCCGCGCTCCTGCTCCTGCTCCATCCAGTCCATCGTGGCGGTGCCGTCGTGGACTTCGCCGATCTTGTGCGAGCGGCCGGTATAATAGAGCACGCGCTCCGTCGTCGTCGTCTTGCCGGCATCAATATGGGCCATAATGCCGATATTTCGGTATCGCTCGATGGGGGTTACACGTGCCATGGCTGTACGATCCAGGTGCGGTTGGGTTACCAGCGATAATGCGAGAAGGCGCGGTTGGCTTCCGCCATACGGTGCGTATCTTCCCGTTTCTTGACCGCTGCGCCCCGGTTGTTCGCCGCGTCCAAAAGCTCCGCGGACAGCCGTTCGGTCATCGTGTTTTCGTTACGGCCACGCGCCATCTGGATGATCCAGCGGAAGGCGAGCGCCTGCGCGCGCTCCGACCGGACTTCCATCGGCACCTGGTAGGTTGCGCCGCCGACACGGCGCGACCGCACCTCGAGGTGCGGCCGGACATTCTCGATCGCGTCGTGGAACGCCTTCACCGGATCACCGCCCGAGCGCTTTTCCATGAGCTCGAGCGCGCCGTAGACGATGCGCTCGGCGACCGACTTCTTGCCGTCCAGCATGACATTGTTCATGAACTTGCTGACGGTCAGGTCGCCGTATTTGGCGTCCGGTAGAATGCTGCGCTTTTCGGCGCGACGACGTCTCGACATGGCTTGTTCCCCGCCGCTCTATTTCGGCCGCTTGGCGCCGTATTTCGACCGGCGCTGACGGCGATCGTCGACACCCTGGGTGTCGAGCGTTCCGCGGATGATGTGGTACCGCACGCCCGGAAGGTCCTTCACGCGGCCGCCGCGGATCATGACCACCGAGTGCTCCTGCAGGTTATGCCCCTCGCCCGGGATGTAGCTCGTGACCTCGTACCCGTTGGTCAGGCGAACGCGCGCCACTTTACGCAGCGCCGAGTTCGGCTTCTTCGGCGTGGTCGTATAGACGCGCGTGCACACGCCGCGCTTCTGCGGACAAGCGTTCAGCGCGGGAACCTTGTTCCGCGTCGGCTTGTCGTGGCGTCCTTTCCGGATCAACTGGTTGATCGTCGGCATATCCTGTTCTCAGCTCTCTTCCGTCACGTCGGGCCTGCGGTCATCGGGACCGCTGTCCGACCATTGTTGAAGGCCTCGCGGCCCCCGCTTAATCCTCTTTCCGGCGCGTAAAATGCGTCCGACAGCAAAGCCAATGATGCTCCACTGCGGGCCGCATGGACCGAGAAAGCAGCCGGCGTTCCGGCTTATGTCCTGCTCTAGAGTTCCCAGGGCTGTGTCTAGAAGGTCCGGTCAAACCTCCCGAACCGGCTTCTACCACCTAGCCCCCCGAGAAAGCGCGCATACTAGTGACGGCCCTATGCACCGTCAAGAGCAAGATCGCACTTTCCCGACCTCCTCCGACCGCCCGGCATTACCCTCGCCGGCTGGCGGTGACCGCACTCTTATATAGGGTGCATCACCGCCGAATCCGACAGGGGTTGCCCGGCTTTTTTTACGCCACCTCCGATTTTTCCGCCGGCTCGTCCTCGCCGGAGGCGATGGCGGGCTTTTCTTGGGCCTGCAACGCGGCCAGGGTGCGGTCCCGCTCGGCCGCCAGCGTCTTGAAGCGGTTCATGACGCTGCCGGTACCCGCCGGGATCAGGCGGCCGACGATGACGTTCTCCTTCAAGCCCTCCAGACGGTCGATCTTGCCGTTGACCGCGGCCTCGGTCAGAACCCGGGTGGTCTCCTGGAAGGAGGCGGCGGAGATGAACGACTTGGTCTGGAGCGAGGCCTTGGTGATGCCCTGGAGCACCGGCTTGCCCACCGCGCCACGGCCCGTGCCTTCGGCCGCGACCCGGTTGTTGGCCGCGTCGAATTCGTCGCGGTCGACCTGCTCGCCGGTGAGAAGGATCGTCTCGCCCGGATCCGTGACCTCCACCTTCTGCAGCATCTGGCGGACGATCACTTCGATATGCTTGTCGTTGATCTTCACACCCTGCAGCCGGTAGACGTCCTGGATCTCCTTGACCAGGTAGTTGGCCAGCGCCTCGACGCCCATGACCTCGAGAATGTCATGCGGCACCGGGTTGCCATCCATCAGAAGGTCGCCCCTGCGGACGAAATCGCCCTCCTGCACCGTGATGTGCTTGCCCTTCGGGATCAGGTATTCCCGAGGCTCCATATCCTCGTCCGCCGGCTGCACGACGATCCGGCGCTTGGTCTTGTAGTCCTTGCCGAACTCGACGCGGCCATCCGTGTCGGAGATGATCGCGAACTCCTTCGGCCGGCGGGCTTCGAAGAGCTCGGCGACACGCGGCAGACCGCCGGTGATGTCGCGCGTCTTCGACGCTTCGCGCGGGATACGGGCCAGCACGTCGCCGGCCTTGACCTCCTTGCCGTTTTCGACCGACAGGATCGCGTCGACCGACAGGAAGTAGCGCGCCTCGAGGTCGTTCGACAGCTTGATCACGTCGCCCTTCTTGTTGCGGAGCGTGATCCGCGGACGCAGCTCCGCACCTCTCGGCTGCTGCTTCCAGTCCGTCACCACCTTGCTGGAGATACCGGTGGTCTCGTCGACCGCCTCGCGCATCGAGATGCCTTCGACCAGGTCGACGAAGTTCGCGATACCGTCCTTCTCGGTGATGATCGGGATCGTGTACGGATCCCACTCGGCCAGCCGCTCGCCCTTCTTCACCTCGCCGCCGTCATGCACGAGCAGCTTGGCGCCATAGGGGATGCGGTGCCGGGCGCGCTCGCGCTTCTGTGCGTCGCGCACGACCAGCTCGGTGGTGCGGTTCATCACCACGTCGCGGCCGCTGGAATCGGCCACCAGGTTGCTGTTCTGCACCGACACCGTGCCGTCGATCGACGACTCGAAGCCCGTCTGCTCGGCGACCTGCGCGGCCCCGCCGATGTGGAAGGTCCGCATGGTGAGCTGGGTGCCCGGCTCGCCGATCGATTGCGCGGCGATAACGCCCACGGCCTCGCCCATGTTGACCGGCGTGCCGCGCGCCAGATCGCGCCCGTAGCACCGGGCGCAACAGCCGCCGATGCTCTGGCAGGTCAGCACCGAGCGCACCTTGACGCTATCGAGCCCGGCGGTGTCGATCGCATCGACCGCGTCTTCATCGATCAGCTCGCCCGCCTTGACGATCACCTTGTTGCTCTGCGGGTCGACGATGTTCTCGGCCGCATGCCGCCCGACGATACGCTCGGCCAGCTCCTCGATGACGTCGCCGCCTTCGATGACGGCCACCATGGTCAGGCCTTCCTTCGTGCCGCAGTCATCCTCGATGATGATGCAGTCCTGCGCCACGTCGACGAGACGGCGGGTCAGGTAGCCCGAGTT
>CAZPFL010000290.1:0-4257 GCA_964585785.1 uncultured Rhodospirillaceae bacterium
GACGCGGCGGCGAGCCCTATATCCTCCCCTATCACGGCGTTTCGCCGGACCTCGCCACGCCGCCGGAGCGCTGCGGCGCCGACGCGGCGGTGCTCGGCCGCGTCACGCTCGGCCGCGACCCGCGGCTCGGCACCTCGAGCGTCATCCGCGCCGACGGGAATTTCGTGCGCGCCGGGAACGATTTTTCGCTCGGCGACCGCTCCACCATCCACATCGAGCACGACCTTCTGCCCGCAATCATCGGCGACCGCGTCACCATCGGCGCCAACGCGGTGGTGCATGCCTGCACGGTCGGCAGCGACGTGGTGGTCGGCGACGGCGCGCTGGTGCTCGACGCGGCGGTGGTGCCCGACAACGTGGTGCTGGAGGCGAATTCGGTCGTCTTCCCGCGCGCCAGACTCGAGAGCGGCAAGCTCTATGCCGGCATGCCGGCGCGGCCGCTGCGCGACCTCAGGCCTGGCGAGGTGGCGGAGCGCGCCGCTCTGCTCCGCGAGCAGGTGGGCGCGACGCCCGGCTCCGCCCGCGCGCTTGCCGACGGCACGATCCACGAGAGCGTCTTCGTGGCGGCGACGGCGCGGCTGCGCGGCCGCATCTACGCGGCAGAAAATTCCTCCATCTGGTTCGGCTGCGAGCTCGACGCCGGCGAGGGCGAGATCGTCATCGGCCAAAACACCAACATTCAGGACAACACGCTGATCCGCTGCCGCCCGGGCGAGCGCTTCGTCATCGGCCCCGACGCCACGATCGGCCACAACGTCACGCTCAGCGACTGCACGATCGGCGCGCGCACCCTGATCGGCATCGGCTCGATCGTCGCCAACGGCACCGTCGTGGAGGACGGCGCCTTCCTCGCCGCCGGCGCGGAGACGACCGAGGGCCAGGTGCTGCAGGGCGGCTTCTTGTGGGGCAAGCGCCCGGCGGTGAAGCTCGCCCCGCTCGACGACGCCAAGCGCGAGGTCATAACCGCGATCCCGCCGCTTTACGTCGGCTACGCCCGCACGTTCGATGTCGCGCAGCGCGAGTAGCGCTCCGGCGGAGGCTCGGCGCCGCCCCTTAGAAGAACGCCTGCAACCCCGTCTGCGCGCGGCCGAGGATAAGCGCGTGCACGTCGTGCGTGCCCTCATAGGTGTTGACGGTCTCCAGGTTCTGCGCGTGGCGCATGACGTGGTAGTCCTCCTGGATGCCGTTGCCGCCGTGCATGTCGCGCGCCGTGCGGGCGATCTCCAGCGCCTTGCCGGTGTTGCCGCGCTTGCCGGCGACGTCATATCCGGCGCGATCGCGCGACTGCCCCTTACTTCTGCCGCGCCTTCCGCGCCGCATACCTCGCGTCGCGGGCGGCCTTCTGCTCGGCCGCGAGGGCGATCTTACGGCGTTCCTGGTCAGCGAGCTCGGCGATGCGGGCCTCCTCTTCGGCCTTCGCGGCTTCCGCGCGTGCCGCCTCCGCCGCCACCTGTTCCTCGGCCTTGCGGGCCTGTTCGGCCAGCCGGGCGGCCTTGCGCTCGGCGGCGCGGGCTTCGCGCGCGGCGGCCTGCGCCTGGCGGGCGGCCTGCCGCTCGGCGAATTTCGGGTCGTTCGCGGGATCGATCGCGCGCGCCTTTTCGCGCTGCGCCTGCTTTGCCTTCGCCGCCGCGCCCAGCCGGTTGGCGAAGCTCGGCTCGTAATTCTTCATCTCGGTCTTCCTTTGTCGTTGTCGGGAAAATCCGGGCCGGAATAGCGGCTCCAGCTCGGCCGTTGTGTTCTCTGTCCGGTTCTGTTCCGGGCTGTCCCTACGGATAGCGGCGTGGACGCGCCCTACCCGCCGGTAAACGCCTGTATCCCCGTCTGCGCGCGGCCCAGGATCAGCGCGTGGATGTCGTGCGTGCCTTCAAGCGTGTTGATCGTCTCCATGTTCATCACCTGGCGGATGACGTGGTACTCGTCGACGATGCCGTTGCCGCCGTGCATGTCGCGCGCCATGCGGGCGATCTCCAGCGCCTTGCCGGTGTTGTTGCGCTTGACCAGCGAGATCGCCTCGGCCGCCACCGTGCCTTCCTCGCGCATGCGGCTGACGCGGTAGGCTGCCTGCAGACCGAGCGTAATCTCGGTCTGCATGTCGGCGAGCTTCTTCTGGATGAGCTGGTTCGCCGCCAGCGGCCGGCCGAACTGGATGCGGTTCATGGTGTAGTCCCGCGCCGCGTGCCAGCAGAACTCCGCCGCGCCGATCGCGCCCCAGCAGATGCCGAAGCGCGCGTTGTTGAGGCAAGAGAGCGGCGCTGTCAAGCCGCGCGCGGTCGGCAGGCGGTTCGCCTCGGGAATCTCGACCTCGTCCATCATGATGAAGCCGGTCGGCGAAGCGCGGACGGAGAACTTGCCCTCGATCTTCGGGTTGTCGAGGCCCTTCATCCCCTTCTCCAGGATGAAGCCGCCGATCTTGCCGTCGTCGTCCTTGGCCCAGACGACGAAGACGTCGGCGATCGGCGCGTGCGTGATCCACTGCTTGGTGCCGGAGAGCTTGTAGCCGCCGGGCACCTTCTTCGCGCGGGACTTCATGCTGCCGGCGTCCGAGCCGTGGTCCGGCTCGGTCAGCCCGAAGCAGCCGATGATCGTGCCGTCCCGCATGCCGGGGAGATATTTCTGCTTCTGCTCCTCGCTGCCGTACATGTAGATCGGCGCCATGACGAGGCCGGACTGCACGCCGACCGCCGAGCGGAAGCAGGTGTCCACGCGCTCCAGCTCGCGCGCGATCAGGCCGTAGGCGACGAAGCCGATGCCGGCGCAGCCGTATTCCTTGATGTTCGCGCCGAGGAAGCCGAGCTTGCCGAACTCCCGCATCAGCGCGGGGTCGAACCGCTCGTGCCGGTTCATCTCCAGGATCTGCGGCATCAGGGTCGACTGCGCGAAGTCGCGCGCCATGTCGCGGATCTGCCGCTCGTCCTCGGTGAGCTGGTCTTCCAGCAGGAAGGGATCGTCCCAGGTGAAGGATGCGAACTCGGCCATGTCAGTTCCTGTCAGTCGCTTACGGTCGGTTGTTCAGATTCTGTCAAAAGGCAACGGCCTCACCCGCATCTTATCGCGGCGTGAGGCCGTCGTGTGATTGGTTTCCAGCTCGGCAACCCAATTTCCCTCCCCCCTTGAGGGGGAGGGTCAGGGTGGGGGGACACTTCGAAAAAAGCATCTTGCCCTTTACCCCCCACCTAAATCCTCCCCCACAAGGGGGGAGGACTTGAGGTTCTACCGGTTATCGCCGCCTCAGTCGCAGCGCTCGATCACCATCGCGGCGCCCTGGCCGATGCCGACGCAGAGCGTGACGAGGCCGTACTTGCCGCCGGTGCGCTGGAGCTGCCGGGCTGCGGTCAGCGCGATGCGGGGACCGGACGCGCCGAGCGGATGGCCGACGGCGATCGCGCCGCCGTTCATGTTCACGCGGCTGTCGTCGAAGGCGATGTTCATGCCCTTGAGGCAGGCCAGCACCTGGGACGCGAAGGCCTCGTTGATCTCGATGACGTCCATGTCCTTGTGCGTCAGGCCGGCGCGGGCGAGCGCCTTCTCCGACGAGGGCACCGGGCCGTAGCCCATGATGCGCGGCGGCACGCCGGCGGCCGCGCTCGACAGGATGCGGGCGATCGGCTTCATGCCGGTCTTTTCGCCCAGCGCCTTCGAGCCGATGATCATCGCGACCGCGCCGTCGTTGACGCCGGATGCGTTGCCCGCCGTCGTCACGCCGCCATCGAACAGCACGCGCAGCTTGGCGAGCGTCTCCATCGTCGTGCCCGGGCGCGGATGCTCGTCCTCGGCGACCGTCACGTCGCCGACCTTGCGGCCGCCGTTGTAGATCACCGGGTCGATCTCGCCGTCGAAGAAGCCGTCCTTCTTGGCCGCCTCGTACTTGTTCTGCGAGCCGAGCGCGAAGGTGTCCGCCTGCTCACGCGTGATCTGGAAGTCCGAGGCGAGGTTGTCCGCCGTCTGCGGCATCGAATCCGCGCCGAACTGCTTGTGGATCTTCGGGTTCGGGAAGCGGTCGCCGATCGTGGAGTCGAAGACCTTGAAGTCGCGGCCGAAGGCGGCTTCCGACTTGCCGACGACGAAGGGCGCGCGGCTCATGCTCTCGACGCCGCCGGCGATGATCATGTCGGCCTCGCCGACGGTGATCGCCTGCGCCGCCGAGGAGATGGCGGTGAGCCCGCTGGCGCAGTTGCGCTGAAACACCACGCCCGGCACCGATTCCGGCAGGCCGGCCACCAGCAGCGCATGGCGCGCGACGCAGCGCGCGTCCTCGCC
>CAZPFL010000291.1:0-4219 GCA_964585785.1 uncultured Rhodospirillaceae bacterium
TCAAATGGACGGCGGGTGATAGCTATGTTCGAAACGGACAAGGTGTTCGCTGGCTCGATTCCGGAAAGCTACGACCGTTATATGGTGCCGTTGATTTTCGAGGCGTTCGCCGCAGACCTTGCCCAACGAGCAGCGTCCTTGTCGCCAAGCGGCGTTTTGGAAACCGCCGCGGGCACCGGGGTTGTCACTCGCGCATTGGCGCCAAAACTTTCCTCCGGCGCAAGCTATACCGTAACCGACCTCAACCAGCCGATGCTCGACTACGCCGCCTCGCGGCAAGGTTCCGACAGTCGCATCACGTGGCGCCAAGCAGACGCTCTGGCGCTACCGTTTGAAAATGCCGCCTTCGATCTCGTTTGTTGTCAGTTCGGCGCGATGTTCTTTCCCGACCGCTCCTCTGCCTACCGCGAGGCAAAGCGCGTCCTGAAGCCAGGAGGCCATCTATTGTTCAGCGTATGGGATCGCATCGAGGAAAATGTATTCGCGGACGATGTGACGAATGCGCTCGCAGAGATTTTCCCGAATGATCCGCCGCGCTTTCTGGCACGCACGCCGCACGGCTACCACGATACGGTATTGATCCGTCGTGAGCTGGAGGACGCAGGTTTCTCCCATGTGGTAATCGAGACGAGAGCCGAACAAAGCCGTGCAGCCTCGCCGCGCATTCCGGCCGTTGCCTATTGTCAGGGAACGGTTCTTCGCAACGAAATCGAGGCCAGAGAGGCGGGAAAACTGGAAGCGGCAACCGACTACGCCGCATCCGCGATTGCAGACAGACATGGCAGCGGCGAGGTTGCCGCCAAGATTCAGGCACACGTGATCGTGGCAGCGGCTTAGGTGTTGGAATATCCCGTTCCGGCACATCGCGACATCCCACTGCTAAGCGACACTTGCGTCGCTTTCGGCCTGGAGCGGACATGAACCGAACATATGCGTACGCGCTTCTGGCAAGGGAGGACAGTGTCGGGGACGCGCGCTAGTCCGCGGCGACGCCTTCCGGGCCTTGGCGCAAGGTCACGCGCACGACCTCGCCGGGACAGAAGCTGCGGAACGGCAGGACACAGGCGCCGAGACCCCGGCTAGTGTAACCGACCATCTCGCCGCGCCGCCAGACGCCGCGCACGAGCTCGCGCTCATGCGTCATGCCGGTCGCGAAGGGCCGGCCCCCGGGCAGGCAGATCTGCCCGCCATGGGTATGGCCCGTCAGGTAGAGGCGATGGCGGCGCGCGGCGAGGTCGGCCGCTTCCGGCGAATGGACCAGCGCGATGCAGAAGCCGTCCGGCGCGGTTTCGAGCGCGGTGTGCGCTTCCTCGGTCCGGAAGCGGTGGACGTCGTCCACGCCCGTCACATGCACCGCGTCCCTGCCCCGCTCGAAGCTCACCGTCTCGTTCAGCAGCACGCGGATGCCGAGGTCTTCCATCGGCGGCACCATCGACGCGCTGTCGTGATTGCCGAGCACGCCAAGCAGCCCGTCGGTCGCGCGCACGGCCGAGACCACATGGCCGAGGCGATCCATCAGCGGCCCGAGCGGCGCGTGGATGTTGTCGCGGATGTCGCCGGTGATGACGCAGAGATCGCTCTCCAGATCGGCCACCCGCTCGGCTATCGCCTCGGCGGTGCCGTCGATATTGTCGAGATGCAGATCGGTCAGGTGGAGAATGCGGTAGCCGTCAAAGGCGGCCGGCAAATCCGGAAAAGACGCCGTCACCTCGGTCAGGTCGAGCCTCAGCGCCCGCGCTGAGCCCCAGCGAACCGGAGCGGTCGGCCGCAAGACCTCATGGGTGTGCCGCGCCGTGCTGTAGAGGTAGCTGCGTACCCGGCCGCGCCAGCGCTTGCCCGAGGGCTGCGCCTCCATCTTCTCACGGCGGCTGCGCCAGGCATGACGCCGGCGCATCATCTCGTGATGTTCGTCGAAGGGGCCGCCGTGCATGCCTTCCCTGTTCGCCGTATCGATGGATGGGCCGCGGTGCTGGTGGAAGGTCCGCGGTCGCCGCGCTCACGGTCACATATAGGGTCGCTGAGCCCGAAAATCAAAAGCGGCGCGGCAGATAGCGCGCGATCAGGGCGGTCACCAGCAGATATCCACCCATCAGCAGGAACACGGCCCGGACAGGAAACGCCGTGAGCAGCACCGCGAAGGCGGCGGCCGGCAGAAGCTGCGACAGCTCCATGTAGGTGCGGAAGACCGAGGTCATCTCGGCCCGCTCAAAGGGATGGACGAAGCGCAGAAACGCTATGTTTCCCAAGGCATCCAGCGTGACGGCGCCGATCGCGGCGATGAAGAACAGGACGGCGACCGCGACCGGGTTCGACGGCAGGAAACCGGCCGCGCCGCAGGCCGTTCCCGCCAGCACCAGCCCGGCAATGATCATCCGGCGCAGGCCGTAGCGCTGACCCAGGCGGCCGAAGAGCGGTGCGGCAAAGAGTAGCGCCTGCCCCGCCGAGAGCATGGCGCCGGCGAGCAGCGCGCCGCCGCCGTTCTGTACGATGTAGAGCGACGGATAGATGAAGAAGGTCTGCCAGAAGCTGCTGCGCGCGAAGGGAATCGCGAAGGCGAGCCGCAGCCGGGGTTGGCGCACATAGCGGAGCACATTCTCGATGGGGTTGGGCGGCCGCCGCGTCGCCGGCGCCACCGCCGGGCTTTCGCGCATGCGGAGGAACCAGAAATAGCTGAGCGTGAGCAGCGCCGCGCCAGCGCTCGGCGCGAAGGCGGCGAACACGCCGAAGGTCTTGTAGAGGTAGACGCCGAGCCCTGGCCCGGTGCACCAAGCCGCCGCCATGAAGGCGAGGCGCCGCGGCTCGGAGACGACGAAATCCTTGCGGCTGATGTAGTCGAGCACATAGAGGTTGAGCGAAGTGTTCACGCAGACCACCGCGAGCGAGCGGCATTGCAGCCCGATGAGGAAGGGCGCCAGGGCCGCCACGCCCATCAGCAAGGGGCCCACCACCATGAGCAGGCAGCCGATGGTGAAGATCCAGCGCCGCGGCAGCGAGCGCATGAGCAGCGGTATCAGGAAGCTCGCGATCAGCGCGACGAAACCCACGACCGTATAGGCCATGCTGACCGAGCGCGCCGCGCCGAGCAGCGCCAGGGCCTCGAGCGGGATGACGCCGGCGATCAGCGCGCGGGACAAGGCTTCGATGCCATAGAGCGTGGCGAAAACCGTGGCGCCGGGACGCGGCGCCGCGGTGAGCCAGATCGGTATGCGAATATCCATGCTGCGCCGCGCCCGCCCGCACCGCGTTGCCATCCCCTCCCGCCAGATGCACCAAACGGCCGGGTCGGGTCAACCACAGCCTGGAAATCCGCGCGGCAAGGCGTGCGGCACCGGGCCCGTTTGGCGGCCGACCCCACTATTTGCTAAATCATAGGCGTTGGCATTGTGGCGTCAGGAAAGGCAGCCCATGGTACCGGTAACCGCTTCCGAGTCCCGCTTCGACCGTATCGAGGTATCCCCCATCGCCGGCTCGCTCGGCGCCGAGGTCGCGGGCGTCGACCTGTCCAAGGACCTGGACAACCAGACCTTCGACGAAATCCATCGGGCGTTCCTCGCCCATCACGTGCTGTTCTTCCACGACCAGCAATTGACGCCGCAGAGCCAGGCCGCCTTCGGCCGCCGCTTCGGGCCGCTCAACCGCCACCCCTACGTCAAGCCGCTGCCGGACGCGCCCGACGTCTTCGCGATCGTCAAGGAGCCGGAGGACGTTCATCACTTCGGCAACGGCTGGCATACCGACATCAGCTACCTGGAAAAGCCGGCCTACGGGACGATGCTCTACGCCGTCGAGGTGCCGCCTTACGGCGGCGACACGCTGTTCACCAACCTGCACCTCGCCTATGACGCGCTCTCGGATGGTATGAAGACGATGCTGGGCGGGCTGACGGGCATCTTCAGCAACGCGCGGACCTACGGGCCCAGCGCGCAGCGCTTCAAGGACGGCGTCAAGGCGATGACCGTCTCCCAGCAGGCCGAGATCAGCCGGGTCGAGCATCCGCTCGTCCGCACGCATCCCGAGACCGGGCGCAAGGCGCTCTATTTCAGCGAGCTGCACCTAATCGGCATCAAGAACATGAAGGACGAGGAAGCGGCGCCGATCCTGGGCTACCTGGCGCAGCATGCGGCGCGGCCGGAATTCGTCTGCCGGCTGCGCTGGCGCAAGGGTTCGCTCGCCTTCTGGGACAACCGCTGCACCGCGCATTACGCGATCGACGACTTCC
>CAZPFL010000292.1:0-4163 GCA_964585785.1 uncultured Rhodospirillaceae bacterium
TGCATGTCGGACTTCGTGGTCATGCGCAAGGGCGCGACCATGGCCGTCGCCAGCAGCCGCGTTACCTCGATGGCGATCAACCAGCCGGTCAGCAACGAAGAGCTCGGCGGCTGGCGCCTGCATACCCGCGTCAGCGGCCTGGTCGACGTCGCGGTCGACACCGATCAGCAGGCGCTCGACGTGGTCAAGCGCTTCCTGTCCTACCTGCCGAGCAATAACACGGAGGCGCCGCCCGTGGCCGAGGTGCCGGCGGGCTCGGACAAGGCGATCGAACGCATCATGGAGATCGTGCCCGAGCAGCGCCAGCGCGTGTACAACATGCGCCACGTGATCGAGGTCATCGCCGACAAGGACAGCGTGTTCGAGATGAAGGCCGGCTTCGGCCGATCCATCATCACCGCGCTGGCGCGGGTCGGCGGCCGCACGGTCGGCTTCCTCGGCAACAACCCGCTCTACAAGGGCGGTGCGGCGGACCCGGACGGCTGCGCCAAGGCGACGAGCTTCCTGGTGTTCTGCGACTCCTTCAACATCCCCATCGTCATGCTGGTCGACGTGCCGGGCTTCCTGATCGGCGTCGAAGGCGAGCGCAAGGCGGCGCCCGGCAAGATCATCAACTGGATGAACGCGCTGGCGCTTTGCACCGTGCCGAAGATCTCGATCATCCTGCGCAAGAGTTACGGCCAGGCCTATATCAACATGGGCGGCAACAAGAATTCCGACGAGATGGCCGTCTGGCCGAGCGCCGATGTCGGCTTCATGGACCCGCGGACCGCGGTCAACGTGGTGTTCGGCCTGAAACGCGAGGACAACCCCGAGGAATTCGAGCGCCGGGTGGCCGAGCTCGACCGCGATGCTGCGCCATGGGAGCTCGCCGCCATGTACGAGGCGCATGACGTGCTCGACCCGCGCGAGTCCCGCCAGTACCTGATCAACATGCTGGAAATCCATACCATGCGGATGGAAAACGGGGTCGGGCGGCATCTCATGCACACCTGGCCGACCAGCATCGTCTGAGCCGTTCGGGCGCCGCGCCCGACGCCAATGCACGTAGGAGATGCAGGGCGCCCGGCTTGCGCCGCTGCGCGGTGGTCCCGTATGGCTTGTGTAATACCACGATCCGGGAATTCTCGCCGTGCCGCGGCGGCTCCCGGCCGCATGCGCGGTGTTTCGCCCTTCAACTAAAAATAGGCGCCATTCCCACCGATTTCTCTCCGGCGAAAAAAGTGATGTCTTTACCGGGCATTAAGCGGTTATGGACCAGGATGGCCCAAATGCCGGCGTCGCCTTTGCGGCTGCCGCCGGGGCGCATTGCGATTGAAAGATTGAGAGAGTGATGGCGGCAGTCAGCGAAGCAGAAGTCGAGCCGAAGGTCGTTCCGCCTGCGGACGAGTTTGCGCGCGATATGGATTCGCTCCATGTCCTGCCGCTCAAGATCATTCCGTTCCAGAATTCGGTCCTGAAATCCGCCCGCCTGATCAAGAACTCGCGGCTGGAAACGGTGGTCGAGCTGTTCCGGCATGCGGAAGGGGCGAGTGGCCAGGTCACGGTCAATGACGTCTGGGCCGTGATGGGCGTCGATCCCGAAGCGCCGGATATCCAGCACGACCGCGGCATGCTGCAGAAGCTGGCCGGGCTGTACAGCTACGACATCTACACGCTGCGCATGGCGCTGCGGTCCTTCGGCATCGAGATCGCGGACAACAAGGCGCTTCGCCTGTCGCCCCACAAAGCCGCTGAGTTGGGCGAGTATATGAGCAAGTTCACCCGCCCGCTCCTGGCGCAGGTCTACAGCGGCGTGAACACCGAGATCACCGACCTCGATCAGCTGCTCAACATGTTCCGGTCGCCGGACAAGGGCAATGCGTTGAAGAATCTCCAGATCATGGCCGAGAAGCTGGACATCCAGATCGGCGAGATTCCCAAATTCCTCGAGGATTACGGCGACATCTTCCTGTCGCTCGCCTATTTCCGCGATGTTCTCGATACCCTGATCCCGCAGACCACCGAGCTGCTCGACGTGATGGGCGAGATGAAGAAGAACATGCAGCTCGCGGCCGACCGCAACCTGATGAAGACCTGCGCCTTCATGGACGAGCGGCTGACCGACATCATCACCTCGATCACCGGCCGGTTCGAGAATTTCCATCAGAACTCCTCCGACATGTGGGAAAACGTGACCGCCGAGTCCTTCCGCGCGGTGAAGGAGATGGTGGCGAGCCATCACATGACGCTGGGCGGCGTGCTCTGCGGCCTATCGGTCAAGATGTCGATGTGGGAAGAGAAATTCGGCGGCGGCCGCGGCGGCCTGGTGCAGCGCTCGGAATTCATCATGTCCGAGATGCGCCAGGGCATCGACACCATCGCCGCGATCGAGAAGTCCGCGCCGAGCCCGGTTTCGATCCGGAAATAGCTTTCTTCAGCCGATCCGCCAGCGCCAGACAGCATCACCCGTGTCGGCCCGGGCCTCGACGGCCAGTCCGAGCCGCGGGTCATGCGCGGCGGCCGCACCTTCCCAGAGACCGTTCCACGCTTCGAATATCACCCGCGCCGGGCGATCCAGCCCTCCCAGCAGCTTCAGCGCCGGCTGTTCGACGACGATAGCGCCGGCGTCATCCCGCATATGCGGCGCATCGCCCATCGCCCGGCCCATGCGGCAGAAATACGCGGCGAAGTCCGCCGGCGTGTTTCCCGAGAGCGCCAGCAGGGTGCGCGTCGCGTCGTAAGTCTGCATGCCGATCTGCCGCGCGGCGCGGCCGGTGATCTCGACCATCCGCGCCTCGCCGAGCAGGCCGGCGAGCTCGGCCAGCATGCCGCGCACGAAGTCCATCGCGTAGTTGCGCTCGGCCTTGGCCAGCCGTTCCGCGGGCCAATCCGCGTAATCGACCTTGGGCGCGCGCGCCGGGTCGAAGGCGGGCGCCCGCTCGTCCGGCGCGAAGCGCAGCCGCTCCGCCGCAGCGAGCGGCGCGTCCGCTTCGAAGAAATAGCCTTCGAGCCCGGGGTCGCCCGCCGTCGTCATGCCGGTGCAGGCGAAGCCGAGCCGGGGATTGCCGAGCGCTTCGCCGTTATGCGCGTGCCAGCCGCGCATCATGGCAATGGTCACCGAATCCGGAATGCCGCAGATCGCGGTGCCGTCGAAGATCCAGCGCGGCGGCGGGTAGCGGATCCAGGCCTTGCGGTCGGACTCCGGCATGAACTCGACCTTCACCGTGCCGATGAAGTTGCTGAGATAGTGGTATTGCGCCGAGACGACGGCGTCGGGCAGGCCGGTCAGGCCGAGCAGCTTCAAGCCGGGCAGAAATTTTTCCCGGTGCTGGCGGCGAAACAGCCGGTACACCGCTTCCGCCGCCGTCGCTTCGCCGGCGCGCAGGACGAGCGCCAGGATGAGCCCGGTCAGGAAGCGGTGGTGCAGCTCGGCGACGGCGTGAAAATCGCCAGGGCCCGGAGTCGCTTGCGGGGCGTTGCTCATAGTTTGGATTCTTTTTTCGGAACCTTGACCAGCAGGATCAGCGGCAGCACGGCGAGCGACGCGACGGTGAACAGGCCGAAGGCGTTGAGGTAGCCGATCATCGCCGCCTGCCGGTCGATCTCCCGGCCCACGGCCGCCAGACCGGTCAGGGTGTCGAGGCTCCAAAGCGACGGCATATGGCTTAGTTGCAGCGTCTCGTTATACGGCGAGATGAACTCCGTCAGATGGCTGTGGCTCACCTGTCCGGTGCGGATCAGCATCGTGACGCTCGCCGAGATGAAGATGCTGCTGCCGAGGTTGCGCAGGAGGTGGAGCACGCCGGTGGATTCGGACAGGAAGCGGCGGTCGAGGGTGGCGAAGGTGGCGACGATCAGCGGCACCCAGATCAGGCCGACCGACAGGCCCTGCAGCAGGCTGGTCACCGTGATCTCGAAATCGGTGACGTTGACGTCGAATCGCATCATCAGCACGCCCGAAACCGCCTGCAGCAGAAAGCCCGCGGTCAGGCCGATACGCGGGTCGATCTTGCCGACCCAGATGGCGAGGAAGAAGCCCACCACCGCGCCCGCGCCGCGGCAGGCGATCAGAAAGCCGATGATCGTGTCCGGATAGTGCATCAAATCCTTCAGCATCGGCGGCAGCAGCACCATCGGTGTGAAATTGAGCATGCCGTAGATGAAGACGATGATCAGGCCGA
>CAZPFL010000293.1:0-4129 GCA_964585785.1 uncultured Rhodospirillaceae bacterium
GCCGGCCGCCGCAGTTGATGCGGATGCCCTCGGCGCCGAGCCGCATGGCCGACTGGACCGCACGCTTCATGGCGCGGCGGAAGGCGACGCGGCGGACGAGCTGCTGGGCGATATTCTCGGCCACCAGCTTGGCGTCGATCTCGGGCTTGCGGATCTCGACGATGTTGAGCGCGACCTCGCTGTTGGTCATGCGCGCGACGTCCTGGCGCAGCTTCTCGATATCGGCGCCCTTCTTGCCGATGACCACGCCCGGCCGCGCGGTGTGGATGGTGATCCGCGCCTTCTTCGCCGGCCGCTCGATGACCACGCGCGAGGCGCCCGCCTGGCTCAGGCGATCCATGATGTAATCACGGAGCCTGAGGTCCTGGTGCAGCAGCTCGCCGTACTCACGGTTGGCATACCACCGGGAATCCCAGGTTCGGTTGACACCGAGCCGAAGTCCGATCGGATTGACCTTCTGACCCATTACTCGGTCTCCTCGCGTTCCTTCACCACAACGGTGATGTTGCTGAACGGCTTCTGAATGCGCCCGACGCGGCCGCGTGCCCGCGGGCGAAACCGCTTCATGACCAGCGTCTTGCCGACGAAGGCTTCCTTGACGAACAGCCGGTCGACGTCGAGCTGGTGGTTGTTCTCGGCATTGGCGATCGCCGCCTCCAGCACCTTCTTGACGTCGTTGGCGACGCGCCGCTTCTCGAAGGTGAGCTGCGCCAGGGCCGTGTCCGCCGCCTTGCCCCGGATCGACTGCGCGACCAGGTTCAGCTTGCGCGGGCTGGTGCGGATGAAGCCCGACACGGCGCGCGCCTCGTCCTCGCCCAAGCGGCGTTCTGCTTTCGGTTTACCCATGCCTCAGCCCCTCTTCGCCTTCTTGTCGGCGGCGTGGCCGTAGAAGGTCCGGGTCGGCGCGAACTCGCCGAACTTGTGCCCGACCATGTTCTCGGTCACCAGAACCGGGATGAACTTCTGCCCGTTGTGCACACCGAAGGTGATGCCGACGAACTGCGGCAGAATGGTCGACCGGCGCGACCAGATCTTGATCACGTCATTGCGGCCGGAGCTGCGGGCCTTCTCCGCCTTCTTCAGCAGATAGCCGTCAACGAACGGACCTTTCCAAACGGAACGCGACACCTCTCAGCCCTCCTTTACTTCTTACCGGACCGGCGGCGCCGGATGATCAGCTTGCCGCTGGGTTTCTTGCGGTTCCGCGTGCGCTTGCCCTTGGTGGGCTTGCCCCACGGCGTGACCGGATGCCGGCCGCCCGAGGTGCGGCCTTCACCGCCGCCATGCGGATGGTCGACCGGGTTCATCGCAACGCCGCGGACGGACGGCAGCCGGCCGAGCCAACGGTTCCGACCGGCCTTGCCGATGACAATATTCGCCTGATCGGGGTTGGACACCGCGCCGATCGTCGCCATGCAGTCGCCGTGCACCATGCGCAGCTCGCCGGACGACAGCTTCAGCTGGGCGTAGCCCTGGTCGCGGCCGACGAGCTGGACGTAGGTGCCGGCCGAGCGCGCCATCTGACCGCCGCGGCCCGGCTTCAGCTCGACATTGTGGACGATGGTGCCGACCGGGATGCTGCTGAGCGGCATCGCGTTGCCCGGCTTCACGTCCACGCGCTGGCCCGACACCACCTTGTCCCCCGGGCGAAGGCGCTGCGGCGCCAGGATGTAGGCAACCTCGCCGTCGTCATACTTGATCAGCGCGATGAAGCCGGTGCGGTTCGGATCGTATTCCAGCCGCTCCACGGTCGCTTCCATATCGAACTTGCGACGCTTGAAATCGATGATGCGGTAGAGCCGCTTATGCCCGCCGCCGCGCCAGCGCATGGTGATGCGGCCGTTGTTGTTGCGTCCGCCACTCTTGGTCAAGCCATGCGTCAGCTTCTTGACCGGCCGGCCCTTGTGCAGGTCGGAGCGGTCGACCAGAACGAGCTGGCGCATGCCCGGCGTCTTCGGATTGTACTGCTTGAGCGCCATCGCTTAGATCCCCGTCGTCACGTCGATCGACTGGCCCTCGGCCAGCCGAACGATCGCTTTCTTGTAGTCGCTGCGCTGGCCGCGGCGGCCGCGGAAGACCTTTCGCTTGCCCTGCTGACGCAAGGTGTTGACCGAAAGAACCTTCACGTCGAAGACCTGCTCGACCGCGCATTTGATCTCGGGCTTCGTCGCATCCAGCGGCACGCGGAAAGTGACCTGGTTGTGCTCCGAGCCGAGCGTCGCCTTTTCGGTGATGACCGGCGAGCGCAGCAGCTCATACTGCCGCTCCTTGCTCACGGTCGTTTTGCGGAAATATTTCCAGCTCATTTCAACCGTGCCTCCAGCGTCTGCACCGCTTCCCGGGTGAGCACGAGCATATCGCGCCGCAGGATGTCGTAAACATTCGCGCCCTGGGTCGGCAGCACGTCGATCATCGCGATATTCCGCGCCGCCTGTGCGAAGTTGGTGTCGATCTGAGCGCCGCCGACGATCAGCGCGTTCGAGAGGCCGAGCTTGCCGAGCTTTTCGATCAGGCCCTTCGTCTTGCCGTCCTTCAGCGCGGCCTCGTCCAGGATCACCAGCTTGCCGTCCGCCTGCTTCGCCGACAGCGCCGTCTTGAGCGCAAGCTTGCGCACTTTCTTCGGCAGGCTGTGGCCGTGATCGCGCACAACCGGCCCGAAGATGATGCCGCCGCCGCGGAACTGCGCCCCGCGCAGCGAGCCGTGACGCGCGCGCCCGGTGCCCTTCTGGCGATAGGCCTTCTTCGTGGTGCCCGACACCTCGCTCCGCGTCTTCGCCTTGTGCGTGCCCGCGCGGCGCTTGGCCAGCTGGTAGTTCACCATGCGGGCCAGGATGTCCTTGCGGACCTCGGCGCCGAACACCGCGTCATCGAGCTCGATGTCGCCGGCCGCCTTGTTGTCGAGCGTGACGACCTTACTCTTCATTCTTCGCTTCCCCGGCCGCATTCTCGGCCGTTTGTTCGGCGGCCGGCGCCGCCGCAGTTTCCGCAGCCGCCGCACCGCCCTTGAGCGCGGCGGGGAACGGCAGATCCTTGGGCGTGGGACGCTTCACCGCATCACGGATGAGCACCCAGCCCTGGCTGGCGCCCGGCACCGCGCCCTTGATCAGGATGCGGCCCTTCTCGCCGTCGACCGCGACGATCTCCAGGTTCTGGCCGGTGACGCGCCGGGCGCCCATATGACCGGCCATTTTCTTGCCCTTGAACACGCGGCCCGGATCCTGGCGGTTACCGGTCGAGCCGTGCGAGCGGTGCGAGATGGAGACGCCGTGCGTCGCCCGGAGACCGCCGAAGTTGTGCCGCTTCATGGACCCGGCGAAGCCCTTGCCGATGCTGGTTCCGGTCACATCGACAAGCTGGCCGGCGATGAAATGCTCGGCCGACAGCTCCGCGCCCACGTCGATCAGGGCATCGGGGCTGACCCGGAATTCCACGACATATTGTTTCGGCTCGACCTTCCCGGCGGCGAAGTGACCGCGCATCGGCTTGGTCGTGTTCTTCGCCTTGGCTCGGCCGGCGCCGAGCTGCACCGCGGTGTAGCCGTCTTTTTCCTCAGTCCGCACCGCCACCACCTGGCAGTCCGAGACGGTGAGCACGGTCACCGGAACATGACGGCCGTCGTCGGTGAAGACGCGGGTCATTCCTTCCTTCCGTGCAATCAATCCGCTTCGCATGACGCTTACTTTCCCTCGGCTTCGACGGCGTTAGAGCTTGATCTCGACATCCACGCCCGAAGCAAGATCGAGCTTCATCAGGGCGTCGACCGTCTGGGGCGTCGGATCCACGATGTCGAGCAACCGCTTATGCGTGCGGATCTCGAACTGTTCGCGGCTCTTCTTGTCGATATGCGGCGACCGCAGCACGGTCACGCGCTCGATGCGCGTCGGCATCGGAATCGGCCCGCGCACCTGCGCGCCCGTGCGCTTTGCCGTGTTCACGATCTCCTGTGTCGACTGGTCGAGCACGCGGTGATCGAAGGCCTTCAGCCGGATCCGTATGTTTTGATTGTCCATTCCAACGCCCTCTAAGAGAAAGCGCCCAAAAAATTTTGGGCGCTTCTATCCGGCAGACTCCTATTCCACGATCGCGGTGACGACGCCGGCGCCGACGGTGCGGCCGCCTTCGCGGATCG
>CAZPFL010000294.1:0-4105 GCA_964585785.1 uncultured Rhodospirillaceae bacterium
TTCGCCGCCGCCTGCGCGGCCCGGGAAAAGCGCGCGCTCGGCAATCCCTTCGGGCTGAGCCATTTCGGGGTCAATCTGGTCCGCCTGGCCCCGGGCACCGCCTCCTCGCAACGCCACTGGCACAGCCGCGAGGACGAGCTCGTCTATATCCTCGAGGGCGAGGCGACGCTGATCACGGACGCCGGCGAACAGGTCATGACGCCCGGCATGTGCATGGGCTTTCCCGCCGGCGCCGCCAACGGCCACCATCTCGTCAACCGCTCGGACCGCGACGTGGTCTATCTCGAGGTCGGCGACCGGGTGCCGGGCGACGAGGTCGACTACCCCGACATCGACATGCTGGTTCGCCTGGTCGAGGGCGAGCGCCGTTTCGTCCGCAAGAACGGCACCCCATATTGATTCAGACGTTCATCGATAGGCCCCGCTCTTCAAGGCCATAGAAAAAGGGCAGCCTTCCGGCCCGCACCCCGGCTGCCTCGAACGTTCCGGCTGAGAAACGACGACATCCCTTAAGGCGTTGCCGCATATGCTTCTTTCCGACCCGCAGTTCTGGCTCATGTTGCTCCAGATCATCGGGATCAACATCATCCTCTCGGGCGACAATGCCGTCGTCATCGCGCTTGCCTGCCGCGGCCTGCCGCCGGCGCAGCAGAAATGGGGCGTCGTGCTGGGCGCCGGCGCCGCCGTCGTCCTGCGGGTCATCTTCACCGTCTTCGTCGTCTATCTGCTGACCGTGCCCTATCTCAAACTGGGCGGCGGGCTTCTGCTGCTTTGGATCGGCTACAAGCTGATGATGCCGGAGCACGACACCGATCAGGTCGATGTCGCGGCCACCCTCTTCGCCGCGGTGCGCATCGTGCTGATCGCCGATGCCGTGATGAGCCTGGACAACGTCATCGCCGTGGCCGCGGCGGCGAAGGGCAATATGGCGCTGCTCGTCCTCGGGCTGATCATCAGCGTCCCGCTCGTCATCTACGGCGCGACGCTCCTCATCTCCCTGATCAACCGCTATCCGGTCATCGTGCCGGGCGGCGCCGCGCTGATCGGCTATATCGCGGGCGAAGTGGTGGTCTCCGATCCGGTCCTGCGGGCCTGGATCGCCGCCAACGCAGGCTGGCTGCATGCGGCGGCGCCCACGGCGGGCGCCATCGGGGTCGTCCTGGTCGGCCGGATCGTCGAGCCGGGGCCGGCGCGGATGCCGACCGTCGGCGTCCTGACACGGGAAGCGTTCGGCGCGGCGGCGGTGGCGGGATTGCGCCTGGCCTTTCAGATCCTCGGCCGGCTGATCGTCGCCCGCGCGCCGATGATCGTTGCCTTCATGGTCAGCCTGTTCGGGGTCTCCGCCGGCGACGAGCTGATCGGCGCCGGCGCGCCGGGGGACACCATGCATTCGATCCTGCACGCGGTGCGGCCGATCTTCGTCGCGGCGATCGCGATTGTCGTCGGCGAGCTGACGAGCTGGATCGTCCGCCGCCGGCGGGGCGTGGGGGAATCCGAGAAATCCGCCGCCGAGTGACGGGCCGGGGCGTCGGCCGCCAGTCGCGAATGACCCTTGACGTCGGGGTCGACATCCGTCTCATTCGGGGAGAATGACGGGGGAAGAGGTGCCGCCATGCCGACAGCGTTGGTGACCGGGGCGAGCCGGGGGATCGGGCGGGAATTCGTCCGCCAGTACCGCGCAGAGGGCTGGCAGGTCATCGCGACCTGCCGTGATCCGGCCAAGAGCGGGCTCGATGGCGCGGTGCATCCGCTCGACGTGGCCGATCCGGCGAGCGTCGCGGCGCTCGCGGCGGCGCTGCGCGGCGAGACGATCGACCTGCTGATCAACAACGCGGGCATCGCGGGGCCGCGCGGCTACGACGTGGGCGCGATCCCCTTCGACGCCTGGGAAGACGTGCTGCGGACGAACACGCTGGGGCCGCTCCGGGTCGCCGAGGCGCTGCTCGACGAGGTCGCGCGCTCGCAGCGCCGCCTCATGGTTTTCCTCAGCAGCGGGCTCGGCAGCATCGGCCAGGGCGGCGGCGGCTATTACCTCTACGGCTCCTCCAAGGCGGCGCTGAACAAGGCGGTGAAGAGCCTGTCGGCCGATCTCCGCCCGCGCGGCGTCGGCTGCCTCCTGCTCCACCCCGGCTGGGTGCGCACAGACATGGGCGGCCCGAGCGCGTCCGTAAGCGTCGAGGCCAGCGTCCGCGGCATGCGCAAGGTGATCGAGGGCTGGTCGATGGCGCAGAGCGGCAGCTTCGTCGACTACACTGGCGCGGCGATCCCCTGGTGACCGCATCCCTGCGCGGCGAGGGGGTGTCCTTTGTCGTCCCCGTCTACAACAAGGCGCCCTTCCTGCCCCGTGTGCTGGCGCAGATCGCCCGCCAGCAGGGCGATTTCCGGCACCAATACGTGTTCATCGACGACGGCTCGACCGACGGCTCGCTGGCGATCGTCCGGGACCTGACCCGGGGCTGGGAGAACTGCGTCATCGAGACCCAGCCCAACGCCGGGTCGGCGGCCGCGACCAACCGGGGGATCGCCCTGGCCCGCGAATCCTTCGTTAAATTCGTCGATGCGGACGATCTGATCGGCGACCACGCGACGGCCATGTTATTGACATCGTTGCGCGATACGGATGCTTGCCTGGCCTATGGCGAGGCCGTTAGGTATGCGGAGGAAGACACGCTCGATCTGGAATTCCATGCCGCCGACCCGCCGGTCCTGCGGCTCGAGGCGCCGCTCAAGGCGGCGATCAGAAATTCGATGTTCAATCCAAGTCAATTCCTTGCCCGGACGGACGCGCTGAGGGCCGTCGGCGGCTGCGACGAGCGCGTGGTCCATTCCCAGGAATACGGGCTGACGCTCCGGCTGGCGCGGCGCTGGCCCTTCCTGCAGGTGAAGGCGCCGGTGGCGTGGCTGCCGCAGGAATCGCCGGGGCGCCTCTCGACCAACGAGGGACGGCAGCTGCAGCGCGTGACGCACGCGCTGGCGCTTTTCCTCGCCGATCATCCCGACCTGCCGGGCGGGCTGCGGCGCTACGCCTGCGCGCGGGCGGCGGGCCGGGCCTATAAGTACGCGCGCCGGCGCGGCGGGGAAGGCCGCCTGGGCCGATGGTTCTGGCGCCACCTTGCCGCCCAGCTCGGCCTGGTGCGGGACGCGCCGGCCTTCGTCGAGGCCTGCTGCTGCGCCTTCCGGTCGGCCGAAGCCACGCCGCCCGGCGGGGCGGCCTAGGCGAGCGGGCGGGGCCGGGCCAGATGTGTGGAATTGCGGGATTCGTGGATGCGACGCCTCACCGCCCGGCCGAGGAGATGGCGGCGATCGTGCAGCGCATGGCGCGCCAGCTCCGTCACCGCGGACCGGACGACGACGGCTCGCTGGTCGACCCGGCGGTCGGGCTCGCCTTCGGCTTTCGCCGGCTTTCGATCCAGGACCTGAGCCGCAACGGCAACCAGCCGATGACCTCGTCCAATCGGCGGTACATCATCGTCTACAACGGCGAAATCTATAACTTCCGCGAGCTGAAGGAGGATCTGCAGCGCGTCGGCTACCGCTCCTGGCGCGGATCGTCGGACACGGAAGTGCTGCTCGCCGCCATCTCGCGGATCGGCGTCGCCGGCATGCTCGGCCGCAGCGACGGGATGTTCGCCTTCGCCGTCTGGGACCGCCAGGCGCAGCGGCTTCACCTGGCGCGCGACCGCATGGGCGAGAAGCCGCTCTATTACGGCTGGGCCGGATCGACCCTGATGTTCGCGTCCGAGCTCAAGGCGCTGCTGGCGCATCCGTCCTGGGTCGGCGAGATCGATCCCGAGGCGCTCAGCGCCTTCATGCGCTACAGCTACATTCCTACGCCGCTGTCGATCTATCGCGGCATTGCCAAGCTGCCCGCCGGCCATTGGCTGACCTTCGACCTCGCGAAGCTTCAGCCGGGAGTCCTGCCGCAGCCCCGCCCGTACTGGGATTCCAAGGGGGTCGCCGAGCGCGTGGCGTCGGAGCCCTTCGACGGCGACCTCGACGCCGCGGTCGACACGCTGGACCGGCTGCTGACCCAGTCGGTGGAGCGCCGCATGGTGGCCGACGTGCCGCTCGGCGCCTTCCTGTCCGGCGGCATCGATTCCTCGAC